>DQIA01000068.1:19982-20148 GCA_003525905.1 Clostridiales bacterium
CGCCAGAGCGGCGTCGTGCCGGAGCTGCGCTCGGAGCTGATCTTCACGCCGGAGTTCCGCAATCCGGACGCCCTGCGCGGCATTGAGGGCTTTGACCGTCTGTGGCTCATCTGGGAGTTTTCCGCCAACCGCCGTGCCTCGTGGTCACCGACGGTCCGCCCGCCGC
>DQIA01000068.1:20257-25142 GCA_003525905.1 Clostridiales bacterium
ACGCGCTCGCCGTTCCGGCCGAACCCGCTCGGCATGTCCTGCGTCGTCCTGACCGGCGTCCGGCAGAATGCAAAGCTCGGGCCTGTTCTGTGCCTGTCAGGGGCTGACCTCATGGACGGCACGCCCGTCTTTGATATCAAGCCCTATCTTCCCTATTCTGACTGCTTTCCCGATGCCCGCGCAGGCTTCACGGCTCTTGCGCCCGACCTGCTGCTGGACGTCGATTTCCCGCCGGAGCTGCTCGCACACATCCCCGAGGCGCACCGCAGCGCCCTGCTCGGCGTGCTGTCGCACGATCCCCGGCCGTCCTATCAGGACGATCCCGCGCGCCGCTACGGCATGGGCTTCGCGGGCTTTGACATTCATTTTACCGTCTCCGAGGGCCGGCTGACCGTGGTCGACGTCGTGCCGATGGAGCCGTCTGAGAAAGGATCCGCAAGCCAATGATTCGAATCATGTTCGTCTGCACCGGAAATATCTGCCGCAGCCCCATGGCCGAGCTGGTCATGAAGCAGCTTGTGCGCAAGGAGGGGCTTGACTGGGTCATCTCGTCCGCCGCCAACACCGGCGACGAGGTTGGAAACCCCGTCTATCCGCCCGTCCGCGCCCTGCTTGAGGCCCGCGGTATCTCCTGCAAGGGGAAATACTCCGTGCAGCTCCGCCGCGAGGATTACCCGAACTACGACTATTTCATCGGCATGGACGCACGCAACCGCCGCGATATGCTGCGCATCTTCGGCGGCGACCCCGAAAACAAGGTCCATCTGCTGCTGGACTACACGGATCATCCGCATGAGATCGCCGATCCGTGGTACACGCGCGACTTCCGCAAGGCCGAGGCCGAGATCGACGAGGGCTGCGCCGCCCTGCTTCGCACGCTTCGTACGCAGGAAACCGCCTAATCAAAAAAATATCGGGCCGGGGGCATTGTGAAGTGCTCCCGGCCCGATGTTTGTCAGTCTCCCATGCACAGGCCAAGCTCCCGCGCCGCATGGACGAGCTCGCCGTCCACCGGGACGGTCTTCAGACGCCCGGCAACCTCCTTGAGCGGCACCGGCACGATGCGATCGTTCTGCACGGCGACCATGTTGCCGAACTTTCCCTCGCGGATGAGCTCGGCCGCCGCCACGCCAAGGCGCGTGCACAGCAGGCGGTCCGCCGCACAGGGCGCGCCGCCGCGCTGGAAGTGGCCGGGGATCGTCACGCGGATCTCCTGACTGGTGATCTTCTGCAGCTCATCTGCCAGGCGGTAGGAAATGGACGGATACGGCATGGCCGCCCGGGCGGCCTTGAAGTCCTTCTTGCTCATGGCAGCCTCCTCGCGGCTGATGGCGCCCTCTGCCACGGCAACGATAGAGAAGCGCTTGCCCCCGCGGGCGCGCTGCTGGATGGCAGCCGCAATGGCCCGCGCGTCATAGGGGATCTCCGGGATAACGATGACGTCCGCGCCGGAGGCAATGCCCGCATGCAGTGTCAGCCAGCCTGCCTTATGTCCCATGATCTCCACGATAAACACGCGGCTGTGCGAGAACGCCGTGGAATGGATGGAATCGATGACCTCTACCGCAATGTTCATGGCAGACTGGAAGCCAAACGTCACCTGCGTGCCCCACAGATCATTGTCGATGGTCTTCGGCAGCGTCACAACGGGAATGCCGTGCTCCGAAAGCAGGTTTGCCGTCTTGTGCGTGCCGTTGCCGCCAAGGATGACCAGGCAGTCAAAGCGGGCACGGCGGCAGGTATCGAGCATTTTCTCGAGCTTTGTCGCCTCATTCTCTTCTGCCTGCTGCATGGTCTTGAACGGCTGGCGCGACGTGCCGAGGATCGTGCCGCCGCGCGTGAGGATATCGGAAAAATCCTGCGGCTCCATGGGGTGATAGTCGCCCTCGATGAGGCCGCGGTAGCCGTCGCGGATGCCATAGATGGTCACGGCGGTCCCGAATTCCTGATACAGCGCCTTTGCCACACCTCGCAGGGCCGCATTCAGGCCCTGACAGTCGCCGCCGGATGTCAGCATACCGATTTTCATGGTTTCGTCCCTCCTGTAATTCTTCAGCTTGTCAAAAAAGTCCCTTTGGGCTTTTTCGCCAAGCTGATTTCAGAATTGCAAAATAGAATTTTGTATTATTATTTTGCAATTCTGCCGCTGCGGCGGGTGATTGAACGTGAAAGGACACCCTGACGATTTCCTTTCACACTTTCCTTCCCTCCGAAACTTTTGGCTTGGCAGTTTTTTGACAGTCTGGGTTCTTATCATCTCTATCATCATACGACTTTTTGCCGCACTTGAAAAGGGGGGAGTGTCAAATTTTCATGATTTTACAACGCCGGGATTGCAGCAGCCGCGCATTTCCGGTATAATGGAGCAAAACATCTGGAAAGGAGCAGGCCCCATGACGGAACCGATCTGGGAAAAGGGCTACACGCAGAACCGGGAGCTTTCGTGGCTGCAATTCAACGCCCGCGTGCTTGAGGAGGCGGAGGACGAGACCGTCCCCCTGCTGGAGCGCGTGAAATTTCTCTCCATTTTCACGAGCAATCTCGATGAATTCTATATGATCCGCGTCGGCAGCCTCGGCGACGTCGCCGCGCTGGGCGGCCACGGCGTGGACAACAAATCCGGCCTGACGGCAAAGGAGCAGCTCGAGCGGATCTATGCGGCGACGGCCCCGTTATATGAGCGACGTGACCGTGTCTTCCGCCGCGTGGAGCGGGAGCTTGGCGCAGAGGGCCTGCAGCGCCTGCGCATGAACGAGCTGACGCAGGACGAGCACCACTATATCCGCCAGCTCTTCCGCACGGCCATTCAGCCGCTGCTCTCGCCGCAGATCGTCGACGCACATCATCCCTTTCCCCATCTTGCCAGCAAGACGCTGCACGTCGGCGTGCGGCTGTCGCGGAAAAAATCGGAATTCTGGGGTCTTATCCCCATGCCGCCCTCCGTGCCGGAGCTGCTGTTCCTGCCGGAGCAGAATGGCATTTGCCGCTACGTTCCGCTCGAGGAGGTCCTGCTGTTTTACGCAGACAGCGTGTTTGAGATGTACAGCACGCTCGAAAAGGTCGTGTTCTGCGTCACGCGCAATGCGGACATCAACCCGGACGACGAGCCGTTCGCGCCGGACGGCCGCGAGATCGACCTGCGCGCCAAGATGGAAAAGCTGCTGCGGGAGCGCAGGCGGCTGTGCGTCGTGCGCGTGGAGCTTTCCGCGCCCATCAGCGGGCACTTTGCTGAGCTGTTCCGCAAGCGCTTCGATATCTCCGGCGAACAGATCTTCGTCTCCTGCGAGGCGCCGCTGTGCATGGACTACGCCTTCTCGCTCGGCGAGCATCTGCCGGAGGCCCGCCGCGCCGCCCTGTCCGACCCGCCCTTCACGCCGCAGCAGCCCGCCATGCTGCTGCCGGGCCAGAGCCTGCTGCGCGCCGCGCTGAAGCGTGACCTGTTCCTGTCCTATCCCTATGAATCCATGGAGCCATTCCTGCAGATGGTGCGCGAAGCGGCCAATGCGCCGGACGTTCTGTCCATCCGCATCACGATCTACCGGCTGGCCCGCAAGGCCAAGCTCGTGGACTATCTCTGCGCCGCTGCCGAAAACGGCAAGGACGTGAGCGTTCTCATCGAGCTGCGCGCCCGCTTTGACGAGCAGAATAACATCGACTGGTCCGAGCGGCTGGAGGAAGCGGGCTGCAAGGTGCTCTATGGCTTTGAGGACTACAAGGTCCATTCCAAGATCTGCCTCATCACTCTGCGGGAGCGCGGCGCACTGCGCCATGTCACGCAGATCGGCACAGGCAATTATAACGAGAAGACCGCAAAGCAGTATACGGATGTCTCGCTCGTTACGGCAGACCAGAATATCGGCGCGGACGCCGCGGCCTTCTTCAGCAATATGGCGCTCGGCAATCTCGAGGGCAGCTACGGCACGCTGCTCGTTGCGCCGCACCAGCTGAAGAAGCCGATCCTCGCACGCATCGAGGAACAGACAGCCCTCGGCCCAAACGGCTACATTCTGATGAAGTTCAATTCTCTGACGGATATCGACGTCATCCACGCCCTGTCGCGCGCCTCGCAGGCGGGCGTCCGCGTCGAGCTCATCATCCGCGGCATCTGCTGCCTCGCCCCCGGCGTGCCGGGCTATACGGACAACATCACCGTCACGAGCATCGTTGGCCGCTTTCTGGAGCATTCCCGCATCTTCTGCTTCGGCCGCGGCGAGCAGGAGCACGTCTATATCTCGTCTGCCGACATGATGACGCGCAACACCGTCCGCCGCGTGGAGATTGCCTGTCCCATCCGCAGCCCGGAGATTCGCCGCAGGCTCCACGAAATTCTGGACGCCATGCTGGCGGACACCGTCAAGGCGCGCGTCCTGCTGCCGGACGGAACGTATACGAAAAAGCCACCTTCCTATGAGCCGGTCTGCGCACAGGTCCTGCTCATGAAGCGTGCCGTCGAAGCCGCGCAGCAGCAGAGCACCGCTGTCCCGCAGAAAAAGCGCTCGCTCTGGGAGAAGCTCTTCCACCGGATGGGATGCTGACCATGGCGGAAGCACCGTCGTTTTTTGCCTCCGTCTATGCGCTCGTCGCGCAGATCCCGCCCGGCTTTGTCGCATCCTACGGCCAGCTGGCCCGCATGCTCGGCGCGCCGCGGGCTGCGCGGCAGGTCGGCTGGGCCATGCGCCGCTGCCCGGACGAACTGCCGTGGCAGCGTGTCATCCGCGAGGACGGCACGATCGCAGGCGGGGAATATGCCCCGCTGCGCCGCGCCATGCTGGAGGCCGAGGGCGTCCCGTTCACGCAGGACGGCCGCGTCGCCATCGACCGCTGCCGCTGGCAGCCCGGGGAAGCGGGTCTCGTTTGAGAGCCTGTCGAAAAAGCCTCGCAGAGT
>DQIA01000124.1:0-7811 GCA_003525905.1 Clostridiales bacterium
CGGCGGCCGGCCAAAATGTCTTTTTCAACTCCTAACTCAAAGAAAGGGTGAGCAAGTTGCCCAAACGCACTAAGAAACCCAAGAGCAAGCTGCTCCGCAAGGAAGCGCGCGCTGCGTATCTCTACCTCATCCCCGCATTTATCGGCCTGATCGTGCTGACCTATATTCCGCTGATCGCGGTGTTCGGCCTGAGCTTTTTCAAGTGGGGCGGAACCGGCGCACCGGAATGGAACGGCATCAATAACTATATCAAGCTCTTCACCACGGATCCGTACTTCAAGGAATCCATTAAGGTCACCGTCTATTTCTCCCTGCTTGCTGTCGTCGGCAGCATGGTCTATTCCCTGATTGTCGCAATGCTGCTCAACCGCAAGATCCCCGCCCGCGGCTTCTTCCGCGCGGTCTTCTACCTGCCCTATGTGCTGCCCGCAGCCGCCGTCTACATCGGCTGGAGCTGGCTGTACAACACGGAGTGGGGCCTGTTCAACTACATCCTCTCCAAGCTCGGCATCGAACGCCTGATGTTCGTCAGCTCGTCCTCGCAGGTCGTTCCGTCGCTGGCACTGATCGCCGTGTGGCTCTCCGGCAACCTGATCGTGATTTTCCTGGCGGGCCTGCAGAATGTGCCCCGCGTGTACCATGAGGCCGCCGAGATCGACGGCGCAAACGCATGGCAGCGCTTCTGGCATGTGACCTTCCCCAGCATGACCCCCATTATCTTCTATAATATGCTGATGTCCCTGATCACCAACATGCAGGTCGTCACGCCTGCCCTCGCTCTGACGAAGGGCGGCCCCGGTAAATCCTCTTACTTTATGTCCTACATGCTCTACAACTACGCGTTCAAGCAGCGCGGCAAGATCGGTCTCGCCTGCGCGATCGCCTTCGTGCTGTTCCTGCTGATCGGCGCCTTTACGCTGCTGCTGTTTGCCACCAGTAAGAGCTGGATCTTCTATGAAGGAGGCGACGACAAATGAGCAGCCTGAAAAGCCGCAAGCGCACCGAGCGCATCACGAATGCGCTGTGCTTCATCGCGCTGATCTTCCTGACCTGTCTGTGCATGCTGCCCATCTGGTGGATCTTCCGCTCCAGCCTGATGTCGAACGCCGAGCTGTTCAAGTGGCCGCCTGCCTTCTTACCGCCGCGCTGGCTGTTCTCGAACTACGCCAACACGCTGGAATACTTCAAGTTCTGGACCTATCTGAAGAACACGATGATCATCATCGTCCCGTCTGTCATCTTCGGCACCATCACGGCCACGATGTGCGGCTACGCCTTCGCGCGCCTGCGCTTCCGCCTGCGGAACTTCCTGTTCACGCTGTGCGTCGGCTCCATGCTGCTGCCGACCATGGTCACGCTCATCCCGCTGTACATCATGTGGACGAAGTTCTTCAACATGTCCAACACGTTCTGGCCGCTGATCCTGCCGTATCTCTGCGGCGGCGGCGCGTTCAACATCTTCCTCATCCGCCAGTTCGTCCGCTCCATCCCGCGTGAGCTCGACGAAGCTGCAACGATCGACGGCGCAGGCTACTTCCGTATCCTCCTCAACGTCATCGTTCCTTCCATCAAATCGGCGATGATCGTCGTCGCCATGTTCCTCTTCATCCAGATCTGGAACGATCTGCTCCAGCAGATGATCTATATCAATACGGATGATAAGTTCACGATCTCCATGGGCCTGAGCCAGCTCAAGGGCTCCCTGAAGACGGACTGGTCCGCCATCATGTGCGGCACCTGCATGTCCTTCGTGCCCGGCGTCGTGTTCTATCTCCTCGGTCAGCGGTACTTCGTCGAAGGCATCGTGATGACCGGTATGAAAAACTGATGCAGCGCGGAATGCGTCGGGAAGGCCGCGGCCTTCCCGCGCCCCGCGAGGGTGCGCGTCGGTTTTTCTATCTGTTTTGGAACCATGCATGGAAGCTCATCCGTCTGAACCTGCTGTTTCTGGCCTGCTGCATCCCGGTCGTGACGATGCCGGCTGCGCTGTGCGCCATGGACCGCGTCCTCATCGTGCTCGTGCGCGAGGGCAATGTGCTTTTATGGGAGGAGTTCCGGGACGAATTTAAAAAGGACTTTTGGCGCAGTCTTCCGCTCGGACTGCTGTTCGGCGGACTGCTGTTTCTGGGATATTTCCTGCTCAGCCTCGGCATGGGCAACTTCGGCACCTTCCTCGGTCCGATGTTCTTCGCCTTCGGCCTGTTTACCGTCGGCTTCGCGCTCGGCCGCGGCAGCTATGCCTTCCTCATGCGCGCCATGTTCGATCTGCCCAACGGCCAGATCCTGAAGAATGCCAACGGCATGTCCGCCCTGCGCGGCGGCCGCGGCTGGCTGCCGATCGTGGTGCATGGCATTGGCTTCCTGTTCGGCTTCAGCTTTTTCCCGTACACGCTGATCGTGATCGCACTGTTCGGCATCAGCCTGCCGCAATATCTGATCTGCTATCTGCTCAACGACCCCATCCAGAAAAACATCATTTCTCCGTGGGAGAGGATGCAGGCTCAAAAGGAGACATAATATGACTCATACGCTTGGTATCGAATTCGGCTCGACCCGTATCAAGGCCGTCCTGATCGACGAAGCCTTCCGCCCGGTCGCCTCCGGCGACTACACCTGGAAGAGCGACCTCCGCGACGGCGTCTGGACCTATGACCTCGAGGAGGCCTGGAGCGGCCTTCGCACGGCGCTGCGCGCCCTCGGCGAGGTCTCCGTGGATGCCATGGGCATCTCGGCCATGATGCACGGCTATCTGGCCTTTGACAAGGACTGGAACCTGCTCACGCCCTTCCGCACCTGGCAGAACACCATGACGGGCGAAGAGGCGGCGGAGCTGACGGAGCTGTTCGGCTTCAACATCCCGCAGCGCTGGTCGATCGCGCATCTCTGGCATGCTATCCGCACCGGCGAGGCGCATGTCGGCAAGCTTGCGCATATCACGACGCTGGCGGGATATTTCCACTATATGCTCACCGGCGTGAACGCCGTCGGCATCGGCGAGGTCTCCGGCATGTTCCCCATCGACAGCGAAACGCTGGACTATGACCGCGGCATGATGGAAAAGTTCGACCGCCTTATCGCGGAGCAGCCCTTCACGCTGCGCGATCTGCTGCCGCAGGTCCTGCCCGCCGGTGTCCCGGCAGGCAAGCTGACCGCCGCCGGTGCGGCCCGCCTCGATGGCATGCTGTCCGAGGGCATCGTGTTTGCCCCGGCCGAGGGCGATGCCGGTACCGGCATGACGGCCACGAACGCCGTCGGTCCGCGCACGGGCAACGTCTCCGCCGGCACGTCCATCTTCTCCATGGTCGTTCTGGAGCATCCGCTGCAGAAGGTCTATCCGGAGATCGATCTTGTCACCACGCCGACGGGCCGCCCCGTCGCCATGGTGCACTGCAACAACTGTACGAATGATATGAACGCCTGGGCAGGCGTCCTGCGCGAGACGGCTGAGCTGTTCGGCAGCTCCGTCGACACGGGCGAGCTGTTCACGAAGCTCTACCGCAAGAGCCTCGAGGGCGAGGCCGACTGCGGCGGCGTCATGGTCGTGAACTATCTGGCAGGCGAGGGCGTGACCCATCTCGATGAGGGCCGCCCGCTGGTCCTGCGCCGCCCGGACAGCCGCTTCACGCTGGCAAACTTCCTGCGCGCACAGCTCTATTCCACCATGGCTACGCTGAAGATCGGCATGGATCTGCTGGCCTCCGAGCAGGTGGCCATCGATTCGCTCACCGGCCACGGCGGCTTGTTCAAGACGCCGGGCGTCGGCCAGAAATACATGGCCGCGGCCTGCGGCGCGCCCGTGACCGTCATGGAGAGCGCCGGAGAAGGCGGCCCCTACGGCATGGCGCTTCTGGCGGCCTTCGTCCTGCAGGGCGGCGGCGAGACGCTCGAGGCCTTCCTCGCAGAGCATGTCTTTGCCGATGCCGTCCGCACGACGCTCCAGCCGGACCCGGCGGACGTTGAAGGCTTCCGCACGTTCCTCGATCAGTATAAGGCCTGCCTCCGCGTGGAGCAGGCTGCCACAGAAAATCTGTAAGGAGTGTACAAAGATGAAAAACTATGAATTCTGGTTTGTCGTTGGCTCGCAGACGCTGTACGGCGAAGAGGTGCTCCGCACCGTCGCTGCCCGCGCCGAGGAAATGGCGCAGAAGCTTTCTGCCGTTCTGCCCTATCCCCTGAAGTACAAGGTCACTGCCAAGAGCAACGCCGAGATCCTCGACGTTGTGAAGGAAGCCAACTATAACGACGCCTGCGCCGGTATCGTGACGTGGTGCCATACGTTCTCCCCGTCCAAGATGTGGATCAACGGCCTGGAGCTGCTCCAGAAGCCGTGGTGCCATTTCGCCACCCAGTATAACCGGGAGATCCCGAACGAAGAGATCGACATGGACTTCATGAACCTGAATCAGGCTGCCCACGGCGACCGCGAGCACGGCTTCATCGGCGCCCGCCTGCGCGCTCCGCGCAAGATCATTGCCGGTTACTGGCAGGACGGCGACGTGCAGGAGCGTCTGGCCGGCTGGATGAAGGTCGCCGTCGGCGTCGCCTTCTCCCGCAGCCTGAAGGTCATGCGCTTCGGCGACAACATGCGTGAAGTCGCCGTCACCGAGGGCGATAAGGTCGAGGTGCAGCGTAAGCTCGGCTGGCAGGTCAACACCTGGGCCGTCGGCGATCTCGTCAAGGAGATGAACGCCGTCACGGAGGCCGAGGTCGACGCACTCATGGACGTCTACCGCGAGAAGTATGACTTTGCGACGGACAACGTCGAAGCCATCCGCTATCAGGCGCGCGAAGAGATTGCCATGAAGAAGATGATGGACCGCGAGGGCTGCAAGGCCTTTGCCAACACGTTCCAGGATCTCTACGGCATGGAGCAGCTGCCCGGTCTGGCCTCTCAGCACCTGATGGCGCAGGGCTATGGCTACGGCGGCGAGGGCGACTGGAAGGTCTCCGCCATGACCGCCATCCTGAAGGCCATGGGCGAGGGCGGCAACGGCGCGTCCGGCTTCATGGAGGACTATACCTATCATCTTGTCAAGGGGCAGGAATACAGCCTCGGCGCACACATGCTCGAGGTCTGCCCGAGCCTTGCCAGCGCCCGTCCGCGCATCGAGACCCATCCGCTGGGCATCGGCATGAACGAGAAGGATCCCGCCCGTCTGGTCTTTGAGGGCAAGGCCGGTAAGGCCATTGTCGTCAGCCTGATCGATATGGGCGGCCGTCTGCGCCTCATCGTGCAGGATATCGAGGCCGTGAAGCCCATCATGCCCATGCCGAACCTGCCCGTCGCCCGCGTTATGTGGAAGGCCATGCCGAACCTCACGACCGGCGTCGAGTGCTGGATCACTGCCGGCGGCGCGCACCACACCGTCCTGTCCTATGACGTCACGGCCGAGCAGATGCGTGACTGGGCACGGATCATGGACATCGAGTACGTTCACATCGGCGCGGATACCACGGTGGAGTCTCTGGAGCACGACCTGTTCCTGAGCGACCTTGCGTGGAAGCTGAAGTAAGGAGCGCGCTATGCTGGAGGAACTGAAGCGTCAGGTGCTGGAGGCTAATCTCCTGCTGCCGAAGCACGGTCTTATCACCTTTACCTGGGGCAACGTCTCCGGGATCGATCGCGCCAGCGGTCTGGTCGTCATCAAGCCGTCCGGCGTCAGCTATGACGGCATGACGGTCGGGGACATGGTCGTCGTGGATCTGGACGGCAAGGTCGTCGAGGGCAAATGGAAGCCCTCGAGCGACACGCCGACGCATGTGGAGCTGTACCGTGCCTTTCCCGGCATCGGCGGCATCGTCCACACGCATTCCCGCTGGGCAACGAGCTTTGCGCAGGCGGGCGTCGGCATCATCCCCATGGGCACGACGCAGGGCGACTACTTCTATGGCGAGATCCCCTGCACCCGTCCGATGACGCCGGAGGAGATCGCGGGCGAATACGAGAAGGAGACCGGCAAGGTCATCATCGAGACGTTCGCGGGTAAGGACCCCGAGGCCATCCCCGCCGTGCTGGTCAACAGCCACGGCCCGTTCGCCTGGGGAACCGATGCCGAAAACGCCGTGCACAATGCGGTCGTTCTGGAGGAGGTCGCCTTCATGAACTTCCATGCGCTGCAGCTCAGCCCGAACCGCGGCGCGATGCAGCAGGAGCTGCTTGATAAGCACTACCTGCGCAAGCACGGGAAAAATGCCTACTACGGACAGGGCTGATCTGTCTTACAGATAGGGAGAAGAGAAGGAATGGAGCTGCTCCGTCGGAGCGGCTCCATTTTCCGCGTCCAAAGGCAGCCGGCCGAAGATTTCGGAGGGAAGAAAAGTGGGAAAGGAAACCGTCAGGGTGTCCTTTCCCGTTTCATAACCCGCCGCAGCGGCCAAAATTGCATATTGCAATTTTGAAAGCAGCTTGGCGAAAAAGGCCCAGAGGACTTTTTTGACAAGCTGGGAATGGAGCTGCCGGTAACGGCGGCTCCATTTTCTGATTTTCGGGGCTTGACAACCGTTCCAACTCGTGCTAGTATAATGCCTAGAAATACCGTAGGTAATATAGGAATTCGAAAGGAGCCTGTTTTATGAAAGTCTATTCCAGCATTTCCGAGCTTGTCGGCCACACGCCGCTCGTGCAGCTGCAGCGCTTTGCCGCGGCGCGCGGCCTGAAGGCAAACCTGCTGGCCAAGGTCGAATATTTTAACCCCGCGGGCAGCGTAAAGGACCGCATCGCCTGTGCCATGCTGGACGATGCCGAGCAGCGCGGCCTGCTGAAGCCGGGCGCTGTCATCGTCGAGCCGACGAGCGGCAACACCGGCATCGGCCTTGCCGCCATGGCGGCCGCGCGCGGCTACCGCGTCATCCTGACCATGCCGGAGACCATGAGCGTCGAGCGCCGCAACCTGCTCAAGGCCTATGGTGCGCAGCTTGTCCTGACGGACGGTGCGCAGGGCATGAAGGGTGCCATTGCCAAGGCGGAGGAGATCGCCGCGCAGACGCCCGGCAGCTTCCTGCCCGGCCAGTTCACGAATCCGGCCAACCCCGCCATCCACCGCGCCACGACCGGCCCGGAGATCTGGCAGGATACGGACGGGACCGTCGATATTTTCGTTGCGGGCGTCGGCACCGGCGGCACCATCACGGGCACGGGCGAATATCTGAAGTCGCAGAACCCGAATGTGCGCGTCGTCGCGGTCGAACCGGCCGGTTCTCCGGTCCTGTCCAAGGGCACGCCCGGTCCGCACAAGATCCAGGGCATCGGTGCGGGCTTCGTACCGAAGACGCTCAACACCGCCGTCTATGACGAGGTCTTCCCCGTGGAAAATGAGGACGCCTTTGCCACCGGCCGCGCGCTGGCGCGGGAGGAGGGCCTGCTCGTCGGCATTTCGTCCGGCGCGGCGGTCTTTGCGGCGGCGGAGCTGGCCAAGCGACCGGAAAATGCAGGCAAGACCATTGTCGCCCTGCTCCCGGATACCGGTGAGCGCTACCTCTCCACTGCCATGTTCACGGAGTAAAATCCGCACAGGCCTCCAGATTTGTCATTGCGAGGGCGCTTTGCGCCCGTGGCAATCTCGTGCAGGCATTCGCAGGTCGTGCAGCGTAACGTTAAAACGGTGTGCACCGATTGCGTCTGTAGCGGCGCTCACTGAGCACCTTGCGCACCCATGAGTTTTCCAGCACAAATTCATTGGCGCAATGCTCCCAAGTTTGTCATTGCGAGGAGGCCAAAGGCCGACGTGGCGATCTCGCAGTGCCCAGTAGGATCGCGGGGAAGCTATCGGCAAAATCGTAACTGCCTTCCCGAGATTCCCACGTCGCTTCGC
>DQIA01000124.1:7879-8222 GCA_003525905.1 Clostridiales bacterium
CGCTCCTCGGAATGACAAATCGGTGGTGCACCAGCGCCCCTGCGCGTTTGAATTGTCCTGTACAGACCCAAAACAAAAATAGCGCACCCGCTGCGGGTCTCCGCAGCGGGTGATTTTATGTTGCCCTATTGCAAAAACAGAAAGATCGCCAGCGTCATCAGCACGGAGCCGGAGTCCTCGTTGCCCTCCGACAGGAGCAGCAGCAAAATGAGCACGACCAGCACATCACCGCTGTCCATGCCGGGGATCAGCCCCTCCAGAAACGGCAGCCGCAGCGGTGGGCGCGGCGGACCGGGCGGCGGGGGAGAACACGGCGGCGGTCCCGGCGGCTGCGGCGCAGGCG
>DQIA01000122.1:0-4884 GCA_003525905.1 Clostridiales bacterium
GCCTGCGGCCTCCTCGCAATGACAAATCGGAAGCCATCGCCATTGTATCATACCCGGCACGAATCGGGGACGTGTCACGGGGCGTCGAGGACGCCGCCCCTACAACGCACGACCGGCGGCTTCCCGTAATTTTGCCTGCCCGGTTTTGCGGGAAAGCCCCCCCTCAGTCCTCGTCCGGGAGCTTGTTGTGCTTCTGCTGCCTCATCCAGATATCCATCACGAGCTTATGCGGCAGCAGCTTCACGAGCCGCACCTGCCAGCGCACGGGCAGGCCGTGGATGGAGACGTCCTTCTTTGTGCGGTACAGGTCGTGCAGGGCCGTCTTCATCACGTCCTTCGCCTCATACAGGCGGTTGTAATATGTCACGGCGTCGTTGCTCGTCTGCAGCGCGTGGTCAAAGAATTCCGTCTTGACCCAGCCGGGGCTGACGGCCATCACGCGGATGCCGCGCGGCCGCACCTCGCGCGCCAGCGAGCGCGTATAGCTCAGCACAAAGGCCTTCGTCGAGGCGTAGACATTCAGATACGGCACGGGCTGGAATGCAGACAGGGAGTCCAGGTTCAGCAGCTTCGCGCCGCGCTTCATGTAAGGCAGCGTCAGCTCCGTCATGGCCACAAGGGCCTTGCAGTTCAGGTCGATCATCTTCAGGGAGTCTGCCAGCGGGATCTGGTCGTAGCGGCCGAATTTGCCGAAGCCCGCGACGTTCGCCAGCAGGCCGACGTCCGGCCGGGCGTTTTCCAGCAGGTCGCGGTAGAGCTCCAGCGCCTGCGGGTCCGTCAGATCGAGGCTGATGGGCCGCACGGGGAAGGGGACCTGCTCCTTCAGCGCCTCAAGGCGGTCGGCGCGGCGGGCGATGACCCACAGCTCGTCAAACGTCTCCCACTGGGCCAGCTGCAGCGCAAGCTCCCGGCCCATGCCGGAGCTTGCTCCGGTCAGAATCGCGATTCGTTTCATATTATCAACCTTTCCAGTTCGTTTCTTATCTTCTACATACCACAAAACCCCGCCTCTGTCAAGAAAAACCGGGGAAAATCGGAGAAAATTCGGAGGAAATTGCCATGCAGGTTATCGATCTCGGCGCGTGGACGCCGTATCTGGAGCAGGAGCTGCGCGCCCCGTATTTTGCGGCGCTGCTGCAGCGGGTCGGGGCGGCGCGGGCCGCCGGAACGGTCTATCCGCCGGAGGAGCGCACGTTCTTCGCCCTGACCGCCACGCCGCCGGAGCGCGTGCGGGCCGTCATCCTCGGGCAGGACCCCTATCACGAGCCGGGGCAGGCCATGGGCCTTGCGTTCTCCGTCCCGCAGGGTGAGCGCCTGCCGCCGTCGCTGCGCAATATTTTCACGGAGCTGCACACGGACCTCGGCCTGCCGCAGCCGTCCGGCGGCGACCTGACGCCGTGGGCGGAGCGGGGCGTCCTGCTGCTCAACACGGTCCTGACCGTCGGCCGCGGCGCGGCGAACAGCCACGCGGCGTGGGGCTGGCAGCGCTTCACGGATGCCGTGCTTGCCGCCATGGCCGCCCTGCCGCAGCCGGTGGCCTTCGTCCTCTGGGGCGCGCAGGCGCAGAAAAAGCGGCCGCTGCTGCAGAGCGCCGCCCCGCGCCTTGTCCTGTGCGCCCCGCACCCAAGCCCGCTGTCGTCCTACCGCGGCTTCTTCGGCAGCCGCCCGTTCTCGCAGATCAATGCCTTTTTGCAGGAGAACGGAGAACAGCCGGTCGATTGGCGGCTGCCTTGACATATAATATGATATACAGGAAAACGGATCATTGAAAATGGACAGTGGATAGTTACGCGCGAAGCAGCCAGTCGCACGCTGTAGGGGCCGGGCTGTCCCCTCCCGGCGCAACGCTGCCGATACGAACGGGCTACCGTTAAAACGGTATGCACTTCCGAATTGTCATTGCGAGGAGGCCGCAGGCCGACGTGGCAATCTCGGGAAGGCACTTGCAGTCCGTACAGGCTGCCGATAATAACGTAAAAACCGATTGCGTCTGTAGCGGCGGTCACTGCGCAGCCGTTGGCGGCTCTGCCGCCTTACGGATGCGGCGTGCCCTTTACGGGTAGTGACCGCCATGGGCAGTTGCAAATTTCCGTGCACTTCCGCCGACCGCACACGCCAATGTAGGGGAGCGGACAGCCGGGCCCGGCGCTGCGGTTGCGATACGCACGGGCTGTCGTTAAGATGGTGAACGCCTCCGAATTGTCATTGCGAGGGCGCTTTGCGCCCGTGGCAATCTCGTGCAGGCAGTCACGATTTTGCCGATAGCTTTCCTACAATTCAGCTTGGTACTGCGAGATTCCCACGTCGCTTCGCTCCTCGGAATGACAAATTTGGGAGTCGGTGCGGTCGACGGGAATGCCTTCAAATTTGTGACTGCCTTAGGCGCTCAGGGAGCGCCGCTACAGACGCAATCGGCGCATGCCATTTTAATAGTGGCCAGTACGAATCGGAAGTGCCTTCCCGAGATTGCCACGGGCGCAAAGCGCCCTCGCAATGACAAACCTTTGGCCTTTGCTATTTTAACGTTAGCCTGTACCAGTCGGCAGCGTTGCGCCGGGCCCGGCTGTCCGCTCCCTTACAACGCACGACTGTCGGCCCGGCAAAATTTCCCTCCCGCGGTTCTATTCTGCCCTCCTGCGGCATATAGATTCTGCGGGAGGGATTACCATGCAGACAAAATTCCGCCTGAGCGTGCGTTGGCTGTGCTTTGCCGTGCTGCTGGCGGCCGTTGTGGTGCGTCTGGCGGCGCAGCCGGGGCTGCGGGCGCATCTGGCCTCCGTCGCCGCGCCGACGCAGGCCGCCGAGGATGCTCCGGAGCCCGCGCAGGACGGCAGCTGGCCGACGCTGTGCTATGAGCCGCCGTCGCACGACGCGCCGGACCTGCCTGCCGTGACGATCGATAACCGCTCCGGCCTGCCGCTGGAGCCGGACGCGCTGCCGGAGGCGGCTCTCGCGCTCGATCGCGCGCAGGAGGGGCCGCTCGTCCTCATCATCCATACCCACGCCACGGAGGCCTATACCGGCAGCCCGGATTTCCATTCCACGGACCCGGAAAAGAGCGTCGTCCGCGTCGGGCAGGCCATTGCCGACGCACTGAACGCCCGCGGCATCCCGGCCGTGCATGAGACGTCACTCATCGACCTCGGGAATTATAACGATGCCTACCCGCGCATGGCCGGGCTGGCGGAGGACTGGCTGGCGCGCTACCCGTCCATCCAGATGGTGCTGGACGTGCACCGCGACTCGCTCGAGACGGACGACGGCGCGCAGCTGGCCCTGCGTGCGAACGTGGACGGGGAGGCCTGTGCGAAGCTTCTGCTCGTCATGGGCTCGAACGGCTCCGGGCTGGAGCATCCGGGCTGGCGGCAGAATCTGGCCAACGCCGCCCACCTGCAGGCCCTGTGCGAGCAGCGCGCGCCCGGCCTCATGCGCGATTTGCTGCTGCGCGCCTCGCGCTATAACCAGCATCTCACGCCGCGGTCCATGCTGCTGGAGGTCGGCACGGCCGGAAATTCGCTCGACGAGGCCCTGCGCAGCGCGGATATTTTCTCGCAGGTGCTTGCCGACTGTCTGCTCGGTAAGGCGTGACCGCAAGGATTTATCCGAAATTTAACAGTTCTTTGATAGAGAAAACGGCGCATTTCCGGTATAAAAGAGGGGCGGTCAGATGACCGTAATACGATTCAGGAGTGAAAGAACATGAAGAAGATCCTTGCCATCCTCTGCGCCGTCCTGATGCTCGCGTCCCTCGCCGCTGCAGCCAGCGCAGAAGAAGCTCCCCAGACCACGACCATCACCACGACGGTCCCCTCGACCTACGTCCTCACGATCCCCGCGACCGTGGAGATCCCCTACGGCGAGAAGAACGCCACCATCGGCAGCGTGAAGGTCACCGGCCGTATCACGAACGACCAGTATGTCAAGGTCACTGCTGAGACCACGACGAACTTCTGCCTCGTGAACGACAGCGACTCCTCCGCCCGCATCAGCTATCGCCCGGAGGACATCTTCGCCTCCGCCGTCAACGGCTCCGCGCCCATTTTCCGCGGCAGAGACTTCTCGGCCAAGGAAGTCAACGGCAACGGCGGCAGCTGCCTCGTTGTCGCCCGCATCAGCGACTATGCCTGGGAGCATGCTGCTGCCGGTACTTACTCCGACACCATCACCTTCACGGCCTCTCTGGAAACGGCCAACGCCGCGGGCTGAGTCCGTGCTGACCGGGAAGGAGAGCGTAACGGATGAAAAAGAACGCAAAGCTTGCCGCATTGGCGATTCTGGTGCTTGCCGCCGTGGCTGCACTGTCCGTCGGCATCACGCTGGCGGTCGTGAACGCGCGGATGCCTGCCGCCTGCACCTGCAGCGGGCAGTGCCGTTCGGCCGGGACGGAAACGGCGGCTGCCGGGGATGCGCCGTCCGCGCAGCAGACAGAGCCGTCCGAAGCGGATTCCATCTCCATTCCCGGCTTCGATTTCCTGAGCCTGCAGGCGGGCGTGCAGGAGCAGAGCATGCCGCTCTATAACCCCGAGAACAATGCCTGCTATTTCCGCATCTCCCTGCTGCTGGACGGCGAGGCGCTCTGGCGCTCCGACCTGCTTGCGCCGGGGCAGACCGCCCCGCAGCAGACCCTGAGCCGGGCCCTCGCGGCCGGGGAGTACAGCGCGGTCCTCAAGTATGAGTGCTTCACCGACGAGGCGGAGACCGTGCCGCTCAACGGCTCCGAGATCGCACTCCTCCTGCGTGTGCAGTAAAAAATTGCAGAAAAAAAGCAAAGACCGCAATGGTCTTTGCTTTTTACGATATTTTTATAAAATTACACGGAGATGTGATCCCGCGGCGTGCAGCTCCCAGATTTGTCATTGCAAGGAGGCCGCAGGCCGACGTGGC
>DQIA01000122.1:4936-5119 GCA_003525905.1 Clostridiales bacterium
AGGAGGCCGCAGGCCGACGTGGCAATCTCGTGCAGGCACTGATGCCTTGTACCAACTGCCGTTAAAACGGAAACAGCCGAAAAATGGGGGTGTAGCGGCGGTCAGTGACCGCCTTGCAGGCTGACAGTGATTGCAGTACGAATTCTATGGCGTAAGGCTCCCAAGTTTGTCATTCCGAGGAGC
>DQIA01000008.1:0-3491 GCA_003525905.1 Clostridiales bacterium
TCCTTTCGCGTTCGATCACCCGCTGCAGCGGCCAAAATTGCAAAATAGAACTGCAAGATCATTTTGCAATTTTGCCACCCGGCCTGACGGAAAATCCCGCAGGGACTTTTTCGACAGGCCGGGAGGGCGGCGGTCTGCCGCCCTCCGCAGGTTTGATGGATTTGGATTAGCCTTCCTGCAGCTGATACTGCGTTGCCCAGCCGTCGACGAAAGCGGTCTCGACGCCGCTCCAGTCGCCGGAGCCGGTGCTGTAGGCCAGCAGCGCGTCCACGACGCCCTGACGCCAGCTCTCCACGTTCGGGGTGTAGTTGAAGGCCCAGGTCACGGTGTAGTTGCCCTCGGACATCAGGTGGTTGGCATTGTTGAAGAACACGTTCGCGCTCTCCTTGGCCTTCTTGAAGGGGATGGGGCCAAACTGCTCGGCCATCATCTTCGTGCCCTCGTCAGAGGTAACGACCCACTTCATGAAGTCGAGGGTGGCCTTCTGGTCTTCCTCGGAGGCCTTGGCGTTCACGGCCCAGCAGTTCTCGGTGCCGCAGGCCAGACCGGCCTTCTCTTCGCCCTCAACGCCGCAGTAGATGGGGATCATGGCCAGCTTTGCCGGATCCATGGAGAAGCCCATGGCGGAAGCGTCGGTCAGGTTGGAGTATTCCCACGTGCCGTTCTGGAAGAACACGGCCTTGCCGTTTGCAAACTCCGCGCGGGACTCGTCGCCGGTCTTGGCGGCCAGCTCGGAGGGAGCGCAGGTGGCGTTGTTCATGTACAGATCCCAGACGTTCTTGTAGTTGGCAAGATACTTGCCGGTGATCGTGGCGGGCTGCTCGGTCACGTTGTCGTCGCGGAACTCATAGTACAGCGGCATGTTGGCCAGATGGCCGGAGAAGCGCCAGGAAGAGGAGGAATCCAGACCGGCGGAGGAGAAGGCGGCAAAGCCCAGCTCGTCCTTGTGGGCGGTGATGTCCTCGGCAACAGCCTTCAGGCTGGCGAAGTCCTTGATCTCGTCGAGAGAGTGGCCTGCCTTTTCCAGCAGCTCGGTATTGACGATGATGCCGAAGGCCTCGTAGCAGTAGCCTGCGCAGTAGGTCTTGCCGTCCTCACCCTTGAGGTTGAAGTCGGACGTGGTCATCTCGTTCAGGAACTTCGTGCCGTCAAGCGCGAGGCAGTAGTCCTTCCAGGTGTCCAGAGCCGTCTCATTGCCGCACTGGAACAGCGTGGGGGCGTCCTTCTTGGCCATTTCGGCGGTCAGGGTGGTCTCATAGGTGCCGCTGGCAGCCGTGACGACCTTGACGGTAACGCCGGTCTTTTCGGTGTAGGTCTTGGCAAGTGCCTGCCATGCGCTGTCTGCTTCCGGCTTGAAGTTCAGGAAATAGACAGAGCCTTTGTCGCTGCTCTTGCAGCCGGCGAACAGGCCGACGGCGAGGATCAGCACGAGGGTCAGAGCGATGATCTTTTTCATGATGTTGCCTCCCAATTAATTTTCCGGTGAATTGGAAACGTTTCCAATTTCCTCATGCACACAGTATAGACCGCTGTTTTGCAGAATGCAATCTTTATTTTGGACAAAATGAAAAGTTTTCACAAAATGAACAAATTGACTGCTTAATAATTGTGCAAAAAACCAATAGCCGGGAGAGAAATTTTTTGAAATTCCCTCTTGACGATGGCAGAGGAATATGCTATTATAATAACGCAAACAATAATCATTATTATTTAGGAGCGGATGCGATGGCAATACAGAAAAAGAGCAGGAAGCGCGATGCGATCCTGGCCTGCGTCTGCAGCACGGATACGCATCCCACCGCCGAATGGGTCTACACGCAGCTCAAGCCGGATATCCCGGATCTCTCCCTCGGAACGGTCTACCGCAATCTGGCCATGTTCCGGCGCGAGGGCATCATCGGGTCCGCCGGTGTCGTCAATGGGCTCGAGCGTTATGACCGCAACCCCCTTCCCCACGCGCATTTCGTGTGCGCGCAGTGCAGCGCCGTCTATGACCTGCCGGACATCGAGCCGCCGGTCGAGCTGATGCGCCGCGTGACCTGCGGGTGCCCGAGCACCTGCGAGCTGACGTTTACCGGCGTCTGCAACGACTGCATTTCCCCGGATGCAGGGTCTAAAATTACGATCTAAAACAACAAAAACAACATTTCAGGAGGATTTTATTATGAAGAAGTATGTCTGCCCCGTCTGCGGTTATGTTTATGAAGGCGATGAGCTGCCCGAGGGCTTCAAGTGCCCGATCTGCGGTGTTTCCGGCGAGAAGTTCCAGGTCGTCGAGGGCGATCTGAAGCTCGCGGCCGAGCATGAATTCGGCATCGGCACGAAGCTCGACGGCGTTCCCGAAGAGGACAAGAAGTTCATCCTCGACCAGCTTAAGGCCAACTTCAGCGGCGAGTGCTCCGAGGTCGGCATGTACCTCTGCATGGCCCGCATCGCCCACCGCGAGGGCTATCCGGAGATCGGCCTGTACTGGGAGAAGGCCGCCTATGAAGAGGCTGAGCACGCCGCAAAGTTCGCAGAGCTCCTCGGCAGCGAGCTCGAGCCGAACATGACCGCCAGCACGAAAAAGAACCTTGCTTGGCGCGTGGAGTGCGAATTCGGCGCAACGGCCGGCAAGGTCGAGCTGGCCAAGGTCGCTAAGAAGAACAACCTCGATGCCATCCATGACACCGTCCATGAAATGGCCCGTGACGAGGCCCGCCACGGCAAGGCGCTCAAGGGTCTGCTGGAGCGCTACTTCGGCTGAGTATTTCCCGCAGGAGGAACGGCTATGAAGTATGTCTGCGATGTCTGCGGCTATGTCTATGACCCGGCCGTCGGCGACCCGGAGAACGGCGTTGCCCCCGGCACGCCGTGGGAAGAGGTCCCGGAGGATTGGCTCTGCCCGCTGTGCGCGGTCGGTAAGGACCAGTTCAGCCCGGAAGCGTAAAAAGTCTTCGGCAGGAGAGAACGCATGTTTTCTCCTGCCGATTTTTCCGATTTGTGGAAATTGCCTATTTGCACGGACAGCGCGCTCTGTGATATACTGACGAAAAAAGGAAAGGAGCAAAAGCAATGCATGAATACGAAGTTCTGATCGAGACCATCAATCCCTGCGGCGGCGAAGCGCACAGCAAGAAGGAATTTCTCGATGTCGAAGCCGAAAGCCCCGAGGCCTATGTCCGCGCCGAGGGCCGCTGGCCCGTTCTGGACACCGGGAAGAACATGGATGGCGATGTCGTGATCACGACCGGCGACGGAAAGGGAAATATGATTCGCTACACGTTCACGGAGTGAAGCGGGAAAACTGCACGATTGGCCTGCAGCGGAACTCAATGAGCGCCATGCAGGCTGGCAATTTTTGTGGTATTGATTTTATGGCGCAAGGCTTCCAAATTTGGAAGCCGGTGCGGTCGGCGAGGCGGCCGGAAATTTGAGAGTGCCAATGGCGGTCACTACCCGTAAAGGGCACGCCGCATCCGTAAGGCGGCAAAGCCGCCAACGGCTGCGCA
>DQIA01000008.1:3552-15017 GCA_003525905.1 Clostridiales bacterium
CGCTACAGACGCAATCGGTGCGTGCCATTTTATCGGCAGCCTGTTCGTGTCGGCAGCGCTGCGCCGGGAGCGGTATGCCGCTCCCCTACAATGGCGTGTGCATTCAGCGGTGATGCATATCATTTAACGGCAGCCTGTACAAACTGGCAGCTCTAACATAGCTCCATATATACCAAGCGTCCCCACCGGGTCGACCGGCAGGGACGCTTCTTATTATTTTTCCTTGGCGTAAGCCACCACGATGCGGCGGTGCGGCTCGGAGCCGGTGGAGAAGGTCGTGACCTCGGGATAATCCTGCAGAGCGGCATGGATGACATGGCGCTCATAGGCATTCATTGGCTCGAGGGTGAAGTTGCGGTGATACTTCACGGCCTTGCCCGCCATCTTGGCGGCCAGATGCTGCAGCGCTTCCTCGCGCTTGAGGCGATAGTCGCCCGCGTCGACGCTGACGCGCACGCGCGTCTCGTTGTCGCGGTTGATGGCGTAGCTCGTCAGATACTGGATGGCGTCGAGCGTTTCGCCGCGGCGGCCGATGAGCATGCCGACATCACCGCCGACCAGCTCAGCGCGGTAGCCGCCCTCCTCCGTGCGATAGGCATGGGGCACGGCGGTGGAATTCATGTGGGTCAGCAGGCCGGTGAGGAACTTCTCGATTTTTTCCTCCATGGAGCCTTCCGGCGCGGGAGCGTATTCCTTCGGTGCGGCAGGGGCGGGCTGCTGCGGCTTTTCCGGGCGCGGGGCGCGCGGCTTTTCCTGCTTCGGCGCCTGCGGGCGCTCCTGCTTCTCGGGGCGGGCGGGCTTTTCGGCGGGCTTTTCCTGCTGCTTCGGGGTTTCGGCGTTCTGCGGCTTGCGGCGCTCCGGACGCGGACGGCGCTCGCGGCGGGCAGGCTGCTGCTCCTCCGGCTCGATCTTCTTGCCGGGGCGGGAGATGATGCTCGAGGTGATCTCGGGGCGCTCCTTCGGCTTCGAGCGGGAGGCAGACGAGAGCACACTCATCGGAGCCTCGGGCTTCTTGGGCTCGTCCGGCACCTCATAGGTCACCTTGACCTTGGCGGGCGATGCGCCGATGCCGAGGAAACCGGATTTCGCATTCTCCAGCACCTCGACGGACACGCTGTCGCGGTCCATGCCGAGCTGCTGCAGCGCCGCCGTAACGGCAAGATCAATGGTCTTGCCGGTCGTGACGATAAACTTTTCCATGATTATTCGTTCTCCTCATTCTTCGTGTAATGCTCGGAGGAATAGGCGCGGCCGCGGCTGAAGGGACGTTCGGGGTCGCCGCTGAGCACTTCGGCAGCTTCCTCGGGCGCAAGCCCGGCGGCAGCGCGCTTTTTGGCTTCAAAATCCTTGGCAGCGGCCTCGCGCCCCTGGCGCTCCCGGAGCTGCTGCTTCTTCTTGCTGGTATTCTCCGTGATGCCCTCGGGGTTGGCGGCACGGCGGGCGGCGCGGATGCGCTCCTTCTCCGCTTCCTCGGCGGCGCGCTGCGCAGCCTTCTCGCGGCGGACGACGTCCTCTGCGTCATAGATCTTGCGGTAGTGCTTCGTGAGGAACACATCCTGCACGATGCCGAACAGCGACTGCGTCAGCCAGTAGATCGACAGACCGAGCGGGACGACAAAGCCGAACCAGATGGACATGAGCGGCATGAGGATATTCATCATCTTGCCGGTCTGGGCAGACTTGGCGGCGGCTTCGTCCTTTTCGCCGTTGGCGTTGGAGATAACGGAGCCGTTCATCTTCTGGCTGATGAACATCGACAGATAGTTCAGGCCGCCGGAGAGCAGCGGGACGATAAAGCCGCCGATATCGCTCCAGCCCTTGGCCTGCCAGACCTTCCAGCTCGGGATCTGGCCGAGGTTGATGCCGAGGAAGGAAAAATTGATGGACGAGACGCCCATGACGGCTTCGCGCATGGAGGCGTCGGTGAGCTGCAGAGCATATTTCTGCAGATCGGCAGCCGGGCCATACTGCCAGTAGTAGCCGAGCTTGCTGACCTCGACACCCTGCTCCGTGGCCACAATGGCCTTGAGGGCATCGACGGTCTCCGTGTTCAGGTGCATCAGGTAGTGCAGCGGTTCACGGATGACAGTGTACAGCGGCAGAAGGAACAGCAGCGGCAGGAACGACCACAGGCAGCCGCCGTACATGCTGACGCCCTCGGACTTATAGAGGGCCATGACCTCCTGCTGATATTTCTGCTTGTCGTCTCCGCAGGCAAGCTCCAGCTGCTTGAGCTGCGGCTGCAGGCGGGACATCTTCATCATGCTCTTCTTGCTCTTGGCGCTGAACGGCAGAAGGATCAGCTTGACAACGAACGAGAACAGAATGAGCGCAAGGCCGTAGTTATTCAGGAATCCATAGAAGAATTCCAGCACATAGCCAAAGGGAACGCGGATAAAATCCATGAAAGGCCTCCTCTTGGCCGCGCACGGCGGCCGGACGGAACGGGTGGGCGGAGATCCGCCGGGTGATCACGGCACGGGATCGTAAAAATCGCCGTGGTTGAAGGGGTTGCACCGCAGCAGGCGCTTGAACGTGAGCCAGCCGCCCCGAAGGGCGCCGTATTTTTCGATGGCCTCAAGGCCATATTCCGAGCAGGTCGGGATGAACCGGCACTTGCCCGGAAAGGCGGGAGAGATATACTTCCGATAAAAGCGGATGAGCGCCAGCAGGACGCGCTTCATTGCGCGGCCTCCTGCATCAGGCCCGTCCGCCCGGCGAGCGTCAGAAACGCCCGCGTCAGCTCTGCGAAATCCGCCTCCATCGCGCGGCTGCGCGCGACGATCACGATGTCATAGCCCGGCAGGAGCTCCGCCTCGTGCAGGCGGTAGACCTCGCGCAGGCGGCGGCGCATGCGGTTGCGCTCGACGGCGTGGCCGAGCTTGGCGCTGACGGTCAGGCCGAGGCGGCTGTGACCGGTGCCGTTGCGCAGGCAGTAGACCACGAGCAGACGGTTGCCCGCCGTGGCGCCGCGGTGATACAGGCGGCGGAAAACATGGTTTTCCTTCAGAGAAACAGTATGCAGCAAGTCGGAACCTCCCGGCAAAGCAAAAGGGCGAACAGAGACTGTTCGCCCTTCACGTTACAATTCAAGCAGACGGTGCGGTCTCGGCTCCTCAGGCGGACAGGACGGCTCTGCCTTTTGCACGACGGCGGGCAAGAACCTTGCGGCCGTTTGCAGTAGCCATTCTCTTGCGGAAACCATGGACCTTTGCGCGGTGACGCTTTCTGGGCTGATAGGTACGCAGCATCTTCGTGTACACCTCCTGTTAGATTATGCTCAACAGCCGGACTCCGGCCGCAGCAATCGAAAATCATCATGCGCAGGCATGGATGCAATAAGCAAGCATGGATGCGCAATTGATATTATA
The DNA here is from genome assembly GCA_003525905.1 of Clostridiales bacterium. Lineage (GTDB taxonomy): Bacteria > Bacillota > Clostridia > Oscillospirales > Oscillospiraceae > JAZOXB01. Next base: position 6,924 of record DQIA01000008.1, read on the forward strand.
TCGCAGCACCCGGTAGAAAGTCAACCGGAAGTTTTGAATTTTGTACGAAAATTCCGGGCTTTTCTGTGATTCCGTTGCGGAACAACCTGCTCCGGTTACTCAGCAGTCTCTGCAAAGCGGCATGCTCATGCAGCGCGGGCCGCCGCGGCCGCGGGACAGCTCTCCGCTCGGGATGCGCAGCACCTCGATGCCGTGCTCCTCGAGCAGGCCGTTGGTGACATAGTTGCGGTCATAGGCCACGACGCGGCCGGGGCTGACGCACAGCGTGTTCGAGCCGTCGTTCCACTGCTCGCGCTGGGCCGCGATCTGGTCACCGCCGCCGCAGCGCAGCAGCGTGACGCGCTCGACGCCGAGTGCAGAGGCCAGTGCCTCCTCGAGCGGCATGTCCAGCCGCCGCGCAACGGGCGCGCCGCCGCGGCCGGGCGTCAGCTCGAACATCTCCAGCTCGTCGAGAATGGAGGGGTGGATGAGAAACTTGTCCGTGTCGATCTGCGTCAGCACGGTGTCCAGATGCATGAAGGCGCGGGTACTGGGGATATCCAGCGCCAGCACGCGGCGCACCTCGCCAGCCTCGTCCTGGAAAATATTATAGGCCAGCCGCTCAACGGCCTCCGGCATGGTGCGCTGGGAGATGCCGACGGCGATCGTGTCGGCGCTGAGGTTCAGGATATCGCCGCCCTCGAGGGTATACGGCTCGTCCGGCGTGTAGTAAAACGGCACCTTGCCCGCATAATCGGGGTGATAGTGCAGGATATAGTTTCCGTAGATCGTCTCGCGGTTGCGCGTGACGGAGTACATGTGGTGCAGGGCAACGCCGCGGCCGATGGACGCGAACGGATCGCGCGTGAAATAGAGGTTCGGGATCGGCTCAAGCACGAAGTGCGTGCGGTCATTGCGCAGGGAGGCCAGCGAGTGGTTCTGGTGCAGGGGCAGCTCGTCGAAGCGGACGCCCGTCATGGTCTTGCGGATGAGCTCGCGCGTGTTGGGGCAGGCCAGCAGAAGCTCCGTGAGGGCCTCGCGGTAGCTGGCGGCCACGCAGCCGCTGCTGCGGATAAAGTCCTCAACGAAGTGGCGGCGCAGGCTGTCGCTCAGGGCCAGCGTCTCCGCGGCCAGATCGGTAAGATAGACGACCTCCACGCCGCTGTCGCGCAGCACCTGCGCAAAGCGGTCATGCTCCGTCTGCGCGCCGCGCAGGTAGGGAATGTCGTCAAACAGAAGGCGCTCCATCGAATTGGGGACGAGCTGCTCCAGCTCCCGGCCGGGGCGCTGCAGCAGGACTTTCTTCAGCGGGCGGACTTCGCTTCTCACATCAATGGCCATGCGGATCGCTCCTCTTATCAAAAATTTTTGAGTTTGCCTTTGATTTTGCTTAGTGTATCACGATTTTTTTCGAAACGCAATTCTTTTTCTGCCGCAATTCTTTCCGTTCTCCGGATTTCCATGCAAGAAATCCAACAAAATGCGGATAAATTTTTGCAGCTCCCGGCACCGTGTTTTTCCACTGTTTTCCAAAGTCCGGTTTTTCCCAAAAAATGCCCCTCCCGCAGAATCTGGGAGAGGCATAAATATTCTCAAAAATTTTTTTCAGAACGAAGGCGTGTCCAGACTGCCGAAAAACGGTACAGCCGATCATTTGGAGGAAAGAGCGTGCTTGGAACCAGCTTGGCGAAAAGGGCCAGCGGAACAATTTCACCAAGCTGTATGGATCTCCTGTTCCAGTTCCCCAATTGCGCTTATGACTGTCTCAAACATCGGAACATCACCATAGAGCATGTCCTTCATTGCTTCGTAATCTGCGGCCAAGGCTGCAAAGCGATACTTCGGGGGAACCAGTTTCAAAGTGCCGGGAACAGCCTCCTGATACTTTGCCCAAGACCTCGGATAGAACTTTATTTTGAAGTCCGCCACCGTTTTCAGCAATTCCACCCGGGCAAAGGCAGCCTCTTTCACAGGTGTCATAGACATGCGATACAGGTCATAGTAATGCCGGGAATAACGCTGCGGCATTTCCAAACTCTCGGGTCTGTTCGCCTCGTGGTGTAGGATCGTTGCCTTTTCCCAGAAAGTCCGCTCCGGTGCAACGGTCAGAACGGCCGTATTCTTTTGCGCAAAGACTTTCGGATAATAGGTTGCGGCATAGGGCTCGATTTGAGCCATTTTTGCGGGCGTCCAAGCGGCCAGCGCACCGATCTCCAAACGAATGACCTGCAAGGTAGCAGAATTCGTAAACAGGTGCGGATAGGCAAAGATAACGGTCTGCTTGTCCTTTTCATCTATGTAAATGTTTGCCTCACAGCCAAGTTCCCGAGAGAGCTCTGCCTGAATGGTGGGGCCAAACTGCTCCGCAAGGAAAACTTCCGCCCGTGCATTGGCCTCTTTGTTGAACGCATCCTGCTTGGTGTTGGAGCGCTTTCCCCATGGCTCGTCCCCACCGTATCCCAGCACCCGCCAGTCCAAGATCAGGTCAATATCTTCGGAAAAGCGGCTGATCAGGTTGAAAGCCTTGGAAAGGCTGGTGCCGCCTTTGAAAGTAATAGCATCTTTCCAGGGGCAGCGGTGGAACAGATAATCCAGCGTAAAGCATACCCAAAAATCTTTTTCTACGATGGCATCATTTAAGCCCATCTTATCTGCGGTATTTCGGAACAATTCGCGTCGGTCACTTTCCGGCAAGCGGGCTACATTTCTCATTGTGTGTCGCCTCCACACATTTTCCGTATCGTATCATAAACCCAGTCCGTGGCTTCTGTTGCCTCTTTCAGACAGGCTCGCTTTTCGTCTTCGGACAGCTTTTCAGAAAGCGTCTGTATGATCTCCGGCGTCACATTGGCCCTCCCCAGAGTTTTCAGCGCCTGGATCACCAAGCTCGTCATGTAAGACAGACCGGTGATTTCCTTGTTGGTCCGATGCTTAAATTCCAGCTTGGTGGAATTCCACTCATAGGTCTTATACGGGCCGTCGCTGATATAGGACCAGACCGCCGTTACCTGTGTAGAGAGGCCCAGCAAATTCAGGGCCGTATTTCCGCATGGGGCAATGGTCCAGTGGTAGTTCCGCGCCAATGCCTTTGCAACAGCGTCCGGGTCGGCCGCTACATATTCATGAAGCAGCTTGCTGTACTTCGGCTTTTCATAGACGCCTTTTCGTATTCTGCGGAGCATACCAGCCTGTGTCAATCTGTTCAGAGTTCGTCTGACCGTTTCCTGATCAGCAATATCCGCGAAATCGGAGTTCACAAAAATTGTGCCATCGACTGCGGCTCCAATTCTCTCTTGTATTTGCTTTGAGAATCCGTTTGCCACGATGCTCGCCTCCTTTTTTGTCCCGAATATTATATATTATTCGGGACATTTTCGCAACAGGCAGACAATGATGCTTTCAGTTTTCCCAATTACAAAAGCGGCTATACCGGGCGATCGGCCTGCACTTTATACGAGCCCGCACAGGAGCGCTTCACCCTTGTCCAGAATTTCCTCCGGGAAGGTGAACGTCGGTGCATGCAGCTCGATACCGCCGGTGCCGAGGAAGAAGAACACGCCGGGCGCATGGCGCTGATATTCCGAAAAGTCCTCCGTGATGCACGTCGTCTCCGCCTCGGCGATCGGGAAGCGCTCCCGCACCTCGGCCAGCAGGGCCGCGTCGTTCGTCACGGGCGGATAGCCGGAGCTGCACGTCATGGTCACGGTGCAGCCCGTCTCCTCGCCGACGGCCCGGCCGATGGCCTGTGCCTGCTCCCAGAGCGCGGCATACAGCCCGTCGTCCAGGCAGCGCAGCGAGCCCTCAAGATGCGTGTGGTCGCTCACGGCGTTGCGGGCGCTGCCGCTTTCCATTTTGCCGAAGCGCAGCAGGCAGGGCTTGCCCTCGGCCAGTGCATACAGCCGTGTCAGCAGACGGGCGGCGGCGTCCAGCGCGTCGCAGCCCTCGGCAAAGCGGGCCAGATGGACGGACCGGCCCGTGATCTCCACCGTCAGCTCGCACGAGCGCGACATCATCGCTCCGGCGCGCGAGGCGATGACGCCCGCGGGCAGCTCCGGCCAGAGATGCATGCCGAACACGCGCGTTACATGATACCGCTCCAGCAGGCCCGTCGCGCAGATGGGCGCAGCGCCGCCCGTCGTCTCCTCGGCTGGCTCAAAGATCAGAAGGACGTTCCGCTGAGGCCGGACCTCTCCTGCCGCCAGACGGCGCGCCAGCCCGAGCACCATGGCCATATGACCGTCATGCCCGCAGGCGTGCATGCGGCCCGGATGGGCGGATGCAAACGGCAGACCGGTCCGCTCCGTCACGGGCAGGGCATCCATGTCGCTGCGGATGGCGACGGTCTCGCTTTTCCCAAAGTCAAAATAGGCGCACACGGCGTCCTCCCACGGGGCCAGCAGCGTGCAGGGCATTTCGGCCAGCGCCCCGCGCAGATAGGCCGCCGTCTCCGGCAGGCGGCAGCCTGTCTCCGGAATGCGGTGCAGCGCGCGGCGGTCCTCCGATAAGGTCTTCATGGATATTCCCCCTTTTGCCGCATTATATCACGCCCGCCGGACAATTGCAATGCGCGCCCGCCTGTGGTACAATATTGATAATCACGCCAGAGCGTATAATAAACAGAAAATAAACAGGCAGTCCCGCGCGGGACTGCCGTACCAAATGGAGGAATGAGCATGATCTCGGGACAGGTCTGCCTGCGGCGCGGCGAGACGCTTGCCGCCGGTTGCTGCTGGATCTATGACAATGAAATCGACTGGGCGGACGACACCTGCGAGGACGGCGGCCTTGTCGAGGTGCTCGACAGCCGCATGCGCTATCAGGGCACGGGCTTTTTCAACCGCCGCTCCAAGATCACGGTGCGGCTCGTCTCGCGCGAGCGCGGCGAGACCATCGACCGCGCCTTCTGGGAGCGACGCATCCGTGCGGCATGGGAAAACCGGCAGGCACTGGGTTTTTCGAACGCATGCCGCGTCATTTTCGGCGAGCCGGATGGCCTGCCCGGCCTGACGGTGGACAAATTCGGCGACTGTCTGTCGTTCCAGATCGTCTCGCTCGGCATGGAGCGCGTGCGGGATGATATCCTCGCCATTCTGGCCGAGGTGTTCCGGCCGCAGTGCATTTATGAGCGCGACGACCTTGCCGTGCGCGAAAAGGAGGGCATGGAGCAGCGCAAGGGCTGCGTCTATGGCGCGGTCCCACCGGAGCTCATCATCCGTGAGCACGATGCCCTCATGGCCGTAGACATCGAAAACGGCCAGAAGACCGGCCACTTCCTCGACCAGCAGGAAAACCGCGGCCATCTGCGGCCATATTCCGCCGGGCGGACGGTGCTGGATCTGTGCTGCCACACGGGCGGCTTTTCCATCCACGCGGCGCTGTACGGCGCAGCCCATGTGCAGGCCGTGGACGTTTCGGAGACGGCCCTTGCCATGGTGCGCGGGAACGCTGCGCGCAACGGCGTGGCCGACCGTGTCGAGACCGTCTGCGCCAATGTGTTCGATCTTGTGCGGCAGGACTGCGAGGAGGGCAGACAGTTCGGCCTTGTCATCTGCGACCCGCCCGCCTTTGCCAAGAGCCGCAGCGCCCTCGACGGCGCGTATCGGGGCTATCGCGAGCTGAACCGCCGCTGCATGCAGCTGACGGAGCCGGGCGGCTTCCTTGTGACGTGCTCGTGCAGCCAGTTCATGACGCAGCCGCTGTTTGAGCAGATGCTCACGGAGGCCGCGAAGGGCGCGGGGCGGCAGGTCCGCCTGCTCGAGCGCCTCATGCAGTCGCGCGACCATCCGGCCACGCTGGGCGAGGAGCACTCCATGTATCTCAAGGGCTGTATCCTGCAGGTGCTGTGATGATGAAAATTCTTGTGGTAGAAGACGAGCGCCTGCTGGCTGATTCGCTGCAGACGCTGCTGACGGGCCGGGGCTTTTCCGTCGATACGGCGAACGACGGCCTGACCGGCCTGGAATATGCAAAAACGGACGTCTACGATCTCGTGATCCTCGACGTCATGATGCCGGGGCTCGACGGCTATACCGTCGCCAGCCGCCTGCGCGCGGAGCACCATGCCGTGCCCATCCTGATGCTGACGGCAAAGTCCGATCTTATGGACCGCGTGGCCGGGCTGAACGCCGGGGCGGATTATTATCTGACAAAGCCGTTTGATTCCCGCGAGCTGCTGGCCTGCGTCGGCGCGCTGCTGCGCAGGCAGGGGGAGCAGGTCGACGAGCTGACGTTCGGCAACACGGTACTCGACCTCTCGGCCGGGATGCTGCGCTGTGGCAGCAAAAGCGTGCGCCTGTCCGCGCGGGAATTTGACGTCATGCGCATCCTGCTGCAGGCGAAGGGCGGTAACGTCTCGAAGGAGACGCTGCTCGAGCGCGTCTGGGGCTTTGACTCCAACGCCGTGGAGAATCATGTGGAGGTCTACGCCGGCTTCCTGCGGAAAAAGCTCGCGAGCATCGGCTCGAACGTCCGCATCGAGGCCATCCGGCGGCTGGGCTATCATCTGGAGGTGGCGGAGGTATGATCCGGAAGCTCCGCGTCAAGCTCGTGTGCATCCTCATGGCCCTGCTGACCGTGATGCTGGGCGTCACGTTCGGCCTTGTGCTGCATTTTACGCAGCAGAGCCTTGAGGCCGAGAGCCTGCGCACGCTCGAGGCGCTGGCAAACAACTGGCAGACGGCCTCCAGCCCCGGTTTGGACGACGGCACGCGCGTGCCGTATTTCGCGCTGGAGATCAATGCGCGCGGCGACATCATCACGACGCGCGGCGGCTATTTTGACCTGAGCGACCGCGAAAAGCTGCAGAAGCTCATCGACATCGCCGTGAATTCCGAGGACGACATCGGTGAGGTGCCGGATTACGGCCTGCGGTTCTACCGCGTCGTCACGCGCACGAGCTGGCGCGTCGTTTTTGCCGATACCTCAGCCGAGACGACGACGCTGCACAGCCTCATCCGCACGCTGGCCATTGCGAGCGCGGCGGCTCTTGCGGTGTTCTTCGTCATGAGCCTGCTGCTGGCACGCTGGCTGGTGCGGCCCGTTGCCAGGGCGTGGGACCAGCAGCGGCAGTTCGTGGCGGACGCCTCGCATGAGCTGAAAACGCCCCTGACCGTCATTCTGACGAATGCAGAGCTGCTGCAGGCGCCGGGCTACGACGCCCCGGCCCGCTCCCGCTTTGCCGGGAGCATCCTCGCGATGTCGCAGCAGATGCGCGGCCTTGTGGAGAGCCTGCTGGAGCTGGCCCGCGTGGATGCCGGGCGCGCGCAGGATGCGCAGACGGAGCTGGACCTGAGCGCCCTCGTGAACGACGCCCTGCTGCCGTTCGAGCCGGTGCTGTTCGAGGCCGGGCACACGCTGACGGCCCGCGTGGAGGACGGTATCCGTGTGCGCGGCAATGCCGCACAGCTGCGGCAGGTCGTGGAGATCCTGCTGGACAACGCCCGCAAATACGCCCAGCCGGGCGGCTGGGTGCTGCTGACGCTTGCGCGGCAGGGCGGGCGGCACTGCGTGCTGTCCGTCGCCGATCCCGGCGCGCCGCTCACCCCGCAGGAGTGCCGCGATATTTTCAAGCGCTTTTACCGCGTCGACCACGCCCGCGCCATGAACCACAGCTACGGGCTGGGCCTTGCCATCGCCGCCCGCATCGCCGAGGCGCACCGCGGCCGCATCTGGGCCGAGAGCAGCGGCGGCATCAACACGTTCTATTTTACAATGCCGATATAATGCTTTGGTGATAGCCCCCGATTTGTCATTGCGAGGCTCCGCAGGAGCCGTGGCAATCTCGCAGTACCTGGCCGGAGCATAGGAAAGCCCCGGCGAACTCGTTGCTGCCAACTTGAGATTGCCGCGTCGGGCTTGCGCCCTCCTCGCAATGACACGGGAGGGAAGCGCTGTCGAGGTTGTCATTGCGAGGGCGCTTCGCGCCCGTGGCAATCTCGGGAAGGCACTTGCAATTCGTACAGGCTGCCGTTAAAAACGTAAAAGCCGATTGCGTCTGTAGCGGCGGTCAGTGACCGCCTTTGGCAGCAGCAAATTTGTGCGCACTGTCGCCGACCGCACACGCCGTTGTAGGGGAGCGGACAGCCGGCCCCGGCGCAATGCTGCCGATCTGAACAG
>DQIA01000009.1 GCA_003525905.1 Clostridiales bacterium
CTTCGGGGCCTCGCAATGACAAATCGGAAGCGTTTGCCATTTTGACGGTGGCTTGTACGGACTGTAAGTGCGCCGCCGGGCCCGGCTGTCCGCTCCCCTGCAATGGCGTGTGCGATCAACGTGACTGCCTTCCCGAGATCGTCACGGGCGCGGAGCGCCCTCGCAATGACAAGGCGGGGGCTATCTCCCGATTTCGAATTCCTCACTCCCCGCTGAACTCTCTGCAATACGGCCGCAGCTCGCACCGGTCGCAGTGCGGACTGCGCGCCGTGCACACCTCGCGGCCGAACAGGACGATCCGGTGGCAGAAATCCGAGCTTTCTTCCGGCGGGAGGATGGCGCGCAGCTGCCGCTCGACCTTCTCCGGCTCCTTGCCGCGGGCCAGCCCGAGGCGGTTTGCGATGCGGATGCAGTGCGTGTCGCACACGACGGCCGGCTTGCCGTAGAGGTCGCCCAGCAGCAGGTTGGCCGTCTTCCGCCCGACGCCGGGCAGCCGCAGGAGCTGCTCCATCGTGTCCGGCACGCGCCCGCCGTACTCGTCGCGGAGCATCCGGCAGGCCGCCACGATGTCCTGCGCCTTGTGGCGGAAGAAGCCGCACGAACGCACATACGCCTCCACCTCGGCCACGTCAGCCTCCGCGAAGGCCTCGAGCGTCGGGAAGCGCGCGAAAAGCGCGGGCGTGACCTGATTGACGCGCGCGTCCGTGCACTGCGCCGAAAGGCGCACCGAGATCATCAGCTCGTAGTCCTTCCCATAGTGCAGCGCGCAAAGCGCGTCCGGATACCGCTCCCGCAGCGCCGCAATGATCGCCGCGACCTTTTCCTCCATGCCGATCCCTCCGTTTCGTTTGCGGCAATTATAGCATAGTTTGCGGGGAAAAGCCAGTCCGTCGTGCGCCGCCCTGCAGCATTGCCCGCTCCGTTCTGGACATTCTCCTCAAAATGCGGTATAATATCAGGAACAAGCTTTCGGGAATTTGAGGTGATCGCATGTACCAGCCGCTGGCAGACGAGCTGCGGCCGACAACGCTCGACGACGTTTACGGGCAGGAGGAAATTCTCGGCGAGGGCAGGATGCTCCGCCGGATGATCGAGTCCGGCCGCGTGCCGAACCTGATCTTCTACGGCCCGAGCGGCACGGGTAAGACGACCGTCGCCAACATCATCGCTGCCGCCACGCAGCGCACCCTCTATAAGCTCAACGCCACGACGGCCTCCACGGCCGACATCCGGGAGATCGTCTCCCAGCTCGACACCTTCATGGCCCCGAACGGCGTCCTGCTCTACCTCGACGAGATCCAGTCGTTCAACAAAAAGCAGCAGCAGTCCCTGCTCGAGCACATCGAAAACGGCAAGATCACGCTCATCGCCTCCACGACGGAGAACCCGTATTTCTATATCTTCAACGCCATCCTCAGCCGCTGCACGGTCTTCGAGTTCAAGCCCATCACCCCCGCGGCCGCCGAGAAGGCCGTTCGCCGCGCCGTGCGCTATATGGCAGAAAAGGAGCAGCTCGCCGTCACGGCGGAGCCGGGCGCGCTCGAGCACATCGCAAGCTCCTGCGGCGGCGATATCCGCAAGGCGCTCAACGCCGTCGAGGCCCTGTTCCTCGTCGCCAAGACCGGCGACACGAGCCTGCATATCCGCCTCGAGGATGCGAAGGCCGTCACGCAGCGCTCGGCCATGCGCTACGACCGCGAGGGCGACAATCACTATGACTGCCTTTCGGCCCTCATGAAGTCCATCCGCGGCTCGGACCCCGACGCCGCCATCCACTATCTGGCGCGCTTTCTCGAGGTCGGCGACCTGCCCGCCTGCTGCCGCCGCCTGCTGTGCTCCGCCGCAGAAGACATCGGCCTTGCCTACCCGCAGGCCATCCCCATCGTCAAGGCCTGCGTCGACAGTGCCCTGCAGCTCGGCATGCCGGAGGCGCGCCTGCCGCTGGCCGACGCCGTCCTCCTGCTGGCGACGGCCCCGAAGTCCAATTCCGGCGTGCTGGCCATCGACGCCGCGCTGGCGGACGTCCGGCACGGAAAAACCGGCGTCATCCCGCGCGAGCTGCAGAACGTCCACGCCGACAGCGCCGGGCAGGAACGCGAGCAGGGCTATCTCTACCCGCACAATTTCCCGAACCACTGGGTCCCGCAGCAGTACCTGCCGGACCTGTTAAAGGGCACGGTCTACTATCACTACGGCGACAACAAGGTCGAGCAGGCCGCCCGGCACTATTGGGACGCGATCAAAGGAGGCAGCGATGGAAATTCAGGTCGGTGATATTCTCGTGATGAAAAAGCCGCACCCCTGCGGTGCGTCGCGCTGGCTCGTCCTGCGCACCGGCGCGGACCTGCGCCTGCGCTGCACCGGCTGCGGCCATGAGGTCATGAAGCCGCGCTTCCAGATATTACCCCGCGTAAGGTCCGTCGAGCGCGGGGAGAAGCAGGGTTAACGCGTTGCAGGGGAGGGGCAGTCCGTACAAGCCACCGTTAAAATGGCAAACGCTCCCGACTTGTCATTGCGAGGAGGCCAACGGCCGACGTGGCAATCTCGGGAAGGCAGTTGCGTTTTCGCCGATGGCTTTCCCACGATGCGACTGTGTACTGCGAGATTGCCACGTCGCTTCGCTCCTC
>DQIA01000091.1:0-1472 GCA_003525905.1 Clostridiales bacterium
TTTTAATAGTTAGTCTTTCACACATTCCTTCCCTCCGAAACTTTCGGCTGGGCATTTTTTCGACGGTCAAAGATGCCGGGAGCTTTCGCTCCCGGCATCTTTTGTTTATTTGGTTTGTTTATTTGCGGAATATGCGGCAGACTTACTGAACGTCCTCGATCAGGCCGTAGCCGCCGTCGTTTCTCTTATAGACCACGGCGAACGCGCCGTCGTTCTCCTCATCCTTGAAGGCAAAGAAGCTGTGCTCCAGGAGCTCCATCTGCAAGATGGCCTCCTCGTGCGTCATGGGCTTCATGGGGAACCGCTTTGTGCGGACGATCTCAAAGGTATTTTCTTCGGGCTCCGGCGCGAAGGACGTGACATCCGGCTGACGGACGAAGGCATCCTGCCGCAGGCGGCGGGCCAGGCGGGTCTTGTTCTTGCGGATCTGGCGCTCGATCGTGGCGACCGCAGCATCGATGGATGCATACATATCGGAAGTCGCCTCGCTGGCGCGGAAATAGGTACCGGCGGCATGAACCGTGATCTCGGCCTTATTGCGTTCCTTCTCGACCGAGAAGGTAACAAGTGCCTCCGCATCATCCCGGAAGAAGCGCTCGAGCTTCATGACCTTCTTCTCAGCATAGGCATGAACGCTCTCGGGCAAGCTGACTTTTTTCTCTGTGAACTGGAATTTCATTCGAAGTCGCTCCTTTCTTGATTGGGCCGATTGGGGATCTGCTGGTATGATTATACCACCTTTTGCCGAAACATGCAAGTAGCGAAAATAAGCTTGCTGCTAAGCCCCGTCCGGGCCCTGCAGCAAGCTGTATTTTTTCAGGAGTTTTCCTTTTCCTCCGAGAGAAGCTGATCCATCACAAGGCGGTAGATCGTCTCGGCATTGCGGGAAAACGCCCCTGCCAGACGGTGCGCCTGCTTCTGCGTCGGGGCCATCAGCTCCAGCCGCAAAAGGTCGCTGACCTCGTCGTTCAGGCTCATCTGCACGGTAAAATCGCCGCACTCGCGCTGCCTGATCTCCGTTTTGACAAAGCTGCTGCGCCGCACGTCGCGATTATAGCGCTCCACGGCCGCGCGCGCCCGCTGCATGACGGGATAGGCCACGGAATCCTCCGTCACGGAGCCGGCCTCGCGCCCCTTTTCCGTAATGACATAACGCTCGCCGTCGACCCGCTCCAGATGGCCGGACTCGATCATCTGCGGCACGGCCTCCGCCACGTCGAAATAGCTCAGGCCGTCATCCTGATAGGACAGCTCATAGATCTTCTGCAGATCGACGGGATAGGCGACCCGCGCCATAATATATAAGATCAGGACCTTAACGTCCAGCATATCATGAACAAAGCCATGCCGCTCCATGCTCGCCCGCTCCTTTCTCTCTCATCTCTTGAAAGCAAAATATTATTATACAGGCTTTCGGAAACCCTGTCCAGCCAAAAGTTACGGAGGGAGGAAACGTGTGAAAGGAAACCGTC
>DQIA01000091.1:1535-21215 GCA_003525905.1 Clostridiales bacterium
AGGGTGTCCTTTCGCGTTTGATCACCCGCCGCAGCGGAAAAACTGCAAAATAATCTTACAAAGTTCTATTTTACAATTTTGAATGCAGTCCGGCGGAAAAATCCCGAAGGGACTTTTTCGACATACTGTATTATTATAGCAAGTCCGACCGCAATTGACAACTTTTTTTCACCGAAACCGCAAAAATTGCATAGGATGAGGGTAGGAGGTGCTGCCATGTCCAAAACCTGCTTTCTGCTCGGCGGAGACGAGCGCCAGCGCTGGGCCGCACAGGCCCTGCTGGACGCCGGGCTCGAGGTCCGCTGCTGCGGCGTGCCCGGCATGCCTGAGGCGCTCCCGGCTCCCGCCGACTTTGTCATTCTTCCGTTTCCCGCCCTGCAGGGCGAGCGCCTGCGCGGGACCGCCGCACCGGAGCGTACCGCCGTGTTCGCCTGCTGCCGCCGCGGTACGCGGGTCTATGGCGGCGGGCTCAGCCCGCTGCGGCAGGCCCTGCTCGACTGCGGCGCGGAGCCTGTCGAGCTTTTCGGCACGGAGCCGCTGACAACGCACAACGCCGTGCTGACAGCCGAGGGCGCCATCGCCCTTGCCGTGCTGCACAGCCCGTACCGGCTGCATGGCGCGCCCTGCCTTGTCATCGGCTACGGGCACATCGGCCGCGTGCTGGCAAACAAGCTGCACGGCCTTTCCGCCCGCGTGACCGTCGCGGCGCGCAGGCCGTCCGACCGCGCCATGGCTGAGGCGTTCGGGCTGGAAGCCGACGAAACTGGCCGCTATGCCCGCGGTCTTTCCTATCACTTTGTGTTCAACACCGTGCCTGCTCCTGTGCTGACGCAGGACCAGCTCGCTGCGCTTCTGCCCGGCTGCCTGCTGGTGGAGCTGGCCTCTGCGCCGGGCGGTATCCCGGCCTGCACGCGGACGGATGTCACCCGCATCGACGCGCCGGGCCTGCCCGGAAGATTCTGTCCCGCAAGTGCGGGCGCGGCCTATGCCGCCGCAATTCTCGAACAGGAAGGAGCGTTCCCAGCATGAGACCGACTGTCGGCTTTGCCCTGTGCGGCTCGTTCTGCACATTCCGAAAGGCCATTGACGCCCTGCGCGCCCTGACAGCGCAATATACGGTCGTCCCTATTTTTTCGGACGCCGCGTGGGAGACGGACACCCGCTTCGGCGCGTCGGCGGATTTCCGGGCGGAGGTCACGGCGCTGTGCGGCACGGAGCCGCTGCACACGCTGGCGCAGGTCGAGCCGCTCGGCCCGAAGCGCCTGCTCGATCTGTTGATCGTCGCACCCTGTACGGGCAATACGCTCGGCAAGCTTGCAAACGGCATCGCCGACTCGCCCGTCAGCTTTGCCTGCAAGGCGCATCTGCGCAACGGCCGCCCCGTGCTGCTGGCCGTTTCCACGAACGACGGCCTGTCCGGCAGCGCCGCGAATCTGGGTGCGCTGCTGGCCCGCCGTCATTTTTACTTCGTCCCCTTCGGGCAGGACAGCCCAACCGGCAAGCCCGCCAGCCTTGTGGCACATTTTTCCCTGCTGCCGGAGGCGGCCGAGGCCGCGCTGCACGGCGAGCAGCTCCAGCCGCTGCTCGTCTGAGGGCTTGCAAAAGCAGACGCCAGCGGATATAATAGGGACATGATCCAAATGAAACGGAGGAAGCACTATGCCGCAGTTCAGCATCATCATCCCGGTCTACCGGGTCGAGGAGTATCTGGAAAAATGCGTGGACTCCATTCTGGCCCAGACGTGTCAGGATTTTGAGCTTCTTTTGATCGACGACGGCTCGCCCGACGGCAGCGGCGCGATCTGCGACCGCTATGCGGCCTCGCACCCGAATCAGGTGCGTGCCCTGCATCAGCCAAACGGCGGCGCAGGCGCGGCGCGCAACCGCGGTATCGAGCTGGCGCAGGGCGACTATCTGCTGTTCGTCGACGGCGACGACTGGCTCGCACCGAACCTGCTGGAGGACCTTTCCGCCTCCATCGCGGCCACACCGGCGGACCTCTATTTGTTCGGCGCGCTCGTCGAGCGGGACGGCAAGGTCACGGGCGAGCTGCATGAGGAGCTTCCGGCCGATCTTCCCACGCATACGAAGGACGCACCCCAGCTGTTCTTCGGCGTCATGGCCCCGTGGAACCGCGCCTATCGCCGGACGCTGTTTACCGAGGGCGGCATCCGCTTTGCCACGAAGGTCTGGTATGAGGATATCCGCATCGTGACGAAGGTGCTGGCGCTGGCGGAGCAGGTCGTCCGCCTGCCGGGGGCCTACTATCACTATCTCCAGCGCGAGGGCAGCGCGATGAACAACAAAAACTGCGCCCGCAATGTGGAGATCCTCTATGCCTTTGACGACATTCTCGGCTGGTTCGGGGAGCACGGCCTGCGCGAGGCCTACCGCGACGAGCTGACGTTCCTTGCCATCAGCCATCTTCTCATCGCCGCCTCGGTGCGCGTGGCGCGCATCGACTGCAAGAGCGAGCTGCTCGGGCAGTTCCGCGATTACATGGAGAAAAACTTCCCCGACTTCCGCGAAAATCGCTACCTGCCGCGCCTCGACCGCAACAAGCGCCTCGTCTACCGTCTGCTGCTGAAGCGCCGCTACCGCGTTGTCCGGCTGCTGTTCCGCATCAAGGACGGCCGGTGATCCGCACAGCCCAAAAAATCACGATTCCCCCGAAGCCGTGCTGAAAGCAGCGCAGGCTTCAGGGGGATCGTATTATATCGTATTATACGGATTCGCGTCACCCGCCGCGGCGGCAGCGCGCCGCATCGATGGCCAGCACGATCAGCAGGGCCGGAAGGACATCCTCCTCACGCGGGACGGAGAGATGGTAGGTATCCGTCCAGTGGAACAGCTCCTTGGAAAATGCCGCCACGCTCCGGCCGTCCGATGCCGTGATGCTGTAGTCCAGGCCGAACACGTCGCCCTCGATGTCCCAGTCATAGCAGTCCAGCGTGAACGACGAGCGCAGCAGAGAGAAGTTCTGCTCCACGCAGCCGATGCTCTCCTCGCCCACCAGGAGCTCGAAGCTCGCCAGCAGCGACAGCTCCTGCCGCACCGTGGCAATATGTTCGCCCGCGGCGTTCAGAACGTGCAGCTTGTGGAGCCACGCGGGCTGACCCTCGACGGTGTAGATGACGTTGTCGTCCTCATCGTAGATATCGAAGCTGTCAAAAAAAGACAGCAGACGCTGCTTGAAATACAGCTCCATCGGCTCAGACCTGCCAGCCGCTGAGATAGGCCTCCTGCTCCGGCGTCAGCGTGTCGATGCGCAGGCCCGCGCCATGCAGCTTCAGCCGCGAGACCTCGCGGTCGATCTCCTCCGGGATGTCATAGACCTGCCTGCCCAGCTCGGAGGCATGGTGCAGCAGATACTCCAGCGCCAGCGCCTGCACGGAGAAGCTCGTGTCCATGATCTCGGCCGGGTGGCCGTTGCCGGAGGCCAGATTCACCAGGCGGCCCTCGGCCAGCAGGTTCAGCGTGCGGCCGTCCGCCAGCTCATAGCCCGTAATATCCTGCCGGCGCGGATAGACGCGCACCGCCATATCCGCCAGCGCCTCGCAGTCGACCTCGACGTTGAAATGGCCCGCGTTCGAGAGGAAGGCGTTATTCTTCATGACCTCGAAATGCCTGCGCGTCAGCACGTCGCGGCAGCCGGTCGTCGTGACGAACAGGTCGCCCTGCGGGGCAGCCTCGTCCATGGGCATGACACGGCAGCCGTCCATGGAGGCCTCGAGCGCCTTAATGGGGTCGATCTCCGTGACGATAACGTTCGCGCCCATGCCCTTTGCGCGCATGGCCACACCGCGTCCGCAGTAGCCGTAGCCCGCGACAACGACGGTCTTGCCCGCGACGAGCAGGTTCGTCGTGTGCATGATGGCGTCCCACACGGACTGGCCCGTGCCGTACTTGTTGTCATAATAATGCTTGCACTTCGCATCGTTGACGTTCATCATCGGGAAGGGCAGCACCCCGGCGCGGGCGCGGGCGTGCAGGCGGTGGATGCCGGTCGTCGTCTCCTCCGCGCCGCCGAGCAGATTTTTGCCCAGATGCGCGTAGTCCCCGCTCAGCAGGTCCAGCAGGTCGCCGCCGTCGTCGATGATGAGATCCGGGCAGCACGAGAGCGCCTCGACAAGCAGACTGCGGTATTCCGCTGCGTTCACGCCGTGCATGGCATAGGTCTCCACGCCCATGGACGCAAGGCCCGCCGCCACGTCGTCCTGCGTGGACAGGGGATTGCAGCCCGTGGCATGCACCTCCGCGCCGCCTGCCGCAAGGCAGAGCGCGAGGAAGGCCGTTTTGGCCTCCATGTGGATGGAAATGGTGATCTTCTTCCCGGCGAAGGGCTTTTCGCGCTCAAAGCGCGCGCGGATCGCCACAAGGGCGGGCATAAAATCCTGCACCCAGCGGATCTTCATCCGGCCGGACTCGGCAAGGGACATATCGCGGACATGGCTCATGGTGATTTCCTCCGTTTCTGGCCTGCGGCCAGTCGAATTTTCTGTTTTTTCTGCCGTTATCATACCACAGCGCCGGTTTTTTTGCAACGTCTTCTAAAATTCACACTTTGTTGCTGGACAAGCCCATGGTTTTACGCTACAATAGCGGTAATAAAGGAGGGATCCGATTGAGCAAACTCAACTATTCCTACCACCGGTTTCTGAACAACAACCGGAATAAGGGAATCCCGAATCTCATGCTGTGGATCTGCATCGGCAACGCGCTGGTCTATTTTCTTTCCCAGTTCGGGACACCGCTGAGCCTGTACAGCGCGCTGTCCTTCGACCCTCAGGCCATTGCTCACGGGCAGGTCTGGCGGCTCTTCAGCTATATTTTCACGTTCGCCGGGATCGGCGATATGAGCATCTACTCCATTTTCAGCGTTGCTCTCGCGCTCTACTGCTCCTATTGGCCCGCCCGCTATCTGGAGCAGCTCTGGGGCTCGCTGCGCGTGAACCTGTATTATCTGATCGGCATTCTGGCCATGGATGTCTATGCGATGCTGGTGTATTTCCTGTTCCACGTTTCCTACGGTGTCTCGGCGCTCTATCTGAACCTGTCGATGTTCCTCTCTGTCGCGGCGCTGATGCCGGAAGCGCGCGGCCTGCTGTTTTTCTTCATCCCGGTCAAAATGCGCTGGCTCGCCCTCGTGGACATCGGCGGCATTCTTTATTATCTTGTAAAGGACATCCTCGAAGCCGTCCGGTTCTGGACGCTGTACGGCAGCGCCGTCCTCGGCATTGGTCTGATCCTTGTTGCATTCCTGCCGGTCGTGGCGCAGCTGCCCTGCCTGCTCTTCTGCTGGCACCAGCTGCCGCAGCTCCTGCCGCTGTCGCTGCGCAGGCACGCCTCCCGCGCCGAGCGCAAGCGCCGCGCCGAATTCCGCCGTGCCTCCGCGCCGAAGCAGCAGCCGAACCCCAACTGGGCGCAGAATTATCAGAACCGCGCCGGAGAGCGCCCCTACCGCCACAAGTGCCTTGTGTGCGGCAGAACGGATACAGAATACCCGGACCTCGAGTTCCGCTACTGCTCGAAGTGCAAGGGCTATTGCTGCTATTGCATCGATCATATCAATAACCACGTTCATATTCAGTGAGACAGCATATCGCGCTGTAGGGGAGCAGCATGCCGCTCCCGTCCGCGAAGCGGCAAAAGCAGCGCCAATTCGGAGGAACGCACCGCCCCCAGTGCCGCACTCCCCTGATGTGTCATTGCGAGGCCCCGAAGGGGCCGTGGCAATCTCGGGAAGGCAGTTACGTTTTCGCCGTGGCTTTCCTGTGATCGAGCCGGGTACTGCGAGATTGCCACGTCGCTTTGCTCCTCGCAATGACAAACTTGAAAGCCCGTAACGCTCAACGAGGACGCCCGGCAGCCTGCAGCTGCCAACGGCGCTCACGGAGCGCCGCTGCAATCAAATTACGAAAAACCGCCTCCGTCGGAGTCCTTCCGACGGAGGCGATTTCCGTATTTTCTTAAATTTCGATCAGCTCATACTCGCGCGAGCCAAGGCCGATCTTCTCGCCGTGCTCCGTCTGGTCCTGCCAGTGCGTCACGGTGTGGACGGCGTGGAACAGATCGTCGGAGGAGGCGTCCTCAAAGGCGGCGTTCGGGTTGCGCGGCATGCGGCTGCACATTTCGGCGCAGGCCTCATCCAGCGCGACGGGGTCGAACGAAGCAAACATGCCGACATTCGGGATGACGGGCACGTCGTTCTCTGTGTGGCAGTCGCAGTTCGGCGAAATATCCATGGCAAGGCTGATGTGGAAGCTCGGGCGGCCCTGCACGACGGCCTTGGCATACTCCGCCATCTTGCAGTTGAGCAGGTGGCCGTTCGGGTCGTACACGCCCTCAATGGCGTCCATCGGGCACACGGCGATGCAGCGGCCGCAGCCGACACACTTGTTCGTGTCGATGTGCATCTTGCGGTTCTCGATCGTCGGTGCATCGTGGGCGCAGATCTTGCGGCACGCGCCGCAGCCGATGCACTTGGACTCGTTCACGGCGGGCTTGCCGTCGGCGTGCATCTCCTTCTTGCCCGCGCGGGAGCCGCCGCCCATGCCGAGATTTTTGATCGTGCCACCGATGCCCGTGGCCTCGTGGCCCTTGAAGTGGGTCAGGGAGATGACGATATCGGCATCCATCAGTGCGCGGCCGATGCGGGCGTTCTTTATATACTCGCCGTCAACCGGAACGGCGACATCGTCCGAGCCCTTCAGGCCGTCGGCAATGATGACGTGGCAGCCCGTTGTGTAGGGCGTGAAGCCGTTGACATAGGCGGACTCGATGTGGTCGAGGGCATTCTTGCGGCCGCCGACATAGAGCGTGTTGCAGTCCGTCAGGAACGGCTTGCCGCCGAGCTGGCGCACAAGATCCGCGACGGTCTTTGCATAGTTCGGGCGCAGGTAGGCCAAATTGCCCGGCTCGCCGAAGTGCATTTTAATGGCGACGTAGCGGTTCTTGAAATCGATCTGATCCATCCCCGCCGTCAGCAGCAGACGGGAGAGCTTCTGCTGGATGTTTTCCTCCAGCGTGGTATGGAAGGTGGTAAAGTAGACTTTCGATGCGGCCATGTTGCATACCTCCTGATCGTGGATCGCCTCCCCCGGGTAAGGCAGGCGGTTATCGGGGACATTCCTCTATGGAAAATTATAGCGCATCTGCGCAAAAGTTGCAAGCGGACGGAAAAAGGAACGCGTCCTAAAAATTTAGGACGCGCTCCCGTTATGCAATTGGATGAGAATTACTCGGCGTGATCAACGCTGTACATGTGCTTGATGAGCTCAAGAACCTTGTTGGAATAGCCGATCTCGTTGTCGTACCAGGAAACGACCTTCACGAAGGTGTCGGTCAGAGCGATGCCGGCCTTGGCGTCGAAGATGGAGGTGCGGGTGTCGCCGAGGAAATCGGAAGAAACGACGGCCTCGTCGGTGTAACCCAGAACGCCCTTCAGCTCGCCCTCGGAGGCTTCCTTCATGGCGTTGCAGATCTCTTCGTAGGTAGCGGGCTTCGCAAGGTTGACAGTCAGGTCAACGACGGAGACATCCAGCGTCGGAACACGCATGGACATGCCGGTCAGCTTGCCGTTCAGCTCGGGGATGACCTTGCCGACAGCCTTGGCAGCGCCGGTGGAAGACGGGATGATGTTGCCGGAAGCAGCGCGGCCGCCTCTCCAGTCCTTCATGGACGGGCCGTCAACGGTCTTCTGGGTAGCGGTGGTGGAGTGAACGGTGGTCATGAGGCCGTCGGTGATGCCGAACTTGTCGTTCAGGACCTTGGCGATCGGGGCCAGGCAGTTCGTGGTGCAGGAAGCGTTGGAGACGAAGTTCATGTCCTTCGTGTACTTGTCGAAGTTGACGCCGCAGACGAACATCGGGGTAGCGTCCTTAGACGGAGCAGACATGATGACCTTCTTGGCACCGGCAGCCAGATGGCCGGCAGCCTTCTCCTGAGTCAGGAACAGGCCGGTGGACTCGACAACATACTCAGCGCCGAGCTTGCCCCAGGGCAGATCAGCGGGGTTGCGCTCTGCAGAGATGGGGATCTCCTTGCCGTTGACAATGATGGAGTTCTCGGTAGCCTCGACGGTGCCGTTGAACTGGCCATGCATGGTATCGTACTTCAGCATGTAAGCGAGGTAGTCAGCCGGGCACAGATCGTTGATGCCGACAACTTCGATTTCCGGGAAGTTCAGGCTTGCACGGAAGACCATACGGCCGATACGGCCAAAACCATTGATACCAACTTTGATAGACATAATGCGTATCCTCCATTTACGTTTGTTCCGCCGGTGCTTTGTCCGACGGTGCGATAATAATAGGATCTTGCGGTTTTTCAGCCTTTTTATTATAGCGAAATTCGCAAAAATCCGCAATCGTCAAATTTCATCAATTTCTACGGGTTTTACAGGGAAAATTGAGAAAATTGTAGAGAATCGGGATATTCCCTGACAATTTTGCGCACTTACTCCACAATGCCGAGCTCACGCAGCCGGGCAAGAAATTCCTCGACATCCGCGCGGACCTGCTCTGCGGGCGCGCCCTCGAATTCCTGCAGCAGGCCCTGCGTCAGCGCCTCGGCATCCGCCGCCTCCGGCAGCATGCGCCACAGGGCCGCACCGGTCTCGTTGAGCGTCAGCATGCCGTTGAGATCCAGCGCCGTTTTCCCGGCTGGAACCAGCAGCGTCTCCCCTGCGATCTCCCGCAGGACAAAATCAAGTTTTACGTTCATGGGGCCGTCCTTTCCGCGGATCGCTCCGCCGGTTTCCTGCCTTATATTTTCGGCTTGTCAAAAAGGCCCTTTCGGATTTTTCCGCCAGACTGCTTTCCAAATTGCAAAGCAAAAATTCGGCCGGGCAGGTCTTTTGACAGTCTGATTTTATCACAAGACAGGTCTTCCTGCAAGCATTCGCGCGCAAAAAAGGACCTTTTTCGCTCAATCCCTGCGCAGGACCGGCAGCAGCCGCACGCACAGGAGCGTCGTCACAACGATCTTCAGCGCGTCAAACGGCAGGAAGATCAGGCAGCCGGACACGATAGTCTTCTGAATGCTCCACTTGCCTGCCAGCACGAAGTACATATAGGGAAGGCCGATCAGGTACAGCACGGCGAGGCCCGCCACACAGGCCAGCGCGATGCGGAGCATGCCGCGGACGGCGTGGCCGCGGAGCGTCGAAGCCTTCAGATTGCGGGTCAGCAGACCGATGACCATAGCCATGAGCGGCAGGCCAAGCAGGAAGCCACACGAGGGCTTCGCCAGATACATCAGGCCGCCGCCCTCCGTGAAGATGGGCAGGCCGATGAGGCCGAGCAGAACATAGACCACCTGCGAGGCCGCTCCCCACCACGGACCGAGCAGGATGCCGGCCATGGAGGTGAAGAACACCTGCAGCGTAAAGGAAATTTCCCCGGCAGGAATGCGGAGAAAGGCGCCGATGGCAGTGAGCGCGGCAAACAGGGCCGTAAGCACGAGCGGCAGAACCGTGCTGCGTGCGCGGGAGGAATGAGAGTTGTTCATGAAGATTTCTCCGTTCTCTTTTCTCTTTTTGATTTCCGTCTGCACCGGTGGGCGCGGTACAGACGGTTTACATTTTGCCTGCGTAAGGTTTACGATAGGCGCAAGCAGTTCGCCGCCTCGCAGCGGCGATCGCGCGGTCCCACCCGAAAAAAGGCATTTACAGCCCGGAAAAAATCGGGTATACTGGAACCGGCAAACGTATTATACCGGACGGGGTCCGGAATTGCAACCATTATTTTGGAGGGAATGCCATGGGAAAGGCAGAGGTGCTGTCCCTGCTGCGGGACGGCGAATATGTCTCCGGAGAGGAGATCAGCCGCGCGCTCGGTGTCACGCGCGCCGCCGTCTGGAAGGCCGTGCAGGCGCTACGGGCCGACGGCTGCAGCATTGACTCCGTGCCGAATCGGGGCTACTGCCTGCACCGGCCGGAATCGGCCCTGAGCGATGCCGCCGTGCGCGCGCTGCTGGAGGGCTGCCCCTGGCCCATCAATGTCCTGCCCACGGTGGACTCGACGAACACCTATGCCAAGGCGCAGGCCGCACTCGGCGCGCCGCACGGGAGCGTCTATATCACTGGCCGCCAGACCGGCGGGCGCGGCAGGCGCGGGCGGACGTTCGTCTCGCCGCCGGGCGGTGTGTACCTTTCCGTCCTGCTGCGGCCGCAGCGCGAGGCCGCGGAGCTGCTGTGGCTGACGGCTGCCGTCGCCGTGGCCATCCGCCGCGCCATCCGGGACTGCTGCCCGGCCGATGTCGGCATCAAATGGACGAACGATCTGGTCATCGGCAAGCGGAAGGTCTGCGGCATCCTGACGGAGCTGGCGGCAGAGGCCGACAGCGGCATGCTGGAATATGCCGTGGTCGGCATCGGCGTGAACTGCAACACGGACACGGCTGCCCTGCCCGAGCCTGCGCGTGATGTGGCCGTCTCACTGCGGGAGGCCGTCGGCACGGCCGTCGACCCCAATGCCCTCGCCGCGGCCATGGTCCGCCGTTTGCACGAGCTGGATGTGCAGTTGCCCGGGGCGCTGCCGCAGTGGCTGGCGGAATATGCCGGAGTCTGCGTGACGCTGGGGCAGGACGTGCAGATCCTGCGCGCCGGAGAGACGCGCCTTGCCCACGCCATCGGCATCGACGAGGCGGGCGGCCTGATCGTCCGCTACCCGGACGGCACGGAGGGCGTCGTCAGCTCCGGCGAGGTCTCCGTCCGCGGGATGTATGGATATGTCTGATATTTTATAGGCGCAATTGACAGGGGAAGAGCACGCCCCGCCCGGCGCTGCACCGGCAGCCGGTACAGACTGCCGTTAAAATGGTAAAATCCAGTTGCGTCTGTAGCGGCGCTTAGTAAGCGCCATGCGCACCCGCAAATCCTGCGGTACAAATTCAGTGGCAATGGCCACCAGATTTGTCATTCCGAGGGCCTCACGCCATAGAATTCATGCCGCAATCATTGCCAGCCTCCATGGCGCTCACTGAACGCCGCTACAATATGGTATATATGATCTGAAAGGAGTTTTTCTTATGAACGAAGTTCTGAACTGTCTCGAGACCCGCCGGAGCTGCCGGGCCTATCGCCCGGAGCAGGTGCCGGAGGAGGCGCTGCAGGAAATTCTGCGCGCCGGGCTTTACGCGCCGAGCGGCATGGGCCGCCAGTCCGTAAAGCTCCTTGTCGTGCAGGACCCCGCCGCGATCGCCGCGCTGGAGCGGCTGAACGGCGGCGTGCTCGGCAGCCCGGAAGCTCACCCGTTCTACGGCGCGCCGACGGTCTGCGTCGTGCTGGCGGATGCCGCCGCGTTCACGGCCGTGGAGGACGGCTCGCTCGCGCTCGGTAACCTGATGAACGCCGCGCACAGCCTCGGCATCGCCAGCTGCTGGATCCACCGCGCCCGTGAGGTCTTCGCCTCGGCCGAGGGCAAGGCCCTGCTGCAGCAGTGGGGCGTCGAGGGCGAGTGGATCGGCATCGGCCACTGCATCCTCGGCTATGCCGCGGAGCCGGAGAAGCCTGCCGCCCCGCGTCTGGAGGGCCGCATCGTCCGCATCTGAGCTGAAAATTCACAATTATCCCCTTGCGAAATTCTTATTTTGCGGTATACTATAACTACCATTTCAATACGGGAGGTCAATTTCATGAAGAACAATCTGAAGCTCATTCTGGGCATCATCGGCGGTGTCGTCGTTGTCGGCAGCATTGCAGTCGCCATGATCCACTTCTGGGACGATCTGAAGAAGCTCCTTCCCTGCTTCGGCAAGTGCGACGAGGGCCTTGACGATTTCGACGAGATCGAGGCGTAAAATCTCATAAAAAAGCGCTGCGGCCGTGAGGCGCACTCCGTAAGGAAGTGCGCCTCAATTATATTCGCCTGACGGCGAGTGATATTGTCCTTTGGACAGTGATATTATGCTTCGCATCGTGATATTGCCTGCGGCAGTTTAACAGGCGAATATATATCACAAAAGCCGAGCGGCTTTTATATCACGTTCCGAAAAGGAAAATATCACTCCGGGCAAAGCCCGGAATATCATTTTCGTCCATAGGTACAGCGAGCATCGGATCTTGTCACCAAAATCCAGTATCGATCCGTTTTCGGATCGCGCCAAAAGAAGTGGCTGTCTCAAAATGCGAATTGTAAGAGAATAGTTCCCTTCAAAAGTTAGATAAATGCCGTGGAAATCCAGTTTTAATTGGATTTCCACGGCATTTATTGTTGGGCTAATTTTCAGAAAATTCTATTTTGAGATAGCCCATTCTTCCTTATGAAGCCTCTTCTGATCCGCAGCGCTTTTCATTTGCTCTTAAAATACGCCGGTAATACAGTAGCGATCCGTATCGGGGTCGAGCTCGGCGGCATAGACGCACGAGCCGTCCGGCGGGACCAGCGCATACCGCTCCGTCTCGCCCTCCAGCCGGAAGCAGACATAGGGGATGCCGTCGTCCTGAATGAGACGGCTGTCATAGAGCTCCCAGTCCTCGTCCGCACCGGCAGCCTCGCGCAGGACCGCCTCCGCATTCCAGCAGGTATCCATGAGATATTCCTTCTGCGGCGAGCCCCAGCGGCCGTTGTAGGTCAGGTATTCTCCAAAATCGCTGCCGTCCGGCGCCGTCACGGTCAGATAATACATCGCGCCGCCGTCCGGGCGGTCGAACGAGCCGCTGATGACATCGCCCTGCCCGGTGCGGAACGAATAGAGGGCCTTGTCGCCGACATTCAGCCGCCCGCTCTCCCACGTCACGCAGAAGACGTTGACCCACGAGCCGACATATTTTGCCACGATATAGGCACGGTCATATTCGCCCGCCGGGCCAAGCTGTGTTGCCGTCAGATCCAGGCCGTCGAACGGCTCGTTGAACATCACGCCGAGTGCGCCCTCCGGCGCATCAGGGACGGCTGCGGTGAATGCCTCGTTGATCTCCGGCTCCTCCGGCGTTTCTGCCGTCGGATCGGTCTCCTGCGCGGAAGGCTGCGTCTGCTGCGTGCCCGCTGTCGTTTCCGTTCCGCGGGTCGCGGGCTGGGTGCCAGGCTGCGTCCCGCCCGGCTCCGATGCATCCGCCCCCGTCGGGCTGCAGGCGCACAGGCCCAGCAGCAGGGCCGCAAGAAGAATGGCGATCCCTCGTTTCATACGATGTCCCTCCCGATCTGTCTTCCCGGACTGTTTCTTTTATTAGACGCACCTGCCGGGGAAATGTTCCGCCCGTTCCAAAATTTTTCGCTGCGCGGATCCGCCGATTTCCGCGCGCGGTGCTTGCCGCTTTCCCGGAACTGTGGTATAATCATCTCGAAATTTTTGTTGTACGGAGTATGAAGCACCATGCCGGGAATCACCCTAACCGAAGAAGAGGTCCGCAAGCTCACCTCCTGCGGCAATCCGGATGCCGCAGTTTTATTTTTATACCGCAAGGCGGAACTGCCGCGCGAAACGGCGCTGGCCGCCCTGCACTTCACCGTCCCGCGCATGGTCGGCGCGACGGACACGCTGCGCCAGCTTGGCCTGTGGCAGGAGGAGCGCCCGGTGCATCCCACGCCGGAGCGCCCGCAGTACACCGAAGAGGACCTGAAGCGCGAGCAGCAGGCGGGCGACGGCCGCTTCCGCAATCTCGTCGGCGAGGCGCAGCGCCGCCTCGGCCGCACGCTCTCCACGGAGGAGCTGAAGATCCTGCTCTCGCTCATCGATTATCTCCGCCTGCCGACGGAGGTCGTGGGCGTGCTGCTCTATTACTGTCTGGAGCGCAGCCGCCGCCGCGATTCGCGCGCGCCGTCCATGCGCGCCATTGAAAAAGAGGCCTACCGCTGGGCGGATGAGGGCATCGACACGCTGGAGACTGCCTCGTTCTACGTGCAGCAGCAGCTGCAGCTCCACACCCGTGTGCAGCAGCTGCGCCAGCTGCTGCAGATCGACCAGCGCCGCCTGACTCCCGCGGAGGAGAAATATCTGGTCTCGTGGATCCGGATGGGCTTCCGCGACGACACGATCCGCATGGCCTATGAGCGCACCTGTCTGAACACCGGGGCACTTAAATGGGCGTACATGAATTCCATTCTGACAAGCTGGCACGAGCAGAACCTGCACACGCCGGAGGAAATTCTCGCCGGGGACGCTCCGCGCAAGCCGGAGCAGCGCCGCGCCAGCGCCTATCAGCAGCATGACGCCGCGCTGAGCCCGCTGGCGCAGGAGGCCGTGGCCCGCATGCTGGCAGAGGAGGACGATTGAGATGGCATACAGCGAACAGGTGCTCCATCGCGCCCGCGCACGGCTGGAGCAGGCCAAGGCGGAGCGTGAGCAGGAGAACGCCGCCCACAGAGCGGACGCCTATGCCCGCTATCCCCGTCTGGCCGAGATCGATAACGAGCTGCGCCGCACCATGGCCGAGCTGATGGCCGCGGCCCTGCAGCGCGGCGAGGACCCGTCGCAGGCCGTCGCCGCCGTCCGGGAAAAGAATCTCGCGCTCCAGCGGGAGCGGAGCTGGATCCTCGAGGCCGGGGATTTTGACGACGGCTATCTGGACGACACACCCGTGTGCGCCAAGTGCGGCGGGCGCGGCTATGTCGGCGCGCAGATGTGCTCGTGCCTGCGCGAGCTGTGCCGGCAGGAGCAGAAAAAGGAGCTGACGAGCCTGCTCGGCAGCGGCCGGGAAACGTTTGAAAATTTCCGGCTCGACCTCTATCCCGCCGAATATTCCGAGAGCGTGCGCACCAGCCCCCGCGCCCTCATGCAGCGGAATTTCAACCACTGCCGGAAGTATGCGCAGAATTTCACGATGCAATCCGGGAACATGCTGTTCTCCGGCGCAACGGGCCTCGGCAAGACGTTCCTGTCCGCCTGCATCGCGCGCACGGTGGCCGACCGCGGCTACAGCGTCGTATACGACACGGCCATTCACCTGTTTTCCGATTTTGAAGCGGAAAAATTTGGCATGTCACAGG
Source organism: Clostridiales bacterium (assembly GCA_003525905.1). Taxonomy (GTDB): domain Bacteria; phylum Bacillota; class Clostridia; order Oscillospirales; family Oscillospiraceae; genus JAZOXB01. Next base: position 16,466 of record DQIA01000091.1, read on the forward strand.
AGGAAAACCGCGGGCTTTCCCAGCGCTACCTGCAGTGCGACCTGCTCATCATCGACGACCTTGGCACGGAAATGACGACACAGTTTGTCTGCTCCGCCCTGTACCATGTGGTAAACACCCGCCTGATGGAATCGCGCCCGACGATCATCTCCACGAATCTGACGCCGGAGCAGCTGTCCGTGCGCTATTCTCCGCAGATCGCCTCGCGCCTGCTCGGCACCTATCGCCTGATCCAGTTCGTCGGGCAGGATATCCGGCGGCTTTAACATTTTGAAATTTCTATCCGCACAGGATAAAAACGGTCCGGCCGTGTCTGCAGAGTCCTGCAGCGCGGCCGGTCGCATTTTTTAACAAGGGAATTCCGCCGGGATTTTCTAAGCCGTTTCTTCGATTTCCGCGCCATATTAACAGCGAGAAAAACGCGGGAGGACGAAAAAATGAATCGAATTTTCAAGCAATTGGCAGCCGTCCTGCTGGCGCTCGTGCTTCTGGCGGGCACGGCGCTGGCGGCGCTGCCGGATAGGCTCATCCCCGGCGGGCAGGCCATCGGCCTGCAGCTGCAGACGGACGGTGTTTCCATCGTGGAGCTGGCGCAGGACAATCCCTGCGCGCGGGAGGCGGGCCTACGCCGCGGCGACGTCATCCGCGCCATTGACGGCGAGCGGGTCAGCACGGTCCGGCAGGTCACGGCAGCCGTCTCCGCCTCGGACGGGCAGGCGCTGACCATCCGCTATGAGCGCGGCGGCAAGGCAGCCGAAACAGCCGTGCAGCCCCAGAGAACCGCGGACGGCTGGCGGCTCGGCGTGTTTGTCCGTGACAGCATCACCGGCATCGGCACCGTCACCTATTATGACCCGGAGAACGGCACGTTCGGCGCGCTCGGCCACGGTGTCTGCGACAGCAGCGCCCTGCTCCCGCTGCGCGGCGGCCTTGCCCTGCCCGCCGCCGTCACATCGGTCACGCGCGGCGAGGTCGGAACGCCCGGCGCGCTGCACGGGGCTGTGACGGGGCGCAGCCCATGCGGAACGATCCGCAGCAACACGGAGCGCGGCATTTTCGGCACCATGGCGCCGCCGCAGGACGCTTCCCCGCTGCCCACGGCCGCCGCCGCGCAGGTCCACACCGGCAGCGCGACGATCCTCTCCAACGTTTCCGGCACGGAGACGCGCGAATATGCCGTGCAGATCGTCTCCGTCGAGCCGGATGAGCCGCAGGGGCGCAATCTCCGGCTGGCCGTCACGGACGACGCCCTGCTGGCGCAGACCGGCGGCATCGTGCAGGGCATGAGCGGCAGCCCCATCCTGCAGGACGGGCGGCTCGTCGGCGCGGTCACGCATGTTCTGGTCAACGAACCGGCGGCGGGCTACGGCATCCTGATCGAAAATATGCTGGCCGCGGCAGGGTAGCATAAAAAGAACGTAAAACAGATGGCTGCCGGACTGCAAAGGATTCTTGCAGCCTGTTGCAGGAATCCTTTTCAAAGGCCTTTCTGCTGCGGCAAGCTGCAGGTATGAACGGGGATTGTGGCGTTTTTCCTGCATGATACGCGTTACAGCCTGAACCGTCTGTCAGCGGCAGACGGTTCCTTTTTCTTTTTCTGCAGAAAACAGCATGGACGCAGCTGTCGGATTTCGATACAATGTGTGAAAAAAATCGGGTTAACTCCCTATTCCCAACGAAACCATCCCGCAGATTTTCCGTCTGCATAAACAGAATGCTTCTGCAGCCGCAGAGGCGCGGCAGGGGGCACGAGACCTATGGGCGACGACGAGATTTTGCAGCTGTTCTTCCACCGGGTAGAATACGCCATCAGCGCGGTGGAGGAAAAATACGGCAGGCTCTGCCGCTCCGTTGCGCGCGGCATCCTGAAGGATGAGCGCGACGTGGAGGAGTGCGTAAACGACACCTGCATGCGCGCATGGAACGCCATCCCGCCGGAAAAGCCGCGCTCGCTCGAGGCCTATCTTGTGCGCATCACGCGCAATCTGGCGCTCGACCGCTATGCCTATCATCACTCGCAGAAGCGCGAAACCGCACTGACGGAGGCCTATGAGGAGCTGGAGGCCTGCCTGCCGCTGGCAAAGGACGGCCCGGAGGAGGCCGCCATGGTGCAGGAGCTGCAGCACACACTCAATGATTTTCTGCGCGCACAGCCCGAGGATGCCCGGCGGTTTTTCCTGCGGCGCTACTGGTACGGCGAGAGCATCGCCGAGATCGCCGAGGCCTGCGGCGCAAGCTCCGGGCGCATCCGCAGCTCGCTGTTCCGCACCCGCGCGCGGCTCCGCAGGAGGCTGGAAGAGGAGGGAGTATTTCTATGAAGCAGGAAGATCGGTTTTTCCGCCTGATGCACGCCGTGGACGACGATCTGCTCGAGGAGGCCATGCAGCCGGTGCGCCGCCGCAGGCACGTCTGGATCCCGCTTGCGGCCGCGGCCTGCCTGTGCATCGCCGCCGCGCTGGCTGCCGTGCCGCTGCTGCGCGCTCCTGCCCGGCAGGATGTGCAGCCGGACGGCACGCAGAAGCAGTCCGGCACGAGCGCAACGGAGGCAGCTGTCCCCTCCTCCGTCACGACCGATGCAAAGGCGATCATGGACCTCGGCTATACGCTGGCCGTCCCGGCGGATTCGCAGGACGTGGTCTATTCTCTGGTCCCGACGGATTCCGACATTCCCATGGCGCAGGTATGCTATGTGAGCAGCGGGATCAGATATACGGCGCGCTCCCTGAAGACGGACTCCGCCGCCGATCTGACCGGTTCATCGGCAAACTGGACGCAGGAGCTGTCCTGGAGCGACGCCGGTCTTGCCATGGACCTGCGCACGGACGGTGAGGAGAGCTGGGTCGGCTGGTATGCCGGAAGCACGGGAACACAGTGGGCGCTCGGTGCCGAGGATTCGGCGCAGAGCGTGCTGCATAGCGCCTGCGGCATTCTGAAAACACTGGGCTACGATGTCGCCGTCGCCCCGGATGATGCGGAAGATGTGACCTACGGCGTGCTGGAGATCGACGGTCAGACCGTGGCGGAGACAACGTTCACGCTGGACGGCATCTCCTACCGCTGGCATATGGGCATGAGCGACAGCGCAGACCCGGAGCGCCTTGTGGACCTCTCCGGCTCAGAGCGCGTCTATCCGCACACGGTGGAGACGACCATCCGCTGGTGCCGGGCCGAGCTTTCGGACGATCCCGGCAATGCGGGCTGCAAGCTCATCTGGATCGATATCGCGCCGGGACTTGCCTACAGCCTTGAGACGGACGGCACGGTACCGCCCGAAGCGCTGCAGGAGCTGGCAGAGTCGCTGTTTGTCCCCGCGCAGGGAGAATAAATAACGGGTTATTAACGAACCATTTGGGGCTTGCTGCGGTGTTCGCAGCAAGCCCGTTTTTTATCCGACGATCGTCCCAGGCGCGTCTGAGAACGCAGAGCAGACCTCCAGCACGACGTGCTCCCGGCGCGCCAGCTCCACGCAGCGGTCATGCAGCACGCGCGCTCCGCCGCGGGCCAGCAGAAGCATATCATCATAGGAGATGCGGCCGTATTTCACGGCGTCGGGATGCAGGCGCGGGTCGCGGTCATAGACACCGTCGACATCCGTATAAATGCGGCAGAGATCGGCGTGCAGGAAGGCCGCCAGCGCGACCGCCGTCGTATCGGAGCCGCCGCGGCCGAGCGTCGTGATATCCCCGGCGGCGTCCACGCCCTGAAAGCCCGCTGCCAGCACGACGCGCCCGGCCCGCAGCTCCCGCTCGATGCGGTCGCCGCGCAGGCCCAGCACCCGGGCGCTGCCGTGGCTGCCGTCCGTCTGCAGGCCCATCTGCCAGCCGCACAGGCTCACAGCCGGGACGCCGAGACGCGCCAGCGCCAGCGCGCACAGGCTGACGGAGACCTGCTCGCCCGTGGACAGCAGGCTGTCCGCCTCCCGCCCGGCGCAGTCCGGGTCGATCTCCCGCCCGCGTGCAAGCAGGGCATCCGTTGCGCCTGCCTGCGCCGAGAGCACGGCGACGACCTCGTCCCCGGCGCGGTGGGCCGCGGCGATGCGCCGTGCCGCGCGGTACAGCCGCCGTGTGTCGCCGACGGACGTGCCGCCGAACTTATAAATGACACGAGCCAAGAAAATTCCTCCTTTCCCGCTGCATTCTATGCCGCCGCGACACGCGCTGCCACGAAATGAGTTTACTTCCGACCTGTTTTGTGGTAAACTTATCAAAGTATTTTTTGTGAGGTGAGAGCCAGTGCGCTCCGGCTTTGCGCGCCTGCATCCGCTGGTGGACCTGACGTTCTTCGTGCTGGTGCTTGCGTTTGCCATGTTTTTATCCCATCCGGCCGTGCAGCTTGCGGGGCTGGTGTGCGCGGCGCTGTTCGCCCTGCGCTGCACCGGTCGGGGCTTCGGCCGCCGGATGGCCATGCTGCTGCCGCTGATGCTGCTGGCGGCGGTCGTCAATCCGCTCGTATCCCATCAGGGCGTGACCGTCCTGTTCCGTTTCCCTTCCGGAAACGCCTGCACGCTGGAGTCCGTGCTCTACGGCATCTCCGCCGCTGTGCGGCTCGGCACGGCCGTGCTCTGGTTCATGGGGTGGAACGCCGTGATGACGTCCGATAAATTTGTCTATCTGTTCGGCAGGATCCTGCCGTCGCTGTCCCTGACGCTGTCCATGGGCCTGCGCTTCGTGCCGCGCCTGCTGCGGCGCACGCGCGAGGTCGCGCAGGCGCAGAAGCTGGCCCGGCCCGCGGAGCGCGGCTGGCTGGCGGG
>DQIA01000025.1 GCA_003525905.1 Clostridiales bacterium
CTACAGACGCAATTGGTTTTTACCGTTTTAACGGCAGCTTGTACGGATCGTTCGTGCAGCGCCGGGCCCGGCTGTCCGCTCCCCTACAACGCACGGCAGGGCACGGCAGGCGGCCTCGCAGAGCTTTCCGCCGATCTATTCAGCGCAGCGGCTCCTCATAGCCCGCGAGCTTGCGGCCCATGAGCACGCCCATGGCGGAGGCCATCATCAGGCCGCGCGTCCAGCCGGACGAATCGCCGAGGCAGTACAGGTGCGCCACGTTTGTCTTGAGGTCCGGGGTCATCTTGACCTTGTTGCTGTAGAACTTCAGCTCCGGGGAGTACAGCAGCGTCTCATAGCTGGCAAAGCCCGGCACGACCTGATCCATGGCCTGAATGAAGCCGATGATGTTGATCATGGCACGGTAGGGCATACCGGCGGTGATGTCGCCCGCGACGGCGTCCGGCAGTGTCGGGCGGACGTTCGAAAACGCCAGCTCCTTCGGCCAGGTGCGCTTGCCGTCGAGAATGTCGCCGAAGCGCTGCACGAGGATGTGGCCGTCGGCCAGCATGTTCGTCAGCTCGCCGACCTTCTGGGCGTAGGCGATGGGCTGGTTGAACGGGTAGGTGAAGTTGTGCGAGCACAGGATGGACAGGTTCGTGTTGTCGGACTTCAGGTCCTTGTAGCTGTGGCCGTTTACGACGGCGAGGTTCTTGTCATAGTTCTCCTGGCTGACAAAGCCGCCGGGATTCTGGCAGAATGTGCGGACCTTGTTCTTGAACGGCTGCGGATAGCCGACGAGCTTTGACTCGTAGAGGACGCTGTTGACCTCCTCCATGACCTCGTTGCGGACCTCGACGCGCACGCCGATGTCCACGGTGCCCGGCTGGTGGGCGATGTCATACTTCGCGCACAGGGATTCCAGCCATTCCGCGCCGCGGCGGCCTGCCGCAATGACGACGTCGTCGGCATAGATCGTCTCGCGCGTGCCGCCGCGCGTCGGCTCCACGATGACGCCCTTGCACAGCGGGCCATCGAGCACGAGATCGACGCAGCTGTGGCCGAAGAGCATGTCGACGCCCTTGGCACGCAGGTCGTTCTCCAGCGCGAGATAAAGCTCCTGCGCCTTTTCGGTGCCGAGGTGGCGGATGGGGCAGTCGACGAGCTTCAGGCCTGCGCGAATGGCGCGGCGGCGGATGATGCGGATCTTATCGGGGTCGGACACGCCCTCCACATGGGGATCTGCGCCGAATTCGAGGTAGATCTGGTCCGTATAGTCAATGAGGGACTGGGCAAAGTCCGGGCCGACGAGGTTCGGGAAATCGCCGCCGACCTCGTGGTTCAGCGAGAGCTTGCCGTCCGAGAACGCGCCTGCGCCGGAGAAGCCGGTCGTGATGTTGCAGGGCTGGCAGTTCACGCACTTCTGCGTCTTGCTCTTCGGGCAGGAGCGCTTTTCCACGCTCTGGCCCTTTTCGACCATCAGAATCTTCTTGTGTGCGCCGCGGCGGAACAGCTCGACGGCCGTAAAGATGCCGGCAGGACCGGCACCAACAATGATCAGATCATACTTTTCCATAGAAACTCCTTTGTGCTGCGGTATTGTTGGTTTATTTGAATGTTATTCTTCCTTCAGAAGGGCCTCTCCGGCCTTGTAGATGTCGCCTGCGCCGACGGTCAGGATCAGGTCGCCCTTCTGCGCAGCCCCGCGGAGATAGGCCGTGACCTCAGGGAGCGTCTCAAAGTAGACGCTGCCGGGAATGCAGCGCGCCAGATCGCGGGAGGAGATGCCGATGGTGTTGCTCTCGCGGGCGGCGTAGATCTCGGCCAGAACGGCGACGTCCACGCGCTTGAGCTCGCGGACAAAATCGTCGAACAGGGCCTTCGTGCGCGTGTAGGTGTGCGGCTGGAACGCGAGGATCACGCGCTGATAGCCCATGTGGGCCACGGCGTCGATGAGGGCGTGCAGCTCGCCGGGATGGTGGGCATAGTCGTCATAGACGTCCGCGCCGTGGTACGTCCCCTTGAACTCCATGCGGCGGCCCGCGCCGTGGAACGAGGCAAGGCCCGCGGCGACATCCGCGCCTTCCACGCCCATGACCCATGCGGCGCTTGCGGCGGCCAGCGCATTATAGACATTGTGGCGGCCGTAGACCTGCAGATCCACATGGCAGTAGCGCTTACCGAAGCAGATAATGTCAAACGAGCGCAGGTCCTCGGAAAGCCCCTCGGGGTGGATATCGTTGTGCGCATCGATGCCAAAGGAGAGGTAGTGCAGATCCGAGAGCGTCTGCACGGTATTTGCATCGTCGCCGTTGGCGATGACATGGCCCGTACGCGGCACGAGGCCCGCAAATTTGCGGAACGAGCGCTTCACGGCGTCAAGGTCCTTGAAATAGTCCAGATGGTCGGCCTCAATGTTGTTCACGATGGCGACGGTGGGGTAGAAATTCAGGAACGAGTCGCAGTATTCGCAGCTCTCCATGATAATGGTGTCGCCGGAGCCGACGCGGTGGCCTGCGTGCAGCAGCGGGAGATAGCCGCCCATCATAACGGTCGGGTCGCGCTGCGCCTGCATGAAAATATGCGTCAGCATGCCGGTCGTGGTGGTCTTGCCGTGTGTGCCGGACACGCAGATGGCGTTTTTATATTCGCGCATGATCACGCCCCAGGCCTGCGCCCGCTCAAACACGGGGATGCCCTGCGCACGGGCCGCGGCGACCTCGGGATTGTCGTTGTGGGCGGCGGCCGTGCGGATAATGCAGTCCGCGCCCTGAATATTCTCGGCGCGGTGGCCGATGTGCACTTCGATGCCCTTGGCGACCAGCTCGTCGGTGGAGACGGAGGCGTTCATGTCCGAACCGGTGACCGTGATGCCCATGCCGCGCAGCACCAGTCCGAGCGGACGCATGGAAACGCCGCCGATGCCGATCAGATGGATGTGCTTGCCGGGGACAAGGTAGCTGTCCAGCCGTTTGAGATTGCTTGCCATATTCATTCCTCCTGCTTCGGAAAGCCGCACAGTTGACCGCACGCCGGAAAAACTCTGGGTCAGCGGCCAAAACTCTCCTTCTATATTATAATAGAAAACCCCGGATTTTACAAGGGTTCTGCAGGGAAAACCGGAAGTTCCCGCAGCTCATCCGGCAGCAGCTCCTCCGGCAGGCGGAACGTGAGGCTGCGCCCGTCCGGGTGCGGCACGCGCAGCCGCCAGGCATAGAGGGCAATGCCGCCCGGCGCGGCCTGCGCGCCGTATTTCCGGTCGCCGCAGACAGGGCAGCCGCGTGAGCCGAGCTGAACGCGGATCTGGTGCGTCCGGCCCGTGAGCAGCTGCAGGTGCAATGCGGCGCGGCCGTCCGGCAGCAGGCGCAGCGGCGTGCAGATCAGGCGTGCCTCGCGTACCCCGGCCCGCGTGCGCCGCACGACGTAGGTTTTGTTGCGCGCGCGGTCGTGGAACAGCAGGTCATAAAGCTCCTCCGGCTCTTTGCACGGCGCGCCCTCGGCCAGCGCGAGATATTCCTTGCCGGCCGTGAGGTGCGCCGAGAGAAAGGCCGCCGCCTCGCGGGTCTTGGCAAAGACCATCACGCCGGGCACGTCGCGGTCGAGCCGGTGCACCGGGAAGACCGCGCGCGGCGCAAGCAGCGAGGCCATGCTCTCCTGCCCGGAGCTGTCCGCGGCGGAAAGCACGCCGCGCGGCTTGCAGCACACGACGAGCTGCGCATCTTCATAGAGGATCATGTCCCGTCCCTCCCGCGTCTCAAAATACGCTCCATTTTACTCCGAAGTGTTCGAAATTGCAAGTCCTGTTTTTGGGGAAGCTCTGCCTCAATCATCTGCGGCGTATGACGGAGCTTTTCCGCCGATCCATCGGTTCGAAAAGCTTGACGTACACAAAGTACGCCTGCACTTTCCAAACCTCGACTCGACGAAAAATCTCTCGCCATCCGCTCTTGCTGATTGAATCAGAGCTTCCCTTAGCTCTTGACAATCCTATTCTGTGTTCGCTATACTGGGAGAAAAAGAGGGTGATATGCATGCAGACGATGCGCGAGGATGCGGAGACGATCCTGCGCGAGGCCGTTGCGGCCGCGCAGCCGGGCCGGCTTGTGCGGGAGGCGCTGGCAGCGGAGCGGCTGACGGGCAGGATCGTGCTCCTTGCGGCGGGAAAGGCGGCGTGGGCCATGGCACAGGCCGCCTGTGCCTGTGTGCCCGTCCGGCGGGGCATTGTCATTACCAAGGACGGCCATCTCGGCGGGGCACTCCCGCCGCTTGAGCTGGCGGAGGCCGGGCACCCCGTGCCGGATGCGCGGGCCTTTGCTGCGGCGCGCCGCGCGCTGGCGCTCACGCAGGGGCTGACGGCGGAGGACACGGTCCTTGTGCTGCTGTCCGGCGGAGCCAGCGCCCTGTTCGAGCTGCCGCTCGTGCCGGAGGCGCGCCTGCGGGAGATCACGCAGCGGCTCCTGCGCAGCGGGGCGGATATCGCGGCGATGAACGCCGTGCGCAAGCGCCTCTCCGCCGTGAAGGGCGGCCGCTTTGCGCAGCACTGCGCCCCGGCGCGCGTTGTATCCATCCTGCTGTCGGACGTGCTGGGCGACCGGCCGGACGTCATCGGCTCCGGTCCCGCCGTGCCGGATCCCTCGACGAGCGGAGAGGCGCTGGAGGCCGCCGCGCAGGCGGGCCTGCTGCCGGATGCCGCGCTGGAGGCCCTGCTCCGGCAGGAGACGCCCAAGCTTCTGGAAAACGCCCGCTGGCATGTGGTCGGCGGCGTGCGGCTGCTGTGCGCCGCGGCAGAAGAGACGTGCCGCAGGCTCGGCTATGCGCCGTTCGTGCTGACGGACCGCCTGAGCTGCTAGGCGCGGGAGGCCGGGCGCTTCCTTTCGGCGGCCGCGCAGTATCATGTGGGCCGCGGGAAGGCGCTTGCCCTGCTGGCGGGCGGCGAGACCGTCGTCCATGTGACGGGCAGCGGTCTCGGCGGGCGAAACCAGGAGCTGGCGCTCGCGGCCGCGCCGGGGCTGGAGGGACTTTCGGACGCCGCCGTGTTCAGCTTCGGCAGCGACGGCACGGACGGGCCGACGGATGCCGCGGGCGGCTATGCCGACGGCCGGACGGCGGCCATTCTGCGCGCTCTCGGCCGCACGGCGGAGGCGTGGCTGGATGATAACGACGCCTGGCATGCGCTGGCGCAGACCGGCGGCCTGCTGCGTACCGGCCCGACGGGCACGAACGTCAACGACCTTTCTGTGCTGCTGATCGGAAAACCGAGGTTGACTTTTTGATAAAATTTAGTAAGATATAGGTGTTCTTGCTTGTGAAATTAACCCCGGGAGGCTTTTCCAATGAAAAAATGGCATACTGTGCAGGATTATCTGGTCATCGTGTTCTGCGCCTGTCTGCTTGCCCTGAGCTACCACCTCTTCGTGTTCCCCAACGAGTTCGCGCCGTCCGGCCTGCCGGGCATCGCGACCATCATCCAGCATGTGTTCCATTTTAAGGTCGGCTATATGACGATCCTCATCAACGTCCCGCTCGTCCTGCTGACGTATTATATCGTAGACCACCGCTATGCCGTGTTGTCCGCGACGTTTGCAGTCGTGTTTTCCGTCGTGCTGCTGGCGCTGGATTATGTCAACCTCGCGCCGTTTGAGTACCATACGACTACCGGCACGAGCACGATCCTTGCGCCCATCGCGGGCGGCGTCATCAGCGGCTTCTGCTATGGCATGGTCATGCGCCGCGACTCCAGCACCGGCGGCACGGACCTGCTGGCGGCGCTCGTCCACCATGTCCGCCCGGAGATGCATATCATCTGGATCGTGTTTGCCATCAACGCCATCGTCGCGGCCCTGTCCTACTTCGTCTATGATTTCAAGATCGAGCCGGTCATTCTCTGCCTGATCTACTGCTTCCTGTCCAGCCACGTCGGCGATACGATGATCAAGGGCTTCAAGGAGGCCGTGAAATTCGAGATCGTCACGGATAAGCCGGAGGAGCTTTCCGCCGAGCTGCTCAAGCATATGAAGCACGGTGTCACGGAGATCCCGGCCGTCGGCGGCTTCACGCATTCGAACAAGACGCTGCTCATCTGCGTCGTGAACCGCCACCAGATCGTGGCGTTCCAGCGCATCATCCAGCAGTTCCCCGGCTCGTTTGCCTACCTCAGCTCCGTGAAGGAGACCATGGGCAACTTCGCCCACATCAAGCGCTGAAGCGGAAAAGAATCTGCGCGCCCCGGCCCCGGGGCACGCTTTTTGCGTGACTGCCAGCTATGTGCTGCCGATTCGTACAGACTACCGTTAAAACGGCGATAGCCTCCGATTTGTCATTGCGAGGGCGCTTTGCGCCCGTGGCAATCTCGGGAAGGCACTGTCGATTTATACCGACTGCCGGGCAAACGCACGCGCCTTGTAGGGGAGGGGACAGCCGGGCCCGGCGGTACGCTGCCGAGCCGAACAGGCTATCGTTAAAATGGCAAACGCCAAAGTATGGGGTGTAGCGGCGTTCCCTGAGCGCCTTGCAGGCCCCAAGTTTGGTGGTATGATTGCCGACCGCACGCGCCTTGTAGAGGGCGGCGTTCTCAACGCTATGCCGCGTAAAGTTACCGTATTCGCCGGGAGTGCCCTGTGATCCGGCCGGATACTGCGAGATTGCCACGTCGCTTCGCTCCTC
>DQIA01000089.1:0-1702 GCA_003525905.1 Clostridiales bacterium
GCGACGTGGGAATCTCGCAGGACCCGGCTGGATAACATGGCACTTCCGGCGAAATCGCAACTGCCTTCCCGAGATTGCCACGTCGGCCGTTGGCCTCCTCGCAATGACAAATCTGGGGGCCTCGCGCCGTAGAATTCATGCCGCAATCATTGCCAGCCTCCAAGGCGCTCAATGAGCGCCGCTACAGACGCAATCGGTTGGTACGTTTTTATCGGAAGCCTGTTCCTATCGTCAATGCAGCGCCGGGAGCGGCATGTCGCTCCCCTACCATATTCCATCAACACACAGGAGGCGATCCCATGGACGGATCCACGGCCAATCTGCTGCGGCGCTTTTTGCAGCGCGCGCCGGACGCCCTCACGGACGAGGAGCTGCTGACCCTGCTGCTGCACGCGGGCACGGGCGCAGAGGAGCCGCAGGCCCTTGCCGCGCGGCTCATCGGCCAGTTCGGCTCGCTCGGCGCGGCCCTCTCCGCCTCGCCGGAAGAGCTGGCCAGCGTGGAGGGGATGGATGCATCGCGGGCGCTGCTGCTGCGGCTCGTGACGGAGCTGCACCGGCGCTACTACCTCTCCCGGCCGTTTTCCGGCGCGCGCCTGACGGGCACGACGGATTTCGGCAATTTTCTGCTGCCGTTTTTCTACGGCGCGCGGGAGGAACTCGTCTACCTGCTGGCGCTGGATGCCGCCGGGCGGCTTCTGACCTGCACCTGCCTGAGCGAGGGCAGCGTGAACTCGGCCAACGTGCCGATGCGCAAGCTCATGCGCGCTGCGCTGAGCGCGAATGCCAGCGGCGTGGTGCTGGCGCACAACCACCCGGCGGGCATTGCCCTGCCGTCGCACGAGGATGTGGAGCTGACACGCCGCCTGCAGCAGGCACTCGACGTCGTGGACATTCTGCTGCTGGACCATCTGGTGATCGCGGATGACGACTTTGTGTCGCTGCGCGACAGCGGCTACCTGCGCTGACGGATATTGCAGCATGTAAGGGAGAACTCCTGCCCTATTTCAGGCTTGCATTCCGTCCTGCAGCGTGCTATGATAAAATTTGCGGAATTTAGGCAGCGATGAGCGGGCCTTGCCGGCATCGGTACACACTGCCGTTAAAACGATATGCACCAATGGCGTTTGTAGGGGAGCGGACAGCCGGGCCCGGCGCGGTACTGCCGACTGGTACAGGTCGTCGATAAAACGGTATGCACCGATTGCGTCTGTAGCGGCGCTCAGTGAGCGCCTTGGGCAATTGCATATTTCCGGCCGCTCCGTTGAACGTACAGGCTTTCAGGCTTGTCATTGCGAGGCGGCCGTAGGCCGACGTGGCAATCTCGCAGTACCATGTTGGATAGCAGGTAGGCCTCGGCGAAAACGTAACCGGCTGCAGGAGATTCCCACGTCGCTTCGCTCCTCGGAATGACAAACTTGGGAACCTCGCACCATAGAATTCATGCCGCAAATATTGCCAGCCTCCATGGCGCTCAATGAGCGCCGCTACAGACGCAATCGGTTTGTGCGTTATGATCGACACCCTGTACGAACTGGTAGCGCCTTCCCGAGATTGCCACGGGCGCAAAGCGCCCTCGCAATGACAAATTTGGGGGCATTGCGCCACTGAATTTGTGCCGCAATATTGCCAGCCTCCAAGGCGGTCACTACCCGCAAGGGGCACGCCGCATCCGTAAGGCGGCAAAGCCGCCAACGGCTGCGCA
>DQIA01000089.1:1758-5007 GCA_003525905.1 Clostridiales bacterium
GCTGCGCAGTGACCGCCGCTACAAAGTTGTAATCAAATCAATTGGATCATTTTGAAATTCACCATACAGGAGTCTTTTCGGGAATGAACATTGTTATCATCGGAGCCGGCAAGATCGGCGCGACGCTGACGGAGCAGCTGCTCCGCGAGGGTCACGAGATCACCGTCGTCGACACGCGCACGGCTGCGCTCGACGCCATCGGCAACACGCTCGACGTCATGACCGTCGAGGGCAACGGCATCAGCATGGACACGCAGGTGGAGGCCGGCGTGCCCTCTGCCGATCTTGTCATCGCCGTGATGTCCACGGACGAACAGAACCTGCTCTCGTGTCTCATTGCCAAGCGCCTCGGCGTGGGCAACACGATCGCCCGCGTGCGCAACCCGGAATATACGAGCGGGCTGCATCTCATTCAGGACGACCTCGGGCTGAGCATGGCGCTCAACCCGGAGCTGGCCAGCGCCACGGAGATCGCGCGCATCCTGCGTGCCCCGGCCTCCATCAAGATCGACACATTCTCAAAGGGCCGCGTGGAGCTGCACAAGATGCGCATCGACCCCGGCTCCATACTCGACGGCATGAAGCTCTCGGACCTCGGCCGCCTGCAGTCCGGCGCGCTTGTGTGCGTTGTGGAGCGCGGGCAGCACGAGGTGTACATCCCCGACGGCAGCTTCACCCTGCTGGCGGGCGACCGCATCAGCGTGGTGGCAAGCCCGAAGCTCGCCGCAAAATTCTTCCACAAGATCGGTGTGCAGACAAACCCCGTCAAGCGCGTGATGCTGCTCGGCGGCGGGCGCATCTCCTACTACCTCGCGCGGCAGATGCTGGACTTCGGCGCGAGCGTGAAGATCATCGAGTCCAGCGCCGCCGTGTGCGACTCGCTGGCAGAGCGCCTGCCCGAGGCCACGATCATCCACGGAGACGGCACGAGTGAGCAGCTGCTCGCCGAGGAGGGCATTGCAAAGATGGACGCCGTGGCCTCGCTGACGGGCATCGATGAGGAAAACGTGCTGATGAGCCTCTATGCCCGCAGCGTCTCGAGCGCGAAGATCGTCACGAAAATCAACCGCACGACATTCTCTCACATCATCAAGGGTATGGACCTCGGAAGCGTGTTCCATCCCCGCTATATCGCGGCCGACCACATCGTCCGCTACGTCCGCGCCATGCAGAACTCGCTCGGCTCGAACGTCGAGACGCTCTATAAGATCGTCGGCAACAAGGCCGAGGCACTGGAGTTCCGCGCCACGGAGAAATCCGCCGTCTGCGGCAGACCGCTCATGGAGCTGCCCACGCGGCCGAACCTGCTTATCGGAGCCATCAACCGCGAAGGCCGGATCATCACCCCCGGCGGCCGCGACACCATCGAGCCGGGCGACACCGTCGTCGTCGTGACGGCGGCGACGGGCCTGGACGATTTGGACGACATTCTGGACAAGCGGAGAGTGAAAGCATGAATTACCGCATGATCCTCTCCCTGCTGGGCGACGTGCTGCTGGTCATCGGGGCCTTCCTGCTGCTGCCGTGCATCGTCGCCGTGATCTACGGCGAGCCGGAGCTGTGGGTCCTGCTTGCCTCGGCCGCAGGCAGCGGCCTGCTCGGCGGGCTTTTTATCCTGCTGCGGCCGAAGCGCCGCCGCGAGCTGCACGCGCGCGACGGCTTCGTGATGGTCGCACTGAGCTGGATCCTCATCTCGCTCGTCGGCGCGATCCCGTTTACGGTCTCCGGGGCGATCCCGTCGTATCTCGACGCCGTGTTCGAGACCATGTCCGGCTTTACGACGACCGGTGCAAGCATCCTCCGCGCCGTGGAGGACCTGCCGAAGTGCCTGCTGTTCTGGCGCAGCTTCACCCACTGGCTCGGCGGCATGGGCGTGCTCGTATTCATGCTGGCCATCGTTCCGCTGTCCGGCGAGAGCATCTATCTGCTGCGGGCCGAGTCCCCCGGCCCTTCCGTCAGCAAGATGGTGCCGAAGATGCGCACGTCCGCCGCGATCCTCTATGCCATCTACTGCGCCATGACGCTGCTGCAGATCCTGTTCTACCGGCTGGGCGTGCTGTTCGGCTGGGGCGAGATGACGTGGTTCGACAGCCTGTGCCTTTCCTTCGGCACGGCCGGTACGGGCGGCTTTTCCGTGCGCAACAGCGGCCTTGCGGACTACTCGGCCTACCTGCAGGCCGTGACGACGGTGTTCATGGTCCTGTTCGGCGTGAATTTCTCGGTGTATTTCTTCCTGCTGCGCCGCCGCTTCAGGCTCGCGTGGCACAACAGCGAAGTGCGCTGGTACTTTATCATCATTTTCGGGGCCATCGTCCTCATCAGTGCCAACCTGCTGCTCACGGGCGGGTTCTTCCCCACCGTGTTCCAGACGATCCACCATGTGGCCTTCTCCGTCGGCTCCGTCATCACGACGACGGGCTTCGGCACGGCGGATTTTGCGAAATGGCCGGAATTTTCCAAGACCGTGCTGCTCATCCTAATGGCCATCGGCGCGTGCGCCGGCTCCACGGGCGGCGGCATGAAGGTCAGCCGCGTGCTCATCCTGGCCAAGACGGCCCGCGCCGAGACGCGCCACCTGCTGCACCCCCACTCCGTGGAGGTCATGACGATGGACGGCAAGCGCGTGAGCAATGAGGTCATCCGCGGCACCATGGCGTTCTTCATCTGCTACGCCGCCATTGCCGTCGTGTCCATCCTGCTGGTCTCGCTCGATAACTTTGGGGCCGAGACGAGCGTGACATCCGTGTTCGCCACGCTGAACAACATCGGCCCGGGCCTGAGCCTCGAGGTCGGCCCGTTCGGCAGCTATGCGAGCTTCTCCGCCCTGTCGAAGGTCGTGCTGACGCTCGACATGCTTCTCGGGCGGCTGGAGCTGTTCCCCGTGCTGCTGCTCCTCAGCCCCGCAACATGGCGGAAGCATTAAAGGCCAAATGTAGGGGCGAGGCATGCCTCGCCCGTCCGCGAAACGGCATAAGGACGGCCCATTCGGTGCAGGGCACCATTGTCAGCGCCGCGCTCCCAGATTTGTCATTGCGAGAAGGCCAACGGCCGACGCGGCGCCCTGAGCGCGAAGCGGCATAAGGACGGCCCATTCGGTGCAGAGCACCATTGTCAGCGCCGCGCTCCCAGATTTGTCATTGCGAGGCCCCAAAGGGGCCGTGGCAATCTCCTGCGACCGGTCACGTTTTCGCCGGAAGTTCCCTGTTATCCGGCATTGTACTGTGAGATTGCCACGTCGCTTCGCTCCTC
>DQIA01000089.1:5086-12924 GCA_003525905.1 Clostridiales bacterium
CCTCGCAATGACACATCAGGGGAGTGCCGTGGTGCACCAGTGCCCTCCTGCCGTTGAATGTCTCTGTACAAGGCGCTCAGTGAGCGCCGCTACAGACGCAATTGGTGCATACCGTTTTATCGACGGCCGGTACGAGTCGGAAGTGCCTCCCCGAGATTGCCACGTCGGCCGTTGGCCTCCTCGCAATGACAAATCGGAGGCCGGTTTCATTTTAACGAAAGCCTGTACGGGTCGGCGGCGCTGTGCCGGGAGGGGCATGCCCCTCCCCTACAGCACGCAAAAGCAGCCCGGCAATATCACTCAAAATCATCCAAAATTCGATCATTCTGGAGGCGACTGCGCCATGCAGGACTATTTTCATCCGCAAATGACCCAACAGGAGCTGCTGGCCATGTCGTCCCTGGCGCTGGCGCATATCGGCGATGCCGTGTTTGAGCTGCTCGTGCGCACAAAGCTGTGCGTCGAGGGCGGCACAACGAACGGCCGCCTGCATCAGCAGACCGTCGCGCTCGTGCAGGCCCCGGCGCAGGCGCGCTTCGCCGCGCGCATCCAGCCCCTGCTCACGCCGGAGGAGGCCGCCGTCTATCGCCGCGGCCGCAACGCCCATCCTCACGGCATCCCGAAGCACGCCACGCCGGGCGAATATGCCCGCGCAACGGGGCTGGAGGCCCTGTTTGGCGCGCTGTATCTCTCCGGGCAGACCGCGCGCATCGAGGCGCTGTTTGCCGCCATGATGGAGGAAGACCATGCCATTTGACGCCATGTTTCTCACGGCCGTCGCCGCAGAGCTGCGCCCCACCCTTGTCGGGGCCCGCGTGGATAAGGTCCAGCAGCCCGCGCGCGACACCGTCGTGCTCCAGCTGCGCGGGCGCGACGGCGGCGGAAGACTGCTGCTGTCCGCCAACGGCAACCGGCCGCGCGTCCACCTGACGCAGGCGCAGCTGGAAAACCCCGCGCAGCCGCCGATGTTCTGTATGCTGCTGCGCAAGCATCTGGCAGGCGGCAGGCTTGCCGATATCCGCCAGCCCGCGGCCGAGCGCATGCTCGACCTGACGTTCGACTGCACGGACGAGCTGGGCGTGCCCTGCCGCAAGCACCTGATCCTCGAGCTGGTCGGGCGCAATTCCAACCTGATCCTCACGGGGCCGGACGGCCGCATTCTCGACTGCCTGCGGCGCGTGGACTTTGAAATGTCCGAGCTGCGCCAGCTGCTGCCCGGCCTGTTCTATCACGAGCCGCCGCGGCAGGACCGCCGCATCCCGCAGGAGACGACGGAGGCCGGGCTTCTTGCCCTGCTCGACCGGCCGGACGCGGCCATGCGGCTGGACAAATGGCTGCTGGCCCACTTTGCGGGCCTGTCGCCGCTCATCGCGCGCGAGCTGTCGTTCCGCTTTGCGGGCGAGACAGACGCGCCCATCCCCACGCTGGACGCCGCGCGGCTGGCGGCATTCCTGACGGCGGAGTTCGCCGCCCTGCCGCCCGTACAGATGCAGCCCATGCTGCTGTGGAAGGACGGCGCACCGACGGATTTCACCTATCGCGACATCCGGCAATACGGCGGCTATCTGCGCGCCGAGCCGTGCGAGAGCTTTTCCACCCTGCTCGACCGCTTTTATACCGAGACGGACCACGCCGAGCGCATGCGGCAGCGGTCGCAGACGCTGCGCAAGGCCATTTCGAACCTGCACGAGCGCACGCGCCGCAAGCTGGAGCTGCAGCGGCAGGAGCTGGAGGCCACGCACGACCGCGAGCAGCTGCGCCGTCAGGGCGACATCGTCACGGCGAACCTGCACGCCATCACACGCGGGCAGACGCTGCTGCGCGCCGAGGATTTTTATGACGAAAACCTGCGCGAAATTGAAATTCCGCTCAAGCCGAACCTCTCTCCGCAGCAGAACGCCGCGCGCTTCTACAAGGACTACGCCCGCGCCAAGCACGCCGAGCAGGTGCTCACGCAGCAGATCGCACAGGGCGAGATCGAGGAATCCTATCTGGCCGGCGTGCTGGAGGAGCTGGCTCGCGCCGAGAATGAGCGCGATCTGAGCGAGATTCGAGCGGAATTGGAGGCCGGTGGCTATGTCCGCCCGGCGGACCGCCGCAAGCAGGCCCGGCAGCAGCCGTCAAAGCCAATGCACTTCCGCTCATCGGACGGCTTCGACATTTTTGTCGGCCGCAACAACCGCCAGAATGACCAGCTGTCGCTCAAGACGGCGCGGCGCGACGACCTGTGGCTGCATGTGCAGAAATTTCACGGCACGCACGTTATCATCGCGTGCGCAGGCATCCAGCCGCCGGACGAGACGATCACGGAGGCGGCCGAGCTTGCGGCCTACTACTCCGAGGCACGCGAGAGCCAGAACGTCCCCGTTGACGTGACGCCGGTACGCTGCCTGCGCAAGCCGAACGGGGCCAAGCCGGGCATGGTCGTGTATGACCGCTACCGCACGGTGCTCGTCACCCCGGATGCCGCCCTCCCCGCCCGCCTCCGCGTGGAATGAGAAAATGAGAAATAGCATGAACGGCACGCTTTGCGTGCCGTTCGTTGTTTTATGATATATAATTTGCAGGGAAGGAGCATACCTCTCCCCGACAGCGCACAACCGGCGGATGAGCGCAGCTTTTTCCTGTTCCTTTCCCATTTTCAATTTGCTGTATGCCGTTCCCTACAGATGATCCCGGATGGCGCGCAGGGCCTCGGGGGTATCGACATCGGCCAGCGCCTCCGGCGGGACGTCGACGGCAAGGTAGCGCTCCGGATACTGCCGGATAACGGCGCTGCCGCCGCGGTCTCCCTCGAGCGCGCACAGGGCCGGGAAAAATTCCCGCGGGAACAGGTTCGGATTGCCCCGCCGCGTGCCGCAGGCCGCGCCCACGATGCACGACGGATGCTCCCGCCACTGCCGCACGACCGCGCGCACGGCCGATGCCGACAGCAGCGGCTGGTCGGCCACGAGGAAGGCTATGCCGTCGCACTGCGCCAGCGCCTGCGTGCCGAGGCGGACCGTGCGGCTCAGCCCGTCGCCGGGCCGGTCGTTGTGCACCGGCGTGAAGCCGAATTCCCGCGCGAGGGCTGCAACGGCAGGATACTGCGTGACGACGGCGACGCGGTCGAACACCCCGGCCGGAACGGCCTCGAATGCCCGGCGAATGAGCGGCTTGCCGTCCAGCTCCGCCTCGAGCTTGTTCGCGCCGAAGCGCACGGCGTTCCCCGCCGCCATGATGACACAACCGAGCATGGTAATACCTCCAGTTTGTATTGATAGGGACAAAACACGCACCCCCGATTTGTCCCTGTGCCCCTCCGGATGCGGCCGGCCTCCAGGTTTGTCATTGCGAGCCTTGCGCGCTCGGAAGCCGTGTCGCTTGGCTCTCCCTTTGGGAGAGCTGGCGGCGCAGCCGCCTGAGAGGGAAAATCAGCCCTTCCCTTGATTGCTATTGCCATTCAAAAGTGCCTGCAAGGCCCTCTCAGTCACCTTCGGTGACAGCTCTCCCGGAGGGAGAGCCAGGGGGCGCTTCGCTCCTCGCAATGGCAAGCCTTTGGCTTCTGCGCCGGGCCCGGCTGTCCGCTCCCCTGCATTTTCCGTTTTTAACTATAGTATATCCGGAACCGATGGGGTTTTCCAGCCGGAGCGTTCGCCATTGCCGAATTATCCGTTATCTATAACATAGAATAACGTTTTCGCTTTCCACGCTGCGGAATTTATGCTATACTTCAAATTACAAAGAAATTTCCCGCAGAATCTGTGCACATTGCCGGAATTCTGCTGCGATCCAAAAGGAGGGTCCCCCATGGAGGTTGGCAAGAGCGTCCGCCGTGTGGACGCATTCGACAAGGCAACCGGGCGCGCAAAGTACTGCGATGACCTCTGTGACCGCAGTGCGCTCGTCGCGCGCGTGCTGCATTCGACCATCGCAAACGGCGTGGTCAAGTCCATCGACACGGGCGCCGCCGAGCAGATCGAGGGCGTCGTGAAGATCGTCACCTGCTTTGACGTGCCGCAGATCAAATTCCCCACGGCAGGCCATCCGTGGTCGACCGATCCGCACCATCAGGACGTCGCCGACCGCCTGCTGCTGACGTCCCGCGTGCGCTTCTACGGCGATGACATCGCCGCCGTCGTCGCGGAGAACGAGGTCGCCGCCGCGCAGGCCCTGCGCGCGCTGCGCGTGGAATATGAGGAATATCCCTTCGTGCTGGACGTGCAGGAGGCCATGAAGCCCGATGCCCCGCAGCTGCACGAGGAATTCCCGAACAACATCCTCGCCCACACCACCATCCGCAACGGCAACTATGAGGAGGCCAGCCGTGAGCCGGGCCTTATCAAGGTCGAAGGCTGGTACGACACGCCGACCGTGCAGCACTGCCACATCGAAAACCACATGTGCTTCGCCTCCATGGAGGCCGGGCGCATCGTCATCTACTCCTCCACGCAGATCCCGCACATCGTCCGCCGCGTCGTCGGGCAGGCTCTCGGCATCCCCTGGGGCAAGGTACGCGTCGTCAAGCCGTATATCGGCGGCGGCTTCGGCAACAAGCAGGATGCGCTGTATGAGCCGCTGTGCGCCTACCTCTCCACCGTCGTGGGCGGCCGCCTCGTCAAGCTCGACTGCACGCGCGAGGAGACGTTCGTCTGCAACCGCGTGCGCCACGCCATCCGCACGCACATCATCTCGTGGGTGCGGCCGGACGGCACGTTCGCCGCGCGCAAGATCGAGTGCTTCTCGAACCAGGGCGCTTACGCCTCCCACGGCCACGGCATCGTCGCCAAGGGCATGGGCGCGTTCCCGCAGCTGTATCCCTGCCCGAACATCGACGGCGACGCCTACACCGTGTTCACGAACCGCCCCGCCGCGGGCGCGATGCGCGGCTACGGCATCCCGCAGGCCATGTTTGCGGGCGAATCGCACATTGAGGACGTCTGCCGCGTGCTCGGCGTCGACTCGCTGGAGTACCGCCGCAAGCACATGATGCCCGTCGGCTTCGTCGACGGCTTCTCGAAGAACGAGAACCATTCCGACACGCTCAATCAGGTGCTGGACAAGGGCGAGGCGTGGATGGACTACAGCCGCAAGCACCGCGAATACGAAAACCAGACCGGCCCCGTGCGCCGCGGCGTCGGCTGCGCCCTGTTCTGGTACAACACGGCTGTCTGGCCCATCAGCCTTGAGAGCTGCTCGTGCCGCATGGTCCTGAATCAGGACGGCTCCATCCAGCTGCAGACCGGCGAGACGGAGATCGGCCAGGGCTGCGACACCGCCTTCGCCCAGATGGCGGCGGACGCCGTGGGCATCCCCGTTTCGGACGTGCACGTCGTCACGGCGCAGGACACGGACGTCACGCCGTTCGGCACGGGTGCCTATGCCTCGCGCCAGACCTACGTCGGCGGCTTCGCCATCGCCCAGACGGGTGCGCTGCTCAAGGAGCGCATCCTGAAGTACGCCTGCGAGCTGACGCGCCAGATGCCCGCCCTGCTCGACATTGTCGACGGCAGGATCATCCGCAGGACGGACGGCCGTGTGCTGATGACGCTCGGCGAGCTTGCCACAGAGGCGCTCTACAGCCTGTCGCACTCCGAACATCTGACGGCGGAATCTACTTACCAGATCAAGAACAACGCCTATTCCTTCGGCTGCTCGTTCGCGGAGGTCGAGGTCGACATCCCCCTGTGCAAGGTGAAGCTGCTGAAGCTCATCAACGTGCACGACTGCGGCAAGCTCATCAACCCGCAGCTTGCCGAGGCGCAGGTGCACGGCGGCATGTCCATGGCCATCGGCTACGGCATGTCCGAGGAGCTGAAGTTCGACCCGAAGACCGGCCGCCCGCTCAACAACAACCTGCTGGACTACAAGCTCTCGACCATGATGGATCACCCGCATCTCGAGGCCCAGTTCGTGGAGAACGCCGAGCCGACGAACCCCTACGGCACGAAGGCCCTCGGCGAGCCGCCCGCCTGCTCCGGCGCGCCGGCCATCCGCAACGCCATCCTGAACGCCACGGGCATCGGCATCGACGTCGCGCCCATCACCCCGCACGTTCTCTTCGCCGCATTCGAGAAGGCGGGCCTGTTCGAAAAGGAGGAAACCGCCCATGTATGATATGAAAGCGCTCTACGAGGCGCATTCCGTGGAAGAGGCCGTCGCCCTGCGTCTGGAGCATCCGGAGGCGCAGATCATCGCAGGCGGCTCGGACGTGCTCGTGCAGATGCGCGAGGGCAAGCGTGCCGGGGCGGAGCTCATCTCCATCTACGGCATCGACGCCATGCGCGGCATCTGCATCGACGAGGACGGAAACATCCGCATCGGCTCGCTGACGAGCTTTTCCCACATCACGCGCGACCCCATCATCCGGAAATACATCAACGTGCTCGGCGAGGCGGTCGACATGGTCGGCGGCCCGCAGATCCGCAACATCGGCACCATCGGCGGCAACACCTGCAACGGCGTGACGTCCGCCGACTCCGCCTCCACGCTGCACGCATGGGAGGCCATCGTGGAGCTGACCGGCAAAAACGGCGTGCGCCGCCTGCCCATCAAGGACTTCTACCTCCGTGCAGGCAAGGTGGACATCCGTGCCGAGGAGGGCGAGATCCAGACGGCCATCCTCATCCCGAAGGCCAGCTATGAAAACTGCTTCGGCCACTATATCAAATACGCCATGCGCAACGCCATGGACATCGCCACGACAGGCTGCTCCGTGAACGTCGTGCTGAGCGAAGACAAAAAGACCATCGTCCGCGCGCGCATCGCCTATGGCGTGGCGGGCCCCGTGCCCATGCGCGCCCCGAGCGCCGAGGCGCAGGCCAACGGCCGCCCGGTCTGCCGCGAGACGGTCGACGCCTTCGCACAGGCCGTGCTGCAGGACATCCATCCGCGTGACTCGTGGCGCGCCTCGAAGGCCTTCCGCGAGCACATCGCCGTCGAGCTGGCGCGGCGCTGCCTCATCCGCTCGATCGAGCTTGCAGGAGGTGCGGTAAAATGAACAAGCAGTATAAGCTCGTGCGCTGCAACATCAACGGCAAGGACGTCGAGCAGATCGTGGACGTCCGCGCCTCGCTGACGGACATGCTGCGCAATGATTTCCGCCTGACGTCCGTGAAGAAGGGCTGCGAGGTCGGCGAGTGCGGCGCGTGCAACGTCATCATCGACGGCGAGTGCTTCAATTCGTGCATCTACCTTGCCGTATGGGCAGAGGGCAAGCACATCCGCACGCTCGAGAGCCTGCTCGGCCCGAACGGTGAGCTGTCCGACATCCAGCAGGCCTTCATCGACGAGGCCGCTATTCAGTGCGGCTTCTGCACGCCGGGCTTCATCATGACGGCCGTCGAGCTGCTTGAGACCGGCCGGGAGTACACGGACGACGAGCTGCGCAAGCTGCTCTCCGGCCACCTGTGCCGCTGCACCGGCTATGAGAACATCCTCCGCGCCGTGAAGAAGACCATGTATAAGCGCCTCGGCAAGCCCATGCCGGAGGCGGAATAAGCAGCTGAAAAAACAGGGACGCACCGAGACCGGTGCGTCCCTGTTTTTGTTGTTTGTTGGCGGAGTATCGATGGAGCGTTGTAGGGGAGCGGCATGCCGCTCCCGGCGCTGCACCTGCGCAGGAAACAGGCTATCGTTAAAATGGGAAACGGCCCCGACGGGGCCTGTAGCGGCGCTCAGGGAACGCCTTGCAGGCTGGCAATGATCACGGCACAAATTCAGCGGCGCAATGCCCTCAGATTTGTCATTGCGAGGCCCCGACGGGGCCGTGGCAATCTCGGGAAGGCAGTTGCGTTTTCGCCGAGAGCGCCCTGTTATCCGGCCAAGTACTGCGAGATTGCCACGTCGCTTCGCTCCTC
>DQIA01000088.1 GCA_003525905.1 Clostridiales bacterium
CTTGCTGTTACCGTTCGAACGCGCCTGCAAGGCCCTCTCAGTCACCTTTGGTGACAGCTCTCCCAGAGGGAGAGCCAAGGGCCTGCAGCTGAACCATAATGATGCGGGAGGGAAGCGCTCTCAAGCTTGCTCTTGCGTCCCTCCCCAAAAGCCTGCGCAGGTTCAGCCGGATATCCGGCCCTTTTCGATGCCCTTCTCTTGCGTTGCAATTTGCCCCGCGATGCGGAAACGCCCGCGGGGCAGAGAAATAAAACATACAGTGCGTGGGAGGAATAATCATGGCAAGACCAAAACTTAGGCTACTGTGCACAAGCATGTTGGTTGCTATACTGCTATTTCTATATGCTGCCCTTCTCTGTTCCTGCAAAACCGCAGACCCCGAGATCAGCGGAACCATGTGGGTGGAGCTGTCGCTGGACGGACAGTATGCGCTGACCAACGCGGCGGGCCAGACGCTCCGCTATTTCGATCTGCTGCAATATGACGGCACGATGCCGGTGGAAAAGACCCACCTGAACGGCGGGGAGGCTGCATACTCTGCGTCGCTTTGCGTGCCGCGGACGGAGACGCTTACCGTTGAAGTCACAGGCGGCAGTCTGTTTTCGGCCTCATGGGAGGACGAGAGCCAATTCCGCAAAATCGAAGGCAGCGTCCGGAAGATCGTCCTGAGCGATAAAACGACTTCCGTCGAGGCTGCCGGGGAGGCATACACCCTGACGGTCCGCATGCCGGGCGACAACGGAAACCGGCTGATCGTATCAACTGCCGGAGATCTTACGCTGACGCAGAAGGGAGAGAACCTTCTCTGCGGCGATGCCGAGTATACCTGTACTCTGAAAAACGGGAACGGCGATATTGTTGCCGAGCAGACCTATCCTGCCGGTGCAGAGGCGAGCATTTCGCTGGAGCGCGGCACCTTGTCAGACAACGGGTGAGGGATGACAAGGTGGAGGGAAATCAATGAAGAAAATGATACCAGTAACCCTGATCCTGTTTCTCTGCCTTCTCCTGTGCACGGCCTGCCGAAGCGAATCCAAACCAAAAGAGACGCGGTTCAGCTTTGTGAGCGAGGACAGCCTCACCATAGTCAATGCGGAGGGGCAGGAGCTTCATTTTGCAGACAAAGTATGGAGCGGTACGATGCCGGTGCTGGACGGCCATTTCACAGTGGACTTCGTGCCGGGGTCGACTTCTGCGCAGGTCCGCTTCAGCGAGTCGTTCTCTGTCCGGTTTGAACCGGAGCGGGCGAAAGACCGCTCGATCTGCCTCTCCTTCGACGGCGACGATTTCCGCGCCGTGGAGGGCCCCGGCCTTCAGAACGTGGAATACACCCGCTCCACCGTCGAGGCGACCGGCGAAAATATGCAGTATGAAGTGGGTATTTCGACCGGCACGAGAACCTATCTGGAGGTAACGGGCAGCGGCGAGAGCCGCGTCCGCTATGAGCGGGACGGCAAAAAGGGATATTTCACCGCGCAGGACGCCCCGTTTACCGTCGTGCTCCGGGACCGGGACCAGCAGGAGCCGCTGGATACCATGGAATTCTCCGCAGGGGAGACCTGCACGATCCGCATCCGCGACGGCGTCCCGTCATTTGCGCGCTAGATCGGGGATGCCCCCAAGGTTGTCATTGCCCTCCTTCAAACGAAGCAGGCCCCCAAGTTTGTCATTGCGAGGCTCCGCAGGAGCCGTGGCGCCCTGAGCGCGCAGCGCGAAGAAGTGCCCTTGGGGTGCAATCTCGCGGTACAAGCCGGAGCATGGGAAGGCCCCCGGCGAATTCGTTATTGCCTGCATGAGATTCCCACGTCGCTTCGCTCCTCGGAATGACAAGTCGGAGGTCAATACCGTTTTATCGTCAACCTGTGCCGGCTGTCAGTGCGCCTGACGATCCGGAACCCGTGGGGCGCGCAGGATGATATAGAGGTGGAGGTGCGGCCATGAAAAGAATAGTCCTGATCCTGTTGGCAACGTTCCTGGTATGTTCACTTATCATCTTTTCCACGGCATGTGAAAATCATCAGGAACAGCCCGCGATGCAGATCGAGCTGGCTGTCAACAGCACATGCCGCGTGGAAAATGCCGCCGGGCAGAGCCTGACGTTCCGCAACGGAGCATGGGAGGGAGACATGGCGGCATCCAGCGTATCTGTGAATGGCTTTGACGATACGACGATGACGCTGGAAATTCCGTACACCGAGTCGCTGCACTATACGCACGAAAGCGGCGAGAGTCGGTTTTCTGTGCTCCGGCGACAGGAGAGCATTCTGCTTTCCGGCGACGGGATCGATGAGGTTCGCGTTACACCGGATTCGCTGACGGTTACGGGCAGCGGGATGAATTACCGGCTTAAGGTCGCTCGGAGCGAGCCGGAAAGGCGTGCACTGGCTCTTTCGGGCAGTGAAGCAGGAACCGTTTCTCTGCATTTCGCGGATAGCAGCTGCACCGTGCAGAGCGATGCTGCGGTTACCTATGCCCTGAGCGGCGATTCCAATTCCCCCTTTCTCCGGGATACCGTTGCCGCGGAGTCCAAACTGACGATCCGGGACCCATGGGGCGCGCAGGAAGACGTAGTAGTAAAAGTTGATTCATAAACGACAAATCCAGAACATATGGATTTTGATTATACAGAAACCCATCCAATCATAACATCTGATTTGCACCTGCAAATTTGATATTTTTCATCAGGAGGAAACCGAAATGAGTGTATTAACCGATCTCATCTATGGCGGCTCGCATGCCGTCGCCGGTCTGACTGAGGGCGCCGTCAACGACGCAATCGCCAAATTCGGCGCAGAAAAGGCCATTGCCTTCCCCGACACGGCCTACTTCTTCCCCACCATCTACGCCGCTACGGGCGTAAAGGTGGCCAAGCTCGGCGACCTGCCCGCCTGCGTGGGCGTGCTCAAGAGTCTCATCACCGATCAGGAGGACCTCGGTCAGGCGCTGAACGCCGGCCTTGCCACTGCCGTCGGCGCGGAGATCATCGAGGGCCTGAAGTATCTGGACGGCGCGGAGCCCTATGCCAACGAGACGGGCATCGGCTTTGTGCCCGATCCCGTCATCCGCTCGCTGGGCGTCCCGCTCGTCACGGGCGACATCCCCGGCGTGGCCGTCGTGCTCGGCAAGGCCGACAATGCCGCTGACGTCGTGTCCGTCGTCAAGGACTACCAGTCGAAGGGCATCCTGACCTTCCTCATCGGCGGCGTTATCGACCAGTGCGCCGAGGGCGGCGTGAAGATGGGCCTCGAGCTGCGCGTCGTGCCGCTCGGCCATGACGTCACCGCCGTTATCCACGTCGTCACCGTCGCCATCCGCGCGGCCCTGATCTTCGGCAATGTCCAGCCCGGCGACCTGCCCGGCCTGCTGAAGTACACGAAGGAGCGCGTCCCCGCGTTCGTCAATACGTTCGGCGCGATCGACAATGTCGTTGTCTCCGCGGGCGCAGGCGCCATCGCCCTGGGCTTCCCGGTCGTCGTCGACATCGACCTCGGCGAGAATCAGGTCCCCGGCGCGCTGGAATCCGTGCTGGATCATAGCCTGACCGTCAAGCACTCCCTCGAGCTGCGCAACATCAAGATCAAGACGAAGGAGCTGCCCATCCCCGTCGCCTTCGCGGCCGCCTTTGAGGGCGAGATCATCCGCAAGGCCGACATGCACACCGAATACTGGTCCGGCAAGAACGCCACGGCCGAGCTCGTGCTCATGCGCGATCCGTCCGAGATCGAGGACCACAAGATCACCATCCTCGGCGACGATATGGACGGCGGCGAGAAGAACTACGCTCTGTGCACGTTCATCGAGGTCGCGGGCGCGAAGATGCAGGCCGATTTCGAGTCCGTCATCGAGCGCAAGATCCATGCCTGGTTCAACTACATGGAGGGCGTCATGCACACCGGCCAGCGCAATCAGGTCCGCGTGCGTGTTTCGAACGACGCCTTCGCCAAGGGGCTGCGCCTGAAGCACTTCGGCGAGGTCCTGTACCATATGATCATGGACGAATTCGACGCCGTCGTCGATAAGTGCCAGGTCACACTCATCACGGACGAGGCCGCTGCCGAGAAGTTCCGCGACGAGGTCGCCATGCCGCGCTACAACGAGCGCGACGACCGCCTGCTGTCCATGACGGATGAGTCCGTCGACCGCTTCTACACCTGCATCCTCTGCCAGAGCTTCGCCCCGGCGCACTGCTGCGTCGTCACCCCGGAGCGTCTCGGCCTGTGCGGCGCCGTTTCCTGGCTCGATGCCAAGGCGACGAACGAGCTGAACCCGCAGGGCCCGTGCCAGCCGATCTTCAAGGAGGGCTGCCTCGACGAGCGCACCGGCCGCTACGAGTCCGTCAACAAGATGATCCAGGAAGCCACGCACGGCGCGGTCGAGAACGTCACGCTCTACTCCATCCTCGAGGATCCGATGACGTCCTGCGGCTGCTTCGAATGCATCTGCGGCATCGAGCCGGTCTCGAACGGCTTCATCGTCGTCAACCGTGAGTATAAGGGCATGACCCCCGTCGGCATGACGTTCGGCGAGCTGGCCTCCTGCACCGGCGGCGGCGTGCAGACGCCGGGCTACATGGGCCACGGCCGTCACTTCATCTCCTCGAAGAAGTTCATCGCCGCCGAGGGCGGCATCGAGCGTATCGTCTGGATGCCGAAGGAGCTGAAGGACGACGTCGCCGAGCGCCTGAACCGCACCGCCAAGGAGCTGTACGGCATCGACAACTTCACCGATATGATCGCCGACGAGACGATCTGCGAGGACTGCGAAGCCCTCATGGACTTCCTGACCGAGAAGAACCACCCGGTCCTCGGCCTCGAGCCCCTGATGTAAGACCCGCAGCGCGGCGGGCGGCCCATCC
>DQIA01000086.1:0-2272 GCA_003525905.1 Clostridiales bacterium
AAGCGCCCTCGCAATGACAAATTGGGGGCGTCTGCCATTTTAACGACAGCCTGTTCATTTCGGCAGCTCTGCGCCGGGAGGGGCATGCCCCTCCCCTACAACGCACGGCTGGCAGCCTTGCGAAACTTTCCACTTTCCATTTTCTATTTCCCACTCGCCGCATGCCGTCCCCCTACAACGCTCCATCGATGCCCCCGCCATTCCCCTCCGCCAGCTCCCACACCTGCTTTGCAAGCAGCACGGCGAGAGGCAGGAGGATCATCCCCGCAAGACCGAACAGGCGATAACCCGCGTAGAGCGACAGGAGCGTCAGCAGCGGCGGCAGGCCGATCTGCCGCCCGAGCAGGCGCGGCTCAAGAGCCGAGCGGGCGAAGGCCGCGGCGGCATAGGTGACGGTCAGGCCGAGGGCAAGGCCGCCGGACCCGCGCAGCAGGGAGACGGCCGCCCACGGCAGCAGCACCGTCCCGGAGCCGAGGACGGGCAGGGCATCGACCACGGCGATGAGCGCGCCCAAAAGCACGGCGTGCGGCCGCCGCAGCGCGGCGAGCAGGCCGAGCGAAACGACGCCGAACGTCACGAGCAGGAGCTTCCCCTGTGCGAGGACATAGCCCCGCAGGGCAGCGCGCAGACGCACAAGGAGCTGCCCGCCGCGCGCCCGCCATTCCTCCGGCACATGGCGCGCCGCAAGGGCGCGGAGCCTCGGCGCATCGCCCGCGAGGAAATAGGCGGACAGCAGGGCCGTCAGCCCGAAGAGCAGCAGCTGCGGCATCCAGCCGAGCACGCGCGTGACGCAGCCGAACACGCCCTGCGACACGGAGTCGGCCACGACACTCCCGCCCGCAAACAGCCGGTCGACCCACTGGGCTGCAGCCTCTCCCATCCCGTCCGGCAGGCGGCTGGCCAGATGCAGGGCAGCGGCATGCAGGCGCTGCAGCGGCTCGGCCAGCGAGGAGAGCAGACCAGGCAGACGGGCGCACAGGGCAGCGCAGCCCTGCCACAGCGCCCAGCCGAGGCCCGTGAGCACGGCGGCCGCGGCGAGGCACACGGCCGTCACGCTGAGAAAAGCAGCCAGCCCGTGCGGCAGGCGGCGCAGGCGCGCGGCAAGCGGCCGGGCCAGCCGTGCAAGGCCGAGACCGAGCAGGAACGGCAGGCCGACGGGCAGGAGGATGCGCGCCGTGAGCCACAGGCCCGCCAGCACCCCGGCGGCGCAGGCGCACAGCTGCCAGAGCTTTTTCATTTCCTCGACTCCTTTCGACCGCGCCGCGCGGATTGCGCTTGCATTTTCGGGGCGCTTATGTTAGAATGCACTTGTTCGGGAAACATCTGCACATCTCTTGTGAACAGGAGGAGCCATATATGGCACAGCTTCCGAAATACTATATCGTGGAGGCCCAGGCGCTGCCGGAGGTTTTTCTCAAGGTCGCCGAGGCAAAGTGGCTGCTGGAGACCGGTGAGGTCGCAACGGTGAATGACGCCGCGCGCGCCACGGGCATCAGCCGCAGTGCATTTTACAAGTATCGTGATTCCATCTCGCCGTTCCAGAACCTGATGGCTGGCCGCATTCTGACCTTCCAGTTGCTGCTGCGGGACATGACGGGCCTGCTTTCCAGCATACTCACCATTTTTGCCCAATTCGGCGCAAATATACTGACGATCAATCAGGCAATTCCGACAAACGGCTGTGCCTCCGTGACGATCTCGGCCGAGACCAGCGGCATCTCGCAGGGCGTTGAGGCGCTGATGCGCGCGCTTTCTCAGGTGGACGGCGTGCGGAAGGTCGAGGTCCTCGCAGGCTGATAATCGCGCCCGATGCGCGGCGGAAATTTTTGCCGGATTCCATGCGCTTGCCTCTTGCATTTCCCTGTTAGAGCCTGTATACTTGTAGCGGGTAATTCACAGGGGGGAGGTGTTATCCATGGTTTTTGAAACGATCCGCGAATTTCTTTGTGAGCAGCTGGCATGCGACGAGAGCCGCGTAACGCCAGACACCGTGATGCTGGAGGATCTGGAGATGGAGCCGTCGGATCTCGGTGATCTGATGCTTTCCCTGGAGCAGGAATTCGGCATCGAATGGACGGATGACGACCTGCAGGGGATCCGCACGGTGGGCGATCTGACTGCCTTTGTGGAAAATCAGGAATAAAATCGAGCCTGCATGTGCCAAACGGTACATGCAGGCTTTTTTCATTCGGCGGGGCACAGGGACACCCTTGGGAGCGCTTTCTTCCCGTGTCATTGCGGGGAGCGAAGCGACCTTGGCTCTCCCTCTGGG
>DQIA01000086.1:2392-2609 GCA_003525905.1 Clostridiales bacterium
CCAAAAGCTTTCCCGTGTTCCGGGCGTGTACTGCGAGATTGCCACGCCTTGCTCCGCAAGGCTCGCAATGACAAACTTGGGAGCCTGCTGCAACCGGAAGGATGCAATGACAAGATGGGGAGACCCACCCCATTCGGAGGGGCATAGTGACAAATTTGCAAGCGCCTCCCTCCCGTGTCATTGCGGGGAGCGAGGCGACCTTGGCTCTCCCTCTGGG
>DQIA01000086.1:2744-7799 GCA_003525905.1 Clostridiales bacterium
CCAAAAGCTTTCCCGTGTTCCGGCTGGTGCTGCGAGATTGCCACGGCTCCTGCGGAGCCTCGCAATGACAAGCCTGAAAGCCTCTTCATCCAAAAGACGCAAAAAGCGAGGAGCCGCAGCTCCTCGCTTTTTTGCATTCAGCTGAACAGGTTCAGATTCACGGCGCTGAGGTCAAGGTACCAGTGCCCGCCGGTTTGGTAGCACACGGCGCGGACATTGAGCTGGCCATCCAGCTCGCCCGTGAACGAAACGCGGAATTTGACGAGCCGTGCCTCGTCGACGGTCATGGTCCAGTCATACTGCTGGCGGAAATAATCCTCGAGCACGCGGCATCCGCTCTCGGGGATGCGGCGGCTGTCCAGCTCCTTTGGCGTGATGTCATAGTCGTTGCTGCTGCCCTTGGCGAACGAATCGCGCACATTGGCCAGCTCCCCGGCATCGAAGCCGTCCGCATTGAGCACGGCGGGGGGGATGGCCTCCTGCAGGCGGGTGAAATCGTCGTCCTGCAGGGCGGCACAGTAGGTGCGGACCGGCTCCATATAGGGCGCGTCGGCCAGGCCGCAGGCGCTGAGCAGGAGGGCAGCCAGCAGGCAGAGGATGCAGATTCGCTTCATATCGGGCGCTCCCTTCGGCTCACTTTTTGAGCAGGTCGCGGATCTCCGTGAGCAGCTGCTCCTCCTTCGTCGGCTCGGGAGGCGCGGCAGGGGCCTCTGCCTCCTTCTTGCGGTGCTTTTCCCCGGCCTCACGCAGGCGATTGACGGTCTTGACGATCAGGAACACGACAAAAGCCATGATGACGAAGTTGATGAATGCGGACAGGAAGTCGCCGAAACGCAGGTAGTTTACGATGACCTCTCCGTTTTCGTCCAGCTTTTCGCCGAAGAACTGCGGCAGCCGGATCTTCCACTCCTCAAAGCTGAGGCCGCCGAGGAACATGGACACGACCGGCATGATGACGCTATTCGTCAGGGCATCGACGACCGTCTTGAATGCACCGCCGACGATGACGCCGACTGCAAGGTCGAGCATATTGCCCTTCATGGCAAATTCCTTAAATTCCTTCAGAAATCCGCTCTTTTTCTTCCCCATAGTACCCTCTCTCCTTCTCAGAAGTTCTTCTTTTCGAGTACTTCCAGACCGCCGAGGTACTTGCGCAGGACCTCCGGCACAACGACGGAGCCGTCGGCACGCTGGTTCTGCTCGACCATGGCGGGGAAGATGCGGGACGTGGCCAGACCGGAGCCGTTGAGGGTGTGGACGAATTCCGTCTTGCCCGTGGCCTCGCGGCGGAAGCGGATGTTGCCGCGGCGCGCCTGATAGTCGCGCGCGTTCGAAACGGAGGAGACCTCCTTATAGCCGTTCATGGACGGGATCTGAATTTCAATGTCATACGTCCGCGCCATGGAGGCCGAGCAATCGCCTGCGGCAAGCTTAACGGTGCGGAAGTGGAAGCCCAGCCCCTTGACCAGGCGCTCGGCCTTGCCGACCAGCTCCTCGAAGGCCTCGTCGGACTTCTCGGGCAGGGTGTACTGGAACATCTCGATCTTGTTGAACTGGTGACCGCGGACCATGCCGCGCTCGTCGGCGCGGTGGGAGCCTGCCTCGCGGCGGAAGCACGGCGTATAGGCGAACAGCTTGTGCGGCAGGTCGCTCTCGGCGAGAATCTCGCCGCGGTGCAGGGAGGCGAGGGCTGTCTCGGCCGTCGGGAGCATGAAGTGCATGCGGTCGTCCGTCGGATTCTCGATCTTATAGACCTCATCGGCGAACTTCGGGAACTGCCCCGCGGTCTCGCCGCACTGGTACTCGAGCATCAGGGGCAGGCCGACCATCTCGTAGCCGTCCTTCAGGTGCTCGTCGATGAAGTAGTTGAGCAGGGCCCACTCGAGGCGCGCGCCCATGCCGCGGTAGATCCAGAAGCCGGAGCCCGCCAGACGCGTGCCGCGCTCATAGTCGATGAGGCCGAGGTCCGTGCACAGGTCCACATGGTGCTTCGGCTCGAAGTCGAAGTGGTGCGGCTCACCGTAATAGCGCAGCGGCTCGTTGTTCTCCTTGCCGCCCGGCTTGAGATCGGGGTCCGGCAGATTCGGCAGGGACAGCATCAGCGTGCGGTACTCCGCCTCGACATCCGTCAGCTTCTGGTCGTTCTGGGCGATCTGGGCCTTCAGCTCGGCCATGCGCGCGAAGATCGGCGCAACATCCTCGCCCGCCTTCTTGCGCTTCGGGATCTCCTTGGAGACGCGGTTCTGCTCGGCCTTATCCGTCTCCGTTGAGAGAATGAGGGCGCGGCGCTGAGCGTCCAGCTCCAGAATGCGGTCGACGGCAGCGTCGCAGTCGACCTCCTTGGCCCGCAGACCGGCCTTGACCGCCTCGGGATCGTCCTTGATTCGTTTGATATCCAGCATTATTCAGTCACCTCAATAAATCAGTTCTACGGAAGCTCTGAATCAATCATCTGCGGCGGATGCCGGATCTTTTTCGTCAATCTATCGGTATGAAAAACTTGAAATACACAAAGTATTCCTGCGTTTTCCATACCTCGCCTTGCCAAAAAAATCTCTCGCCATCCGCTCTTGCTGATTGAATCAGAGCTTCCCTAAGTTTTTAATCAAAGCTTTTCTAAATCAGTCGATATAGGATCGCAGGGTCTCATAGAGCGCGGCGCCGTCGTCCTTCAGGGCGTCGGCATAGGCCCCGAGCGCCTCGAGATGGCTGCGGAGGGCGGCATAATCGCCCTGCTCCAGCGCGGCCTGCGCCGAGACGAGCAGCTCATTGGCCTGCGCGCGGCGGGAGAGCGTGTCGTTTTCCTTCTGCGCACTCTCAAGCGTCTTCTCGAGCGTTTCGCGGGCCTTTTCTGCCTCGCTTAAGCGGGTCTCGGCCTCCGAGAGCTTGTCTGCTGCCTCGGAGGACGCGGTGTTGGCCTCGTTGAGCTGGGTCTGCAGCTCTGCGGACTCGGCGCGGGCGGCGTCCAGATCCTTCTGCAGCAGCGCGATGTTCTCTCGCGCGCCCGTGTTGGCCGCCTCCATCTCGCCCTTCATGTCAATGACCTTGATGAGCAGGGAGACCGCCACGAGCAGGAAGGCCGCCGCGAACATGATGGCCATGTATTCGAGCATGGCGCGCTTTTTCTTTGTGGTCAGCGGCTGCTCCGTTGTTGTTTCTGCCGCTTCCTGCGGCTGCTTCAGTTCAGGCATTCGGGCTTTTCCTCCGTTTTTCCGAGGGCGAGGAGGGCGTCATACAGGCGCTGCAGGTCCTCCTGCCCATAAAATTCCAGTTCAAAGCGTCCCTTGCGCTTTCCGTTGACGATGCGG
This sequence comes from Clostridiales bacterium, assembly GCA_003525905.1. Classification (GTDB taxonomy): domain Bacteria; phylum Bacillota; class Clostridia; order Oscillospirales; family Oscillospiraceae; genus JAZOXB01. Next base: position 6,053 of record DQIA01000086.1, read on the forward strand.
ACCTTGCGGTCAAGGCGGCGCGTGAGGGATTTTTCGCACTCGGCGACATAGTCGACCGTCAGGGGAGCGGGCTTCGGCTCCGGCTTTTCCTCCTCCTGCAGCATCCGCTTGCACATGGCCTCGGCCTGCCGCACGGACAGGCGCAGGGCGACGATCTTCTGCGCGGCCGCCTTCTGCAGGCGGGCCGCCGGGAGCGACAGGATAGCGCGGGCGTGCCCAGCCGAGATCGTGCCGTCCTCCACGAGGGAACGGACCTCCTCCGGCAGGAGCAGCAGGCGCAGGGCGTTGGCTACGGCCGGGCGGGACTTGCCGACGCGCGCAGCGGCCTCCTCCTGCGTCAGGCCGTATTCCTTCATCAGGCGCTGATAGCCCTCGGCCTCCTCCATGGGGTTGAGGTCCTGCCGCTGCAGGTTCTCGACGAGGGCCAGCTCCATAACGGTGCGGTCGTCGGCCTCGAGCACGACGACGGGCACCTCGCTCAGGCCCGCCATCCGGGCCGCACGCCAACGGCGCTCGCCCGCAATGATCTGATAAAATCCGCCTCCGCTTGCGCGGACGGCCAGCGGCTGCAGGATGCCGTGGGCGGCAATGGAATCCGCCAGCGCCTGCAGCTCCTCCTCGTCAAACGTGCGGCGGGGCTGATCCGGATTCGGCTCCACCTTCTGCAGGGGCAGCTTTGTCACCGCGCCGCTCTCGGGTTCTTCCGGGAAATCGCCGATCAGCGCGCCGAGCCCGCGGCCCAGCCCACGCTGCTTTGCACTCATAAGCTTCCGTCCTTTCTGCGAATCTCCTCGGCAACGGCGAGATAGGCCGCCGCACCGCGGGAGCTTCGGTCATAGGCAATGACCGGCAGGCCGTGGCTCGGGGCCTCGGCGAGGCGGACATTGCGGGGAATGGCGTTGGCATAGACCTTGCCGGGGAAGTGCCGCCGCACCTCCTGCGCCACCTGGTTGGAGAAGTTCGTTCTCCCGTCGTACATGGTCAGCAGCACGCCGAATACGGAAATTTTCGGGTTCAGCCGCCGCTTGATGGCCCGGAGCGTGCCCATCAGGTCGGACAGGCCCTCGAGGGCATAATACTCGCACTGCACCGGAATGAGCACGCTGTCCGCCGCGCAGAGGGCGTTGAGCGTCAGCAGCTCCAGCGAGGGTGGGCAGTCGATGAAGATGTAGTCATAGGCCGCGCGCAGCGGCTCGAGCGCGTTTTTCAGCTGGTATTCGCGCTTGTCCACGCCGATGAGCTCGACGGTCGCACCGGCCAGCTCCGCGCCGGACGGGATGACGTCGCCATAATCCGTGTGGATGACGGCCTTCTCGGCGCTGATGCCGTCGAGAATGAGATCGTAGGATGCGTAGGGGGCCTTGCGCTTGTCCACGCCGAGGCCGGAGGTCGCGTTGGCCTGCGGATCGAAGTCACACAGCAGCACCCGCGCGCCGGTCGCGGCCAGCGCCGCCGTCAGGTTTACGGCAGTGGTCGTTTTTCCCACGCCGCCCTTCTGATTGACGATCGCGATGATCTGCGCCAAGCTGCCACCTCCTTTGGTTGTCGATACGGTGCTATTCTAGCACATGCAGGGGAAGATTGCAACCGTGCAGGAGCCTTCTGTAAAAAATTCCTGTTTCACGTGAAACATTTGGAAAGAGGAATGTGGTGAAAAGTGTGAAACGTAGTGGGGTGGAGAGTGGAGATGCAGGGTGGCAGGCTTGTCATTGCGAGGAGGCCGCAGGCCGACGTGGCGCCCTGAGCG
>DQIA01000086.1:7836-42731 GCA_003525905.1 Clostridiales bacterium
AGCGCGAGGAAGTGCCCTTGGGGTGCAATCTCGGGCAGGCAGCTGCGATTTCGCCGATTGCTTTCCCACAATGCTGCCGGGTACTGCAAGTGTACTATTTATAATAGTATGGTTTCATGCGGTGATCTGTGTTTCACGTGAAACACAGAGGCTGTGAAGCGGTCTTTTGCGGCTGCTCATCAAAAAATCCGGCAGCGCTTGCAATTCCGGCCTCAGCGTGCTATGATACGCAGGTGTTAACAAGCTAAAGCAAAAAAGTTAGGAGCCTTGAACCATGCGAATCGTACTCAAGCTGGGGACGTCCACGCTCACGCACCCGACGGGGAATCTGAACATTCGCCGCGTGGAGGAGCTGTGCAAAGTCTGCAGCGATCTCAAAAATGCAGGACATGAGCTGGTGCTGGTATCGTCCGGTGCCGTCGCCATGGGTGTCAGCAAGCTGTCGCTGGCCGAGCGGCCGAAGGATATTCCCGGCAAGCAGGCGGCTGCGGCCGTCGGCCAGTGCGAGCTGATGTACATTTATGATAAGCTCTACTCGCAGTACCACCACGTCGTGGCGCAGCTGCTCATCACGGCGGACGACATCGAGACGCCGGAGCGCGCGCAGAACTTCCAAAACACCCTCACACGGCTGCTGCAGCTTGGCACGCTGCCCATCATCAATGAAAACGACACCGTCGCCACGCAGGAGCTGGGCATTGGCGACAACGACACGCTGGCCGCCATCGTAGCCCGGACGATCCGGGCCGACCTTCTCATCCTGTTTTCGGACATCGACGGTCTGTTCACGGCCGACCCGCACAGCGATCCCGCGGCGAAGCTCATCCCCGTTGTCGAGAGGCTCACGCCGGAGATCGAGCGGCTGGCCTGCGGCGCGGGCAGCAAATTCGGCACGGGCGGCATGCAGACGAAGCTCCACGCCGCGCACATCGCTACGGAGGCCGGTGTGCCCATGGTCATTGCCAATGGCGCGCAGCCCGCTGCGCTCTACGATCTGATGGACGGCAAGCCCGTCGGTACAAAATTTCTGGCACGGGAGGAGAAGGCATAATGGAATTCACCCCGACGGAGGTCACTCTGAAGCGCGCGAAGGCCGCGGCGGCCTGCCCGGCCCTGCGCGACACCGAGGCGAAAAACCGCGCCCTTGCCGCCATGGCGCAGGAGCTGCGCGCGGAGGCACCTGCCATTCTGGCGGAGAACGCCGCCGATCTCGAGGCCTCGCGCGGCAAAGTCTCGGACGTTATGCTCGACCGCCTCGCGCTGAACGAGGCACGGCTCGAGGGCATGGCAGCCGGCATCGAGGCCGTTGCTGCCCTGCCGGACCCGGTCGGCCGGACACTGGACGAATTCGTCCGTCCGGACGGCCTTCGCATCTGCAAGCGCAGCGTGCCGATGGGCGTCATCGCCATCATCTATGAGAGCCGCCCGAACGTCACGTCGGACGCCGCCGCGCTCGCGCTGAAGTCCGGCAATGTCTGCGTGCTGCGATCCGGGCGCGAGGCCTACCGCTCCGCCGCTGCCATCACGGCAGCGCTGCGCCGTGGGCTGGAGCGGACCGGTCTGACGCCGGATCTCGTGAACCTTGTGGAGGACACGTCACACGCAGGGGCCGCCGCTCTCATGACAGCCACGGGCTATGTTGACCTGCTCATCCCGCGCGGCGGGGCGGGCCTCATCCGCGCATGCGTCGAGCACGCGACCGTGCCGTGCATCCAGACCGGCACGGGCATCTGCCATGTCTATGTCGACGAGAGCGCCGATCTCGATATGGCGCTCAATATCATCGAAAATGCGAAAACGAGCCGCCCATCCGTCTGCAATGCGGCCGAGGTCCTGCTCGTCCACCGCGCCATCGCGCCGAGGTTCCTGCCCATGCTGCAAAAGCGCCTGTGCGGCCCCGGTGCAAAGCACCCCGTCCGCCTGCGCTGCGACGGAGAAGCGGCGGCCATCCTCGGCATCGCGCCGGACCCGGAGTTCGACACGGAATTTCTGGACTATGTGCTGGCCGTCGGCGTCGTAGACAACGTGGAGGGGGCCATCCGCCACATCGCGCAGCATTCCACGCACCACAGCGAGGCCATTGTCACGCAAAGTGAGGAAAGCGCCGCCCGCTTCACGGCGGGAGTGGACAGCGCGGCCGTCTATGTCAACGCCTCGACGCGCTTCACGGACGGCGGCGAATTCGGCCTCGGCTGCGAGATGGGCATCTCAACGCAGAAGCTCCACGCGCGCGGGCCGATCGGCCTGAACGAACTGACGACCTATCAGTATGTTATCACCGGAAACGGTCAGATCAGGAGGTAAGCGCATGAAGATCGGATTCATCGGGACCGGAAATATGGGCGGCGCGCTGGCGCGGGCCGCAGCGAAGGGCGGCCACACGCTGCTGCTTGCCAACCGAACCCCTGCCAAGGCAGCGGCGCTGGCAAAGGAGCTGGGTGGGACAGTCTGCCCGAATGCACAGGCCGCGGAAGCGGCCGAGCTGCTGTTCCTCGGCGTGAAGCCGCAGGGCCTGCCGGGGCTGGCAGGAGAGCTGGCTCCCGTGCTGCAAGCGCGGAAGGGGAATGCACCCGTCGTCGTCAGCATGGCGACGGCCGTGACGCTCCGGGAGCTGGACGCCATGCTCGGCGGGGGACTGCCGCTCATCCGCATTATGCCGAACACGCCGGCCGCCGTCGGCGCGGGCACGATCCTCTATGCCGCGCAGAACGTGACGGACGCGCAGCTGGACGCCTTCCGCGCCGTTCTGGCGCAGGCCGGGCTGCTGCTGCCCCTGCCGGAGGAAAAGATCGACGCTGCAAGCGCCATCTCGGGCTGCGGACCTGCGTTCTGCTTCCAGTTTGCCGACGCGCTGGCCCTCGGCGGCGTGCGCGCGGGCCTGTCGTACCCGGACGCCTGCCGTCTGGCGGCGCAGACCATGCTCGGCGCGGCGGAGATGCTCCTGCAGAGTGGGGAAGCGCCGGACGTGCTGAAAATGCGCGTGTGCAGCCCGGCCGGAACGACCATCGAGGGCGTTCTGGCGCTCGAGCAGGGCGGATTTTCCTACACCGTGCAGAACGCCGTCACGGCCGCCTACCGCCGAACGGTCGAAATGACGGGGAAGGGGTGATTCGATGCAGCTCCTCCTGACCATCGTCGTCTGCCTGTTCGCAGGTGCGGGGGCCGGCCTCGGCACGGGCTTTGCCGGAATGAGTGCCGCTGCCGTCATCACCCCCATGCTCGTCACATTTCTGCATATCGAGCCGTACACGGCCGTCGGCATCGCACTGGCATCCGATGTGCTGGCAAGCGCCGTCTCGGCCTATACCTACGGCCGCAACAGGAATCTGGACATCCGCAACGGCCTCATCATGATGATCACGGTGCTGGCATTCACCGTTGTCGGAAGCCTTGTCTCGAGCCTCGTGCCATCCGTTGCAATGGGCAATTTCTCCGTGTTCATGACGCTGCTGCTCGGCATCAAGTTCATCGTCCGCCCGGTGATGACCACAAAGGAGGACATGCAGCAGATCCCGAAGCGCACGCGTATCATCAAGTCCATTGTCTGCGGCGCAATCGTCGGCTTTATCTGCGGCTTTATCGGTGCGGGCGGCGGCATGATGATGCTCCTGCTGCTCACGGGCGTCATGGGCTATGAGCTCAAGACCGCCGTCGGCACGAGCGTGTTCATCATGACGTTCACGGCCCTGACCGGCTCCGTTTCGCACTTCGCCATCGGCGGCGCGCCGCAGTGGCTGCCGTTTTTCCTGTGCATCATCTTTACGTTCGGCTTTGCCCGGCTGGCTGCACGCATCGCCAACCGTGCCAGCGCCAAAACACTCAACCGCGCCACGGGCGTTATTCTCGTCATTCTCGGCGTCGTGATCCTGGGCTTTTCGCTGCTGGAATAGTGGTTTATAAAAATAACACCGCGATCCGATCGCGGTGTTATTTCCTTATTACGATTTACGATATCGCGATCTCTGAACGGTTTTCCTCGAGGCAGAGGGCTGGCAGGTGACCGAAGAGATTGCAAATGTCGGCATTGACGACACTGCCTCTTTCATTGACCGCAACAGTAACAGCCAAGGCGAGCACGGCTCGCATGGCCTGCCGCATGAGGCGGGCGGCGCATTCTTCGGCCGACGAACCATGAGCAGTGTGCTGTACAGCTCAAAATTCGGCACCATATCCGTCAGGCCGTCGCTGCAGATCAGGTACCGGTCGCCCGAGGCGGGCGGCAAGCGCGTCCACTGTGCCCGCACAGCGGTCTGTCAGCCCTGACCGTAGTGTGCGCCAAGCGCACGGCGAGGGCCATCCCGCTCGTGGCGCAGTTCGACGCGGCCTTTTCGCTGCTGCTGCTCATCCCGGTCGCGGGCGTTGTGCCCATGATCGTGTTCTGCAGCAAGCCGAGCGACAGCGATAACGCACGGGGCCCCGCCAGCTGGCATAAACGCGCCCGAGAGGGCAGCCGCAAATTCTATAAACCAAGCCTCCCGGAACGGTTGTCCCGGGAGGCTTGGTTTCTGTATCGGTTTTCCGGCAAGGGTCGGCACACTCAGCTGGAATGGCGGAGCAGGCGGATTACATCCTCAGGAAGCGTTGCGATCAGGTGGCAGATCAGCTCGGAAAGCGCAGCGGGTGTCAGATTGCAAAGGCCGCATTCGCAGGGACGCGGCTCTCCGGCCTCTGCATGGCGGCACACCGGCCGCCCGCCCGACTGGATGCCGAGCCGTGTGCGCGTATCGACAAGGCGGTCCACCTGTTCACACGTCAGTTCGTTTGCCTGGCCGATGATATGGCCGGTATACATGGAAACCGTTGCGTAATATTCCAGTGACTCCATGCGCATATAAGCCTGCTCAGGATCTTTTCCCCACGTCAGCGCGCCATGGTTGGCAAGCAGGACGCCGTTGTGACTCCTGCAATAGGGCGCGATGGAATCGGGGACCTCCTGTGTGCCGGGGGTTGCATAGTTGGCGACAGGAACGACACCGAGCTGCACCACCGCTTCCGGCAGGATGGCGCGGGAAAGCGAGATGCCGGCAATGGCGAAGGAGGTCGCAACAGGCGGATGCGCATGGACAACGCTCTTCACCTGCGGATTTTCCCGGTAGACGCGCAGGTGCATACGAATCTCGCTGGAGGGCTTCCGCTCACCGCTAAGCAGGTTGCCGTTCAGATCGACCTTCACGAGCATTTCCTCGGTCATAAATCCCTTGGAAACGCCGGTCGGGGTCGTCCACAGCTCCGTTTCGCTTACGCGGCAGCTGATGTTGCCGTCATTGGAAGCGACAAAGCCCTTTTCGTACATCCGCCGTCCAACTTCGAGAATTTGATGTTTTGCTTCATAATCGTTCAGATATTCCGCATGGCTCATGAGACTGGTCCTTTCCATGAATAGTATAATGATGCTGTGGCTGATCGAATCAGGACTCTTTCAATAAAATACCACACGAACCAACATAAGTCAACAAAATATCAAATTTTTTCACAGAAATCCGAGCAAAACGGCAGCGAGACTGATTGTTCTTTCCTCGGAAATATTATCCTGTTAAAAATGATTCATTTGGAATATCGTCTTTTTCACGCAATTTATAGGCAGATAATGCAGTCGAAGTGCTCGTCATACACATATTTCCACCATTCGTGGCCGTTCTTCATGGTCATGGGACGTTTATAGGCTGTGGACAAAGCTCTGTTATCGCCAAAAACTTTCTTGCAGATATGGGGCGTCTTATACGCGCTGTCGGCTACAAAGGTACGGACGTTCGGGAACTGCTCGACCACATGGTCGTATTCATCGTCAAACGTTACACTGTCATGGACGTTGCCGGGGGTAACCTCTACTGCAAGAACGACACCGTGGACATCGCAGGCGGTATGCGCTTCATAGGCCAGCTGCTTCTTGTGCTCACCCTTGACAAACAGGCCGCAGTCCGGGTCAGTAGTGCTGACGGTGATGGTTTTCTTCTTTGCATCCTTTTTGCGCTTTTTCAGTTTTTCCCTGGAAGAATTGTCGTGCTTCTTTTTAGGGCAGCACCGCATAATGCAATTGTGCGGTGTTGCCTTAAATCTCGGGCGAATAACGGATACGCTCCGTCACATACAGGAAAGTATAATACTCGACCGGAATTTTCGTATCCTGCCATACGCCCGTTTTCAGGTCGGTCACCTGAAGCAGCGGAAAGCGGTTTGGCGTGCCAAGTAGGCGGGAAGTCGTCTCGTCCGAGACCACAGCACGCAGCTCGCGGTTGGAGCAGTGGATTTCCAGGTCATACTTTTCTTTCAGCAGCGTGATGATCGACTGATTCTGCAGATTGAAGCTCTCGATTCCAGGAAGCACGGAGGCGTTGAAGTAGCTGCGGCCATAAATGACCGGTGTGCCGTTTGCATAATACACACGCCGGTATTCCAGAACCGAGTCGCCCTCATGCAGCCCAAGGCGCTGCGCAATATCGGCGGTAGCCGGGACGATTCCCTCAAAGAGGATTTTCTTCGTGGGCGTCATGTTCTGCGAGCGGATGAGCGTGGAACAGCTTGTGATGACAGAGAAATTCTGCTTCTGCGGCGTACGCTCCTTGACGAAAGTGCCCTTGCCCTGAATTTTATAGATATAACCCTCGCGTGTCAATTCCTCAAGGGCCTTGCGGACGGTCAGACGGCTGCACCCATACAGGTCACACATTTCTTTTTCCGTTGACAGCTTTGCGCCGACCTCCAGCTCGCCGGATTTGATGCGGTTGGTGAGCGCAATTTTGATATACACATATTTCGGGATGTTCTGCACCAGCGCAGAGATCTGTTCTTCAGAAAACATATGGTTCATTTTTTGTCCCTCAACCTTTGCCTCTCAACGTTCTTGGTGCTTGGGATAGTGTGGGTGATCTATTGTTCATAATATCTATTTTATTGACCAGAGGTCTAGAAGTCAACACTTTTTCAGAAAAAAAGCGGAAAAATTGACAGGAAAAACGCGGTGCGCTGCCGGCGGCCCCTACAATGCAGCTTGCGCGGCGAACTAGGAAAATATATGACATGTTGGCGGCTTTTTGATACTTCCTTGTAGGGAAAACGGAAAATTTGTCTTGTTGAAATTGCGCAAAAAACGACAAATTATTTTGTGAATTCAGATAATTGCAATGCGCAGAGAGTATGATATAATGAAAATACCGGGCGGGGTGCCTGTTTTTTCAGGAAACCTATTATTATGTTGTCATTACATCTACATCATTGAACAATTTCGCACCGGAAAGACTACCGGATTTGGAGGAAAAGAATGGGAAAGTTCCATTTGGTCTACTACATCAGCATGGGCACGCCGAGCATCGAAGCTTCACTGCAAATGGCGGAGACCTATCTCGCACACGGTGTGAGCGCCTTGCAGTTCGATCTGCCGTCGCGCAATCCCTACCGTGAAACGCTCTTCATCCGCAAGCGTATGGCAAAGGCGTGGGAGACCTACGGCGGCTATGAGCCGTTTCTGACGGCGTTGACGGAATTCCGGCGCAAGCATCCGGATTTCGAGATGCAGATGGTGTCCTATGAGGACGTGATTCTGACCATCGGCACGGCACGGTACATCGAGTTTTGCAAGCAGAACAACATTAAAACATGCCGCATTTCCGGCGACGGCGTGATCGAACTGGCAAGAATTGACATGAACGCGGCCGGTATCGACACGCTGACCTTCATCGACTACAACCTGCCGGAGAAGGACGTGGAATTTGCCGTGCAGACCGGACGAGCTGTGATGCTGCGCAATGTGCGCGACGGCATGGAGCCGCGCGACGGCATGATAAGCTGGGATCGGCGTATTCGTTATCTGCGTAAGCGCGGCGTGAACGCACCGATCTACGCAACGGCGGGCATTACCTGCGGCGCAAGCCTTTTGGAGGCAAAACAGGCTGGCGCTTCGGGCGCGTTTGTCGGAAGTTGCCTGATGAATCTTTGGGACGACGAGCCTGCGATGCTGGCGCTGCTGGCAGACCTTGAGCAGGCTGCAAATTCTTGAAAGGAAGTATGAGCATGAGCATCAAAACCATTTGTTATCTCTCCTTTGGCTACCCGACCATTGAAAAAAGCATTGAAATGGCCGGACGTTACATTGAGGGCGGCTGTGACGCCATCGAGGTCAGCATTCCGCCGAAGGATCCGTACCGCGACAGCGCTTTTTTGCAGGAGCTCTACCGCGTTGCGCTGGCACAGACCGATGACTATTCGAAGTATCTTGAGGGCATTGGCCGCATGACGGAGCAGTATCCGAGCACAGAGTTCTTTTTTGTGCTTTATCATGAGGTCATTATGGCAATCGGCGCGGAGAAGCTGGGCGAGTTCTGCGAGAAGCACCACATCGTCAACGTCATTTCCGGCGACCTGCATGACCCCGAGGCAATTGCGGCACTGCGGAAACATGGTGTCAAGCTGGCGCGCTCGGTGAACTACAAGATGAACGAGGATGACATTCAGCGCTGCATCAACACCGATGGCTTTACTTATATGCAGGCGTTCCCGAGCGAGGGACAGTATGTCAAGCCCGGCTTTGAAGAGCTGGAAACCTGCATCCGCTATCTGCGCGAGCGTAAAGTCTCCGAGCCGATCTACTGCGGCGCGGGCATTAAGTCTCCGGCGGACGCAGCGCGCGTCAAGGCCGCGGGAGGCCAGGGCTTCTTTGTCGGAAGCTCCATTATTAAACTGTACGACACGCCGGAAAAACTCGTTGAGCTGATCCGCGAATATAAAAAGGCAGCGCAGAACTGACCTGCGCAAAACAGAATATTTAAGAGGTGTGACATTATGAAAGACTTTTGGTACTATGTTCCGACCCGTGTAAATTTTGGTCCGTCCTGCTTTCAGTATCTGGTGGACACCATCCATCAGTGGGGCACGAAGCCTCTAATCGTTTACGGCGGCGGCTCCATCAAGCGCAACGGCGCTTATGACGCGGTTGTCAGCCGTCTGAAGGAAGCAAACATCCCCTATGCGGAAATGGGCGGCGTCGCGCCGAACCCGCGCTATGAGTCCGTGCTTGAGGGCAACCGCATCTGCCGCGAGGAGCAGTGCGACATCCTGCTGCCCATCGGCGGCGCTTCTGCCATTGACTGCGCGAAGTCCATTGCCGCCACCGTGAACTATGACGGCGAGCCTTGGGACATCATCAGTAAAAAGGTTCCCGTAGGCAAGGTTCTGCCCGTCATTGCCGTCCCGACGTTGGCTGCGGCAGGCTCCGAAATGTCCACAAGCTCTGTGATTTCCCGTATGGACATCAATGAGAAGGCCGGCTATTCCAGCCCCGATATGCGTCCGCGCGCGTCCTTCTCCAATCCAGAATTTACCTTCACCATGCCGAAGAAGCAGACCGCAGCTGGCGTCGCCGATGCCATCAGCCATGTGATGGAGTCCTATTTTTCCAATGTTCCCGAAGCGTACTTGCAGACAAAGTTCGGCGAGGCAATGTTCAACACGCTGTTCCACTATGGCAAGATCGCTTATGATGATCCGACCAACTATGAGGCGCGTTCGAACATCATGTGGACCTGCTGCTGGGCGATTAATGGTCTTACCGTCAAGGGCAACCCCGTTGGCTGGTCAATGCATAAGCTTGAGCATGAGCTGTCCGCCTTCTACGATGTCACGCACGGCGAAGGACTTGCCGTTATTATGCCCGCATGGCTGACATGGATGCTCACCGAGGACAACGCTTATCGTTACCTTGGCTATTTGCAGGCTTCCTTCGGCATCGACCCGACAGGCATGGACAAGATGGAGGCTGCAAAGCTCGCCATTGAGAAGACCCGCGAGTACTTTGCTTCTCTGAACCTGCCGCAGCACCTGCGCGACTTCGGCATTGAGGAGAGCATGCTGCCCAAGATGGCCCATGAGGCTGCGATCATTGGCAAGGATTACTTTGCCAAGGCGTTCCGTCCGCTGGACGAGCAGTCCGCACTGGAAATTTACAAGCTGGCTTACTGATATTTCTGTTTCATTTTTATTTGGCCTCCTATCGAGGGTGCGTCCGATTCCGGCGGACGCACCCAAACCTCCTACAGCACGCGCACAATTTGTCATTACAACTATACGATATGGCTTGTGGCATGCAAAGGAGAGATGCTGGGATTATCAGAACTATCCATTAGGTTTTTGTTAAAATTGACGAAATTTCTGGATTATTTCGGTTGTTTTGCGAATTGAAAATTAGAGATCGCGATGATATTATTATTATAACATCAATACAACTTTAACCGTTGATGTAAATAAAGAGGAGGATGTATCCATGAAAAAGCTACTCGCAGTTCTGCTTGCACTGGTCATGCTTGTTTCTCTTGCAGCCTGTGCCGGCAACACGGACAAAGACAACCCCAGCAGCGACGCTCCCGCAAACTCCGACAATCCCAGTATGAAGGCCAACGTCAACAAGAAGATCGCTATGATCATGCAGCAGGGCGGCTTGGGCGACCAGGGCTTTAACGACACTGCCTATGCCGGTTTGATGACCTGCAAGGAAAAGTACGATCTGGATGTTAACGCCGTGGAATGCACCGACACCACGCAGGGCGAGACCCTGATTCGTGAGCTGTGCGAAGCGGGTTACGGCCTGATCATCAACCTCGAAGCCGGAATCAGCGGCAATATGTACACCGTTGCACGCGACTACCCCGACATTTACTTCGTCGTTGTCGGCCGTCAGCTCCGCATCAACGCGGTTGATGGTTTCACTGAAACCCCGAAGAACGTCATTGAATCCTACATCACGCTCAACGAGCACTCCTTCCTCGCAGGCGTCGTCGCTGCCTTTGCCGCAACTGATGGCAACACTCTTGTTGAGGGTGTCGGCCAGCACGAAGGCTGCAACATCGGCATTCTGTTCGGTGCCGAGTCTGTCGGCTTCTATCAGTATGGCGACGGCTTCCGTCAGGGCGCACTGTTCTACAACCCCGATGCAAAGGTCTACATTGACTACACTGTTGGCTTCTCCGATACTGCAAACGCGCAAAGCATCGCGCAGAACATGATTAACAACATGGGCTGCGACGTCATCTGGACCTGCTGCGGCACTGCCGGCCTTGGTGGCCTGGAGGCCTGCCGTCTGAACAATGCCTTCGGCATCGGCGTCGACTCCAACCAGGACGAGGTTGAGCCGGGCAACATCCTGACCTCTGCAATCCGCGACAACACCTCTCTGTTGGAATTCTACATCGGCAAGTACCTCGAAGGCAACATCGAGCAGACCGAGCCGGACACCTTCAACCTTTCCAACGGCGGCGTTGACATCACCGACATGAGCGTCATCGAGCAGTACGTCACGGATAAGGACAAGCTGGAAGAACTCAAGGGCATTCTCGACCAGTGCCGTAAGTGGATTGCTGACGGAACCATCACCGTGTTCGACGCTCGTATGGCGAGCATCGAGTCCGACGGCCAGCGCTTGGACGATTGGCTCCAGATCGACGGTAACAACGTAACCTATGCAGAGCTGAACAAGAAATAACCGACTGTGTATGCCCCGTTGAAGGTAGCTCCAGCGGGGCATGCACCATCAATAGGATGCTTTGGTGATGAATATGGATACCATTATTGAAACTAAGAACTTAACGAAGAAATTTGGAAACTTTACTGCCAACGATCACATTGATCTGGCAGTGAAGGAAGGGGAGATCCGCGCCATCATCGGTGAAAACGGCGCCGGTAAGTCCACCCTCATGAATATGCTCTATGGCATCTTGCAGCCGACGGAGGGCGAGATCCTCTTCCGCGGCAAAAAGGTAGCCATCGCTTCGCCGCGCGATGCCATTGAGCTGGGCATCGGCATGGTGCACCAGCACTTCAAGCTCTCGCCGTCGCTGTCCATCTATGAGAATATCGTTCTCGGCACAGAAACGGTGTGCACCCATAAAATCGGGAAAAAAACCTTCCGCGGCGTCCTGATTGACAAAAAGAAGGAAAAAGCCGAAATTCAGGCGCTTGTGGACAAGTTTAATTTTAATTTGAATATTACCGACAAAGTTTCGGATATTTCCGTCGGCGCAAAGCAGCGTGTGGAGATCCTGAAAATGCTCTACCGCGATGTCGATCTGCTCATCCTGGATGAACCGACGGCCGTGCTCATTCCGCAGGAGGTGGACGACCTCATACGCCGCCTGATTGACCTGAAGAAAGCCGGGAAGACGATTATTATCATTACGCACAAGCTCAATGAGGTCAAAATGTGCGCCGATAACATTACGGTTATCCGTGCAGGCCACGTTATTGGCACTGTGCCGAACGACGAAAATACCACCGACGAGGATCTGGCTGAGATGATGGTCGGCCGCGCCGTCCTGCTGCGGGTGAAGAAAAGTGGAAAGCCCGTAGGAGGAAAGGTTGCCTATCAGGTTAATCATCTCAGTGCAGTCAACTCCGAGGGCAAAAAGATTCTTAATGACATCAGCTTCCGCATCCATGAAAACGAGGTCGTCGGTATTGCTGGCGTTGAGGGCAACGGCCAAACCGAGCTGATGCTGGCACTGACCGGGCTTTTGGATGTTTGCCATGGCTCAACCGTGGAGTTGGGCGGCGTGAATATCACGGGGCTGTGGCCGGACGAACTGAGGAAGCACGACATCGGTGTGGTGCCGGAGGATCGTTACAAGCAGGGGCTGTGCCTTGACGTACCGGTCTCGGCCAATCTCATCGCCGGTTATCACGGACTTAAGCCCTATTGCAATAAAGGCGTCATGAATCGCCGTGCCATAACGGAAAACCGCGACCGTCTGGTAGAGGAATACGACGTTCGTCTGAGCACGAAGGATCCGGCGGTTGGCTCTCTCTCTGGCGGCAATGCGCAGAAGGTTATCATTGCGCGTGAATTCAGCCGCAGACCGAAGGTGCTGCTGGTCAGCCAGCCGACGCGCGGCGTGGATATCGGCGCAATTGAATTCATCCACAATCAGATCCTTAAAATGCGTGATGCCAGTACGGCGGTACTTATCATCTCCTCGGAGCTTTCCGAGGTCACGGGGCTTTCCGACCGTGTGCTCGTGATGTATCACGGGGAAATCGTCGGCAGCTTCCGCTCGGATGATGTGAGCTTCAATGAGCTGGGACTTTATATGTCCGGTGTGAAGCGCATGTCCTCCGAGGAGCTTTCGGAAGAATGAGAGGTTTAGAACTATGAAACAAAGACTCCCTGCAAAACGCACGACCGGCTGGACCTCAAATCTTCTCGCAGCGGCTGGAGACGTGCTGGTGCCGCTGCTGTTTGCCTTCGGCGTTGGCAGCATCTTCTCCTTGATCTGCGGCTGTAATCCCTTTACTCTTTACAGCTATATCATCAAAAAAGCGTTTTTCTCCGTCGGCGGCCTGCTGAACACGCTCGGCTATACTACGCCGATCATCATCACGGGCATGGCTACGGCACTTTCCATCCGTGCGAATATGTACAATATGGGCATTGAGGGTCAGGTATTCCTGGGTGCCTTCACCGCGGCTCTTGCGGGCTATATGATCAAGGGCGTTCCCACGGCGCTGCATGTCACGCTGTGCCTGCTGATTGGCGCCGCCTTCGGCGCGGTCTACGCGCTGATTCCCGGCCTGCTGAAGGCCAAGCTGCGCGTGAACGAGGTTGTTACAACCGTTATGCTCAACAGCATTGCCACGCAGGTCACAGGCTTTCTGACCCAGAGCTACCTTGGAACGGGCGATGCCTATGCGCACACTGAGTTCATCGAGCAGACCGCCCGCCTTGCCAAACTCAACAGCAAGTACCGCTGCACAACGGCGATCTTTATTGCGCTGGCAATCTGGCTGATCCTGTATTTCATTCTGAAAAAGACCAAATTCGGCTATGAGATTGACTGCATCGGCAAGCAGTGGGAATTTGCCGACGCCGTCGGTATGCACGTCAGCCGGAAAATCGTCGTGATCTTCGTGGTCGGCGGCGCGCTGGCCGGTATTGCAGGTGCAACAGAAATTCTCGGTGTCAACTATAACTTTGTCAACACCTTCTCTGCTAACCCCGGTATCGGCTGGGACGGCTTCTTTGTGTGTATCCTGGCTGGCAGTAATCCAGTCGGCATTCTGCTATTTTCCATCGTCTTCGGCGCGCTGCGCTACGGCGCTCTGGCGGCGCAGACCGGCCTCGGCGTTCCTCTTGACCTCATCAACATCATCAAGAGCACGTTGGTGCTGTTTATGGCCATCAAGCTCATCGGCAATAACCGCGAAGCCATTGCTGACTTCTTCGGCCACATCTTCCACCGGTCTGCGGTGAAAAAGGAGGGCTGAGCATGAATTACCTCTCGCTGTTTCTGAATCTTCTGAACATGACTGTGGAAAACGCTGCGCCGTATCTGCTCATCACCATCGGAGGCGTATTTGTCGCAAGAGCAGGCGTGTTCAACATCTCCATGGAGGGCTGCACAGAGTTTGCCGCCTTTGCGGGCATTCTCTTTGCCTTCATGACGGGACAGATCTGGGTCGGCGTAATCGCTGCCTTCGTAATCGCAATTCTGCTCAACTGCCTGTTCTATCTGTTTACCGTTAAGCTCAAGGGCAACCTCAGCGTCGTCGGCAGCGGCATCAACCTAATGGCAGCCTGCATTCCGGCCTGCCTTTTACAGGCACTCTACGGGACGCGCAGCAATCTGGTTGCCAGCAGCATCATTGACCCGGCGAATATGATGATCGACGTGCCGGTTCTTCGTAGCATTCCGATCCTGAGCGATATTTTTAACAACCACACGGCGATTACCTACCTGACCTTCCTTGTGGTCATTGTGCTGACTGTCGTGATGTATAAGACCAAGTTTGGCATTTATGTCCGCGTGACTGGCGAAAGCGTCAACGCTGCGAAATCCGTCGGCATCAAGACCAACCGCATCAAGTTCCTGTGCCTGATGATCTCCGCCGCGACCTGCGCACTGGCCGGACTGAACCTTTCGGTTGAGCAGCTCGGCATGTATACCATCAACATGACGGCGAACCGCGGCTTTATCTGCCTGAGCGCCATTAACTGCGGCCGTAAGGATCCGGAGAAGGCCTGTGTCTATGCGCTGATCTTCGGCTTTGTCCGTGCGCTGCAAACCATCATCAACAACTTTGTTCCTGCGGCCATTTCGTCGCTGCTCGGCATTATGCCCTATGTCACGATCATTGTCGTGCTGCTGATCGTCGAGACGCCCAATGCCCGCAAAAATCATCTGCGCTTCTTCAAGGAAGCCTGACGGGAGGAATTTCTATGCCTAAAACTGCTGTTCTTGTCATCGACATGCAAAAGGATTTCACACGTCCGGAGGGAAGATTCTATTATCCCGAGACGACCGGCGAAATGATGAAGACCTTCCCGGAAAAGCTCAACAAAATGCGTGACCTTGGCGCACTTGTCGTCATCGTCTATACCGCGCATCCGGCGGATGAAAAGGAGGTCAATCCCGAGCTGACGCGCATGTTCCGCGATGGTAAGAAAGCTTCATTGGTCGAGGGCTCGGCCGGTGCGGAGCTGGAGGAGCGCATTCCCTATGATCCGGAGCGTGACATCATGTTCCGCAAGTTTGTCCCAAGCGCCTTTTTTGGAACGAACCTTGCCGAGATTTTGCGTGAGCGCGGCGTGGAGAACGTTCTTGTGTGTGGCGTCAAGACCAATGTCTGCTGCCGCGCAACCGCGACCGATGCATCAGCCTACCGCTTCCGCACCTATATGATCAGCGACATGCTTGGTACGAATACCAAGGAGATCAACGATTTCCATCTGGCGGAAATGACCAAATACTTTGCAAAGGCCATCAGCTCCGACGAGGTCTGTGAGCGGCTGAAGAACGGAGTGTTCTGATGAAGCGCTATGATTTTACGGTCGTTGGCACGGCCGCAACGGTCAGCATCCTGCACGTAAACCAGATGCCTGAGTGCGGCAAATCTACGCCGGTCTTTGGCGGCAGCCTTACGGAGTATTCCAACGGCGGCATGGGGCTGAACATCTGCGCCGGTCTTGCCAGACTGGGCGAGGCGGTCTATCCCGTTTTGACCTATGCCGATCATCGACAGCATGACTTTCTGCATGCGTTTGCGCGCGAATATCACATGCCTGAAAATGGCATTCAGGATCCGCCAGAGAAAGCCCGCGGCACGACCATTATGATCCAGAACGCCGAAAAAAACCATATGACGCTCATCACGGAGTATGCGCACCGTCTGCCAGGCAGCACGTTTTATGGCGTGCAGGAGATGAAGCCGGAATTCTTCCGTGACAGCCGCTATGTTGTCCTCACTGCGCCCATGGCGATGAATACGCAGCCTGCGATCGACGCTATCCGCGCAAGCGGGACACCACTAGCGCTGTCCATGCGCAAGGATCCCAATGCGCTACCGCATGAGAAGCTCGCACAGCTTCTGGAGCTGAGCACGGTAATCTTTGCAAATGAAACTGAGACGGCATTTTTATGCGAGGAATTCGGCCTAAAGGAGATCCGCGATCTCTTCCAAAATGAGAAGCTACAAATTCTGGTTGAAACGCTGGGTGCGGAGGGAAGCCGTGTGTACTATAGGGACGGCGGACAAATCTGTCAGACGCAAGCCCGCGCCGTCCGTCCGCTGTGCGCAGAGCCGGAAACTGTAGGCGCGGGCGACGGCTATGTGTGTGGCTTCCTTTATGGACTTGTGCATGGCCGCAGCGTCCATGAGTGCGCCCTGCTGGGCGGCACGCTGTCCTCCTTCGTGCTGGAAAAAGAGGGAAGCATCACAAACCTGCCCACCGAAGCGCAGCTTCTGGCGCGGTACGAAACAATCAGGAGGGATGATTGAAATGGAATGGAATCTGACGGGCGGACGCAAGCTGCTTATCGGTATGATCCACTGCCTGCCGCTGCCCGGAACCTACGGCGCAACGGCGACAATCGACGAGGTAATCGCGCGCGCGGTCAGCGATGCCAAAGCGCTTGAGCGTGTCGGCTTTGACGCTGTCATGATCGAAAACGAGGATCTCTGCTTGGAACCACATATGACTAAAGTGCAGTTCTCGGCTATCAGTATGGTGGCCCAGGCAGTGCGCAGCGCGGTGAAGCTGCCGCTCGGCCTGTGCTGCAGCGGGCTGAACTATGAGGAGGCGCTTTCCATTGCAAAGGTGGTCGGCGGCGATTTCATCCGCACACCGATTTTTGTCGATACTGTCATGAATTACAACGGAATCATGACTCCTTGCAGCGGAAAAATCATTCGTTACCGCCGTGAGATCAGCGCGGAGCATGTCAAGATTTTCGCGGATGTGCAGGTCAAACACTATTACATGGTCAATCCTGAGGTGGACATTGCAACCTCTGCAAAGTGGGCGCAGCATCAGGGGGCAGATGCGGTGATTGTCACCGGCTGCTCCACCGGTACGGAAACCGCTTCTTCCGATCTGGAAAAGGTTAAAAACAGTATCTCCATTCCCGTTGCCGTCGGTAGCGGCGTCACCGAAAAGAACATTGCGGAAAAAATGCAGATCGCAGATATTCTCATCGTCGGTACCACGCTGCGCAGAAACGGAAGCATGGCAGAGCCCATTGATGAGGCGCAGGCACGCGCTCTACTGCGCGCGGCTGGCAGGGAGGTATAAAGAATGAAATACCGTACACTCGGAAGAACGGGCTTCAAGGTTTCAGAAATCGGTCTTGGCGGCGAGTATCTTGAAGGCAAGCCCTTGAAGCAGGTCTGCAATACCGTGGACGCTGCAATGGATGCCGGTATCAATCTGCTGGATTGCTTTATGTCCAATCCAGACATCCGCTCGGACCTTGGCACCGCGCTCAAGGGAAAGCGCGACAAAATGTACATCCAGGGACATTTTCGCTCTATCTGGAAAAACGGACAGTACGGTCGTACCATGGACGTGAAGGTCGTGCAGGCGTTTTTTGAGGATCTTCTGCGCCGGATGCAGACGGATTATATTGACCTCGGAATGATCCATATGATCGACAACGCGCAGGAGTATGAGGAAATTTTCTCCGGACCTATCCTAGAATATGCACTGGAGCTGAAGCAAAAGGGCTTAATCCGTGCGCTGGGCGTAAGCTGCCACAATCCCGTGCAGGCGCTGCGGGCGGCCAAAACCGGCCTGATCGACCTAATGCTCTTCAGCGTCAACCCAGCCTATGACGTGCTCAATGAGAATGCGGAGCGCCCACGCAAGCTGAACAACCGCTTTTTCGATTCTATGCAGGAGCTTGGCGGCATCAACCCGGTCCGGGAAGAATTGTACCGCTACTGCGAGATGCACGGTGTTGGCATCACGGTCATGAAATCTCTGGCCGCAGGCGCGCTGCTTTCTGATAAGACCTCACCCTTCGGCCGGGCCATGACGGTTCAGCAGTGCATGCACTATGCGCTTTCCAGGCCCGGCGTCGCAAGCGTACTGGTTGGAATGCAGTCACCGGAACAGGTTGCCGATTGCCTGCGCTATGAAACAATGACGCCGGAGGAGCTGGATTATTCCTTCCTCTTTGCCGCAGAGCCGAAATTCTCCATGCAGGGACGCTGTATGTACTGTAATCACTGCCTGCCTTGCGCAAAGCACATCAACATTGCGCAGCTGAGCAAGTATCTGGACATGGCGCTTCTCGATGGCGTTACACCCACCCTACAGGGACATTACGATGCACTTGAGCATCATGCAGGTGAGTGTATCGGCTGTGGCCGCTGCGAAACGCAGTGCCCCTTTAACGTGCCCATCATGCAGCGTATGAAGCAGGCCGCTGAGCTGTTCGGAAAATAAAAGCCACGCGGCAGACTCGCTTGATAACGCCGGATAAGGAACCGCTCATTATGCACGGCAGCAAACGGGATGTTGCTGATTTGCTTCATCTGTCGCGTGGTCAGAGACTTTCCAAGAGACAGTTTGCCATCAATGGCATCCAGGTCGCGCCGGAGGTAAGCCAGCTGCTTTCCAATGGCTTTGCGGGTCATTTTTGCGGTATGTTTACGGCATCTTACGTATTTCAGGTAATCTTTCCGGGCGCGCTGGCGGTAAGTTCGGGGCTTCTTTCCGTCCGCGGGATCATGGAGGACATCCAGAAGCTTCTCGGCGCTTTCTCTGGCCTCATTGAGCAGGGAAACATCCTGCGGATAACGGATATTGGACGGTGCGCAGGTGGCGTCCACGATCATAGTGCCGCTGTTTCCGCCAGCTCCCGGATGATTGTCAGAGTCGTCATCCTCATTCTTGGATTCGGCTTCTTTGGGAGAACTGACCGCCCTGCCACTGACCTTCGACGAAAAGCTCTGGAACGGCACCGTTGACCATGTCACCGTCTACGCCGACGAGCGGGTAGTGTTTCGGTTCGCGGATGGGAAGGAAATCACAACAAGGCTATGAGAATAGTAAAAACAGGCTTGGGACGGCAGAAAAAGATTCTGCTGCTCCGGGCCTGTTCTATTTTGTCCTTTTTGTCCTTTCTGTCCCGGGGGTACAAAGGAAAGCCGTCCATGACCGGAGTTGTTCTCGGCCGTGGACGGTTTCCTATATCAATATAAAATAATAATTTATCGTTTATATTCTTATAACGATTGCAATTCTCCCAAGCCGTGCTTTGGGGAACACCCGGCTGCGGCAAATGGGACATCACGGTCTGTTCAACGGTAGAAATGTTCCGAAAATCCCTGATTTCACGCAGAAAACACCTACAGAACAGCAGAAAATAAAAAATTACCGTTGTTGATATGGTATCAACAACGGTAACTGATTTGGTGCGAGTGGTGATACAGAACTTTTTGAAAAAGCCAGTAATAGCAACGGTTTTCAAGGCGGACGAGTAGCAAATAACTTGTATATATCCCCTTTTCGGGCGACTGTTTTTCAGACAGCCGCCCTTTTTCTATGCCAAAATTCAAGTGTCGTGATTAGGGTGGAAAATCTGCTGTTTCTTTCGCTGTGGCTTGCGTTCCGAACAGGGCGCAGGTGTTTTCCCATGCGGGAGACGGTGGAGGCGTACAGGCAGACAAACCGCCCAAAATCAACACTTTTTATTTTCAGAGGAAGGAGGTGCGAAGATGGCTGTATTCCGTATTGAAAAGACCAGAGATTACACGGTCATGTCAAACCATCATCTGCGGGATATGTCCCTGTCGCTGAAAGCAAAGGGACTTTTATCCCTCATGCTGTCCCTGCCGGAGAACTGGGACTACACCATGAAGGGGCTTGCCCGTATCTGCAAGGATGGCATCGACAGCATCAGCGGCGGCATCCGAGAGTTGGAGGAACACGGCTATCTGATCCGTGAGCGTGTGAGAGGCGCAAACGGTCAGCTTGGCTCTATCGAGTACACCATTCTGGAGCAGCCTAAAGAGCCGACACCTGCACAGGAAAAACCTGTACGGGAAAATCCCGTACAGGTAAATCCAACATTGGTCACGCCTGTTCAGGAAGAACCCGCCCAATTAAATAAAGATAGATCAAGTAACGATCCATCAAGAACTGATTTATCAAGTACGGAGATATCAAATCCTATCCAATCAAATCCCCCTATCCTGACATTCGTAATGTGTTATGAGCTGATCCAGCTTGTGACAGAGAAAAACAATCTGCACGACGATGTATGCTAATAGCGAGGACTTTCAAGTCCTCGCTATTACAACGATGGTCAGCTCATTTGTGGCAGAATGGAATGACCAAAATATGAAATTGCATCATGGGGAGGATCTTAATAGCGCGAAATACTCTGCCCGTCCTCGGTTAGCTGTATGCTGCCATCAACAACGGCAATATCAAACAGGTGCGTCTGCGGAGGTTCCTTCTGGTCAATCCCCTGCACACGGACAACGCCGTCGTCCCCGCGGATAAAGGATAAATCATACCATTCCGTGCAGAATAGGGTATCGTATTTCAGCGTGTCTGCCCCAATCTCTGCGGCGCGGAAGGTAAAGGTGAAAAGGCCGGAGGTTCGCCCAAAACCGAGAACGCAGACCTCATCTATTCCGTCTCCATCTACGTCGAAAACGATGGAATCGTAGATCGGGTAGTCGTTATGCAGCAGTGTGTCCCCTTCTCCAAAAAGCATGGCGCTGACTGTTTCTATGTACTGCGCCTGTTTTTCTTCCAGACTTTCTCCGTTTTCAGTGACAATCCAGCACTCCGGGATATAGCTGGAAATAGGATTTTGCCACGGAATGACATGGATATCATCCGGATCGAGTGCATACGCGGCAAGGATGTACCGCATTTGCTCACTACTTGCACCGCGAAGCGCCAGCAATTCCTGTGCAGTGCTGTCTCTTGGAGATGCCGTATGCGGAAGCAAGCCAAAGTAATAACTGTCCGGAGCCATCTGCCAGACATAGACATCCAGTCCTGCGGACGCATCCAGATCGAAGTATTCCGGATACTGCACACGAAGCGGTTGCAAATCGAATGCCGCGGAAACATCTCCACCGGCGCAGATTCGGCTCAGATATTCCTGAAACTCCCTGTCCGACACCGCATACCGCTTGCCACTTTGCTCAATGTCCACCATTGTGTTATCAGAAAGGCTATATCCGCTGATTCTGATATAACTTCCATCTTGCATCTGCGCACTGATCTGATATCCCGGCGTCAGCCCGGCATATTTATCGCTACGCTTGCAGTTTTTAACTCCAGCCAGACGGGAGTTTAACTCACCGATCTGTGCCGGGGTCATTTCAATGGCAACCGGATCGTCTGCATTTCTCATATCAAAGTGATTTGCAGAAACAATAGTGTTGGCTGACACATCGAATTGGAACCCGATTGGATTTGTCAGGAAACAGACTGCAATCACAGCGCAGACAATTACGGAAGCCAAAACAATCCAGAATGCGGGCTTCTTATAGTTCATCACGGACTTTACACGCTCCTTTACTCCGATTTCACCAAAAGCAAGGGGACACGCTGTAATCAAACGGCGATCGACGCTGCAAGCCACAAGTGCCTGTGTATAATCGGCTCTTTGCTCATTGCTCATCTTCCTGATAACCTTTTCATCACAGGCAAGTTCAATATCCCGGCACAGCAGTATATAGCTGAGCCACATCAGCGGATTGAACCAATGAGTTGTCAGCAGCAGGAAACCGAGTGGCTTCCACCAATGATCCTTGCGGCGGATATGCGTCTGCTCATGGGCAATTACATGATCCATCTCGCGGCTGTCCATATGATACGGGAGGTAGATTTTGGGTCTGATGATTCCCAGCACAAACGGGGAGCAAACCTTCTCGCTTTGATAGATGTTGCCCCGCAGGATTACCGCTTCGCAGACCTTGCGGCGCAAACGCCAGTAACTCACAGCAGAGTAGAGGAAAAGGGCTGCTATTCCGAAAAGCCAAATCCCCGCTAAAACCGGAATCCATATTTGCAGCGGATTTGCACTTGCGCCCGGTGCGGGCGTGAACGAGCCGCTGATTACTGGGTTGATAACATGATTGAGGGCAGGAACACCCGTCTGGACGGAAGGTGACTGCTCCATCATAATGCTCGGGCTGATTGTTTCTGCGCTCGGTATCAGACTCAGTACACTTTCAATCGAAAACGGAAAAACCATCCGCACAGCGACAATGCCCCAAAGCAGAACATTTACCCATTTGGGAGCTTTTTTCAAGCAAAACCGCAATGTCAAAACCGCAATCACAACCCAGCTTGCGGATATGCTCATATTGACGATTTTTAGAAAGAGTTCGCTCATGTTGCTTCCCCCTTTCGGATCCGGTCGATCATCTGTTGCACTTCGTCAAGTTCGTCATTAGATAAATCCTGCCGTTTGGTAAAGGCAGCGATAAAAGCAGGAAGAGAGCCTTCAAACTTCTTTTCCACCAGTTCATCGATCTCACACGCCTGCGCTTCATCCTTTGATACAAGAGCGGTCACAATACCATCTTCATTTTTCAGTACGCCGCGTTCCCCAAGGCGTTTGATAACGGTATAAGTCGTGGTTCGCTTCCATCCCAACTGTTCCTGACACAGCTTTACAAGCTGCGCAGCGGAAATTGGTTCATGCTCCCACATAATCAGGCAGAAACGATATTCACCCTCATGAATCTTTGGTATCTCCATATGCAAGCCCTCCTTGTCTACTATGGTAGACTCTGTGTATAGTCTACACGATTAGACATTCAAAGTCAATAGAGTTCATAGAAAAGTTACACAGGCAGCCGCAGAAAAAGCGGCTGCCTTTTCTATCTGGACTTTGCCAAATCGCTCACGTCAGACCGTAGTAGTGGTGAAAAGCGGGCAGGATGATCTATCCCAAACGCTTTATTCGCAGAAGTGGCCAAAAAGCGTTTTTGAGATTGTAGTACGCTCATGTAACGACCTCCGCCAAGCGTGAAGCGGCAAAAACAATGGGCAGCATTCTCTCTGGCGCGGTATAGTGCTTTCCGCTATCCGCTCCCGTTGGGGTCAGCGTTTGGGTCAGAAAAAACAGCAAGTAAGTTATTGGGCAAAAAAGTACGAAAAAAGTCCTGATTTCGCGAGAAATCAGGACTTTCTGGTTGCGGAGACAGGACTTGAACCTGCGACCTCCGGGTTATGAGCCCGACGAGCTACCAACTGCTCTACTCCGCGATATGAAATGAGGGGCAATGCCCCAAGTGCTTATATAGGATACCACATTTGATTCCGTTTGTCAAGCACTTTTTTTGCGGCGCGGCAAGCCGCCGCAGGGGAGCGGCCCCTGCGGCAGGCCCTGCAGCGATCAGAGGTAGGCCTTCATGGCCTCGGTGGCCTTCTCGGGGTCCTCGGAGACGACGACGGTGAAGGACATGTTGTTCGCGGCGCCAAACTTATCGCACCACAGGACGAAGTCCTCGACCTCGGCGACGCCGGCCTCCTCGACGAGCTTATAGAAGCTGTCGATGAAGATGTGGCTGATGTCGAAATTGCCCGCATGCAGGCCGCTGATGAAGCCCTTCAGGAACGTCAGCGTACCCATGGAATACTCCTGATAGTCGATCAGGCGAACGCGGATATCAATATCGTAACGGAGCTTGGTGCCCTTTTCGATGCAGACCATGCTGCCGGTTTCGTTCTTTACGGCCTCGTTGATGTCGGTGACGAGCTGCTTGGTCTTGCCGGAACCCTTCAGCCCCATGATCAGTTTGACCATCGGATGATCCTCCTTTGTTCTTCCGGCCGCGCCGGTTATGAGAAGGCCCCGGCACCTTCCGGTACACCTTCCCTGATATCTATTTTACCAAGTTTTTACCCGGATTGCAACACCAATTTGCACATTCGTCCCGCCGCGTCCGTCCGTATACAGGACGGCGCATCTAAAAAGACATTTACGGCCGCCTCACGCGCGGCCGCCGCCCGGCCGGAATGCCGCCAGCAGCCGCGCGGAACGCAAAAACTTTTGCGATGATTGTGCACTATTATGTACAGAAATCGTAGGAAAATCGAGGTAATCATGTGCTTTCTGCACAAAAAAATTATGGAAAGCGAGATATTTTGCTTTTGGCCTGCAAAAGTGGAGAAAGCGTCCCGGCGCCCTTGCATTGCTCCCGGAAACTTGTTAAAATATTCATACCATGGGGACAAAAAGCTCCCTATTTGGAAATTAGAAGGAGGATCTCTAATCATGAAACACATTTGCACGAAGTTCGTGGCGATGCTGCTGGTCATTGCCATGATCGCAGGTGTGCTGCCGTTTGCGTTTGCGGCAAACGTCGGCCCGTTCACGGATGTGAAGGACACCGACTGGTTTGCTTCGAACGTTCAGTACGTTTATGACAACGGACTGATGAACGGCACCACGACAACGACATTCGAACCGGAGTCGAATCTGACCCGCGCGCAAACTGCCATGGTTCTGTGGCGCATCGCCGGTCAGCCCGCTCCCACCGCCAAGGCTCCCTTCACCGATCTGGTGGATGCATGGTATCGTGATGCCATCGCATGGGCCGCAGAGCAGAAGGTCGTCAACGGCCGCGGCGACGGCACGTTCGACCCCGCAGGCTTCATCACCCGCGAAGAGCTCGTCACCATGATCTGGCGCTACGCTGGCGAGGCTGCCTCCGAGCAGGACCTGAGCAATTGGCCGGATGCCGATAAGATCTATGACTACGCCGCCGGCGCCATGAAGTGGGCTGTCGAGACCGGCGTCATCAACGGCAAGGACGGCAAGCTCGCCCCGAAGGACAACGCCACCCGCGCCCAGTTCGCCGCCATCATCGAGCGCTACATGAAGCTCAATGACACGAAGGCCGACGACATCGTGATCCTCTACACCAACGATGTTCACGCGAACATCACCGGCGGCTCCAGCAAAGCCCCCACGCTGACGTATGAGCAGGTCGCCTGGTACCGCAACAACCTCCAGACCCCGTACAGCCTGCTGGTCGATGCGGGCGACGCCATCCAGGGCGAGGCCATCTCCACCCTGACGCACGGCGAAGCCATCGTTGAGGTCATGAATGCCGCCGGCTATGACTATGCCACGTTCGGCAACCATGAGTTTGACTACGGCATGGATCAGCTGCTCGACACCATCGTCCCGGCCGCAAAGTATCAGTACCTGACCTGCAACTTTGCCAGACTGGACGGCACCGCCATCGCCGGTGTGAAGCCCTATGCCATTGAGACCTTCGGCAGCAAGAAGGTCGCCGTCATCGGCATCAGCACCCCGGAGAGCTTCGTGAAGTCCACGCCCACCTACTTCCAGGACAAGGACGGCAACTACATCTATACCTTCGCCGAGGGCAACAACGGTCAGGACCTGTACGACTCCGTGCAGAAGACCATTGACGCCGCGAAGAAGGACGGCGCCGACTACGTCGTGGCAGTCGCACACCTCGGTATCGACGAGTCCTCCGAGCCGTGGCGCTCCACGGACGTCATCGCCAACACCACCGGCCTGGACGCCGTGCTCGACGGCCATTCCCACAGCACCATCCCGCAGGAGATCGTCAAGAGCAAGGACGGCAAGGACGTCATTCTCTCCTCCACGGGCACGAAGCTGAACAACCTCGGCAAGCTGACCATCAGCGCCGACGGCAAGCTCCACAGCGAGCTCATCAGCGACCGTGAGATCGAAAAGGACGCCAAGACGAAGGAAGTCGTCGACAAGATCGTCGCAGAGTTCCAGGCCCTGCTGAACAAGGTCGTCGCCCACACGGACGTTGACCTCACCACCCAGAACCCCGAGGGCACGGCCCGTGCCATCCGCAACCGCGAGACGAACCTCGGCGACCTGTGCGCCGATGCTTACCGCGTCACGCTGGGCGCTGACATCGCCATCGTCAACGGCGGCGGCATCCGCGCCGACATCCCCGCAGGCGACATCACCTACAATCAGATCATCAAGGTCCATCCCTATGGCAACATGGCCTGCGTCGTGGAAGCCACCGGTCAGGAGATCCTCGATGCGCTGGAAATGGCCTCCCGCAACACGATGGCCGAGTATGTTTCCGAGTCCGTCGATGAGAACGGCAACAAGGTCTATAACGCCGTCGGCGAGATGGGCGGCTTCCTGCAGGTCTCCGGCATGAAGTACACCATCAACACCGCCGTGGAATCCACCGTCAAGACGGACGACAAGGGCTCCTTCGTCTCCGTGGAAGGCGCGCGCCGCGTGCAGGACGTTCAGGTCCTGAACCAGACCACCAACACCTACGAGCCGATCGACCCCGCCAAGACCTACACCCTCGCCTCCCATAACTACATGCTCAAGTCCGGCGGCGACGGCATCAACATGTTCCAGGACAACAAGCTCCTGCAGGACGAGGTCAAGATCGACAACCAGGTCCTCATCGACTACATCGTCGATTCCCTCGGCGGCAATGTCGGCGAGCAGTACAAGAACCTCGCGGGCGAGGGCCGTATCACCGTCATCAATGAAACGAAGCCCGCGCTGAAGGACAATGAGTATGCCCTCAGCACCGAGCTGCCCGACGGCGCAAAGGTCGTCTTCGTCAACCGCTCCGTCAGCAAGGCCATGTCCGCGGCGAATTCCGAGGGCAGCGCCTACAACCGCGCGGGCGTCGATGTCACGCCGGTCGACGGCATCCTGACCACCGATAACGACGAGATCGTCTGGACGGTCGAAAAGACCGAGGGCGGCTTCTTCCTGAAGCGCACCGACGGCAAAAAGCTCTCCATCGGCAATAAGCCCGACGGCGGCACCTACAACAGCATGGGCTTCGACCAGGAGGATAACCCCGTCTGGAAGATCGCCCCGGCAGCCACGGACGGCTGCATCTACCTCCAGAGCGCAACGGCCACCGGCTCCTCCGGCGACCCGAAGAGCGTGGAGTGGTACGCACAGTATTCCAACTTCAGCATGTACTATGTCAGCAGCAGCAACGAAGCGCTGTTTGCCATGGACATGTACGTCAACACCGGCGCGGGGAAACCCGCGCCGGCCGCTACGACCGAGAAGCTGGTCCCTTCCACGCTGCGTGAGGGCGCTGAGATCCCCGCCTACATCACCACCCCGAAGGGCTACAAGGCCGACGGCAGCTTCCCCTTTGTCGTCATGATCCACGGCCACGGCGGCAACCACAACGAGTTTGACGGCTTTGACAAGATCTCCAACGGTCTTGCCGAGCAGGGCTTCGTCGTTGCCACGCTGGACCTCCCCGGCTGCGGCAAGAGCAAGGAGAGCTTCCAGCTCAACACCATGACCAACATGAAGGCCGACGTTCTGGACGTCATCGACTACGTCTGCAAGAACTACGCCGTCGACAAGACCCGCATCGGTGCGTTCGGCTACTCCATGGGCGGCCGCATCACGCTCGAGCTGCTTGCCGAGGGCAAGTACAGCTTCTCCACCATCGAGCTCGTCGCTCCGGCGGAGGACCTCACCGACCTGAAGAACCTGTTCGGCGGCGCCGAGAACTGGGACACCATGAAGGCCGAGGCCAACGAAAAGGGCTACGTCGAATTCACCACCAAGTATGGCCAGCACCAGCAGCTGAGCAAGGAATGGTTCGCCGACCTTGAGAAGTACTCCGACGGTCTGGTCGAAAAGGCCGCCGAGAACTATACCGGCGACTCCCTTGTCATCTGGGCCACGAACGACGAGGCCGTTTCTCCCTCTGTCTCCTCCGCCGTTGCAACGACGCTTGGCTCCGCCACGCTGAACACCTATGCAGACGGCCACTCCTACAGCTTCTACGGCACGACCGAATACACCATTTCCACCGTCAACAACGGCTCCGTCAACTACTTTGTGAACGAGCTGAAGACGAACGAGACCCGCATCCACGGCTATGTCCAGTCCATCGCCAAGTATGGCAACCTCGAGCTGACGATCCCCGGCTCCGAGCTTGACAAGGCCGGATTCGAATATGGCGATCTTCTGAAGATCACCGTGGACGGTAAGGAATTCACCGTCCCCTATGGCACGAACTACTCCGATGTCGATCAGGGCAGCACGATCCTCCGCAACTCTGAAGGCCATCTGACTCTCGCCATCAACATGGGCGACTTCGCCGGCAAGAACGGCATCGCCACGAAGAAGACCAACGAAGACAAGACCTATGAGTGGTACTACGCCGCAGAGACGAACATCCCCGCCGTCGTGACCATCGAAATGGGCGAAAAGGGCGGCTACTATGACGAGTGGCTCATCCACCAGCTCAAGCGCACGAACAACCGCGAGGACTATAAGCACCTGTCCGACGCCGAGTTCGCGAACTTCCGCAACGTCGCCACCACCGGCATGGGCGAGAACGCCCTGTACCGCTCCTCCAGCCCCATCAACGACGAGATCGGCCGCAACACCTATGCCGATAAGGCCGCCGAGGCCGCGGGCGTCAGGACCTTCATGAACCTCGCCAACGACGAGGCCACCGCGAAGGGCTACGAAGGCTTTGATTCCACCTACTATTCCAAGCAGAACGTCGTCTACCTGAATCTCGGCGTCGACTTCACCGCCGCCGACTTCAAGACCGGCCTTGCCACCGGCCTGCGCTACTTCACCACCCACGAAGGCCCGTACCTCGTGCACTGCACCGAGGGCAAGGACCGCGCGGGCTTCGTCTCCGCCCTGCTCGAGTGCTACATGGGCGCGACCTATGACGAGGTCGTCGCCGACTACATGGTCACCTACTACAACTACTACGGCGTGACGAAGGAAGCCGAGCCTGCCAAGTACGATGCCATCCTCCGCTCCAACATCGTCAAGACCCTGCAGACCGCCTTCGGCGTCGAGGATCTGAAGACCGCCGACCTCAAGCAGGAGGCCACCGACTTCTTCAAGGAGCTGGGCCTCACCGATGCCGAGCTGACCACCCTCACCGCCAACCTGAGCAAGGAATACACGGGCGGCAGTACGGAGCCGGAGACGAAGTCCTATGTGAAGGTCACTGCGGCCCCCGAGGACTGGAGCGGCACCTACCTCATCGTCAACGAGGCCGACGAGACCAGCGCCTATGTCTTCAACGGCAATGACGCTGTCAACGGCTACGTTTCCGCCACGATTGCCAACAGCAAGATCACTTCCAGCACCGAGCTGGACGCCGTCGCTGTCACGATCGAGAAGACCACGGACGGCTACACGCTCAAGGTCAACGGCCAGTATATTTACGGAACCGACGGTAAGAATACGCTGAAGTTCACGGATACTGCTGCCAACGCGGTCAATACCGTTACCTTCAGTGAAACGGATGGCGTTGTCATCACAAGCAATACTTCCATCCTTCGTTTCAACTCTGCCAGCAACCAGATGCGTTTCCGCTATTATAAGGCTTCGACCTATAGCGATCAGCAGGCGATCCAGCTTTACAAGCTGGAGGGCTGATCTGCTGGAACTAGGATTTACAGGCAAAATCCCGCCGGGGTTCCGGCGGGATTTTGCCTGCACAATTTGAGATGATTCTGTGCAAAAAAATCCCGCCTGCCGGTGCAGGCGGGAAAATTTTTGCTCTCTTTTGTGTTCGGGAGTTTTTCTCCATCCCCCGGCTCACATGGCCGCAGCCTCGGGGCTGCGGAGCTGGAGCTGCAGGCGGTCGGCGATGAGGGCGATGAACTCGCTGTTCGTCGGCTTGCCCTTCGTGTTCGACACCGTGTAGCCGAAGAAGCGCTGCAGCGTCTCCAGGTCGCCGCGGTCCCACGCGACCTCGATGGCGTGGCGGATGGCGCGCTCGACGCGCGAGGGCGTCGTGGCGAACGTCTTGGCCACCTGCGGATAGAGCACCTTGGTGATGGCGTTGATGACATCCATGTCATTGACGGCAATCAGGATCGCCTCCCTGAGATACTGATAGCCCTTGATGTGCGCAGGGACGCCGATCTCATGAATGATCGAGGTGACCATGGACTCGATGTTGGCGTTGCGCTTTGCTGCGATGGCGGGTTTGCGCGAAACGGCGCTCTCGCAGATCTCGTCGAGACGCTCCACGACGGCACGGCAGCTGCATGGTTTCAGCATGATATATTGCACGCCGAGCGTCATAAACATTGAAGACACATATTCCGTTACGAACTCCACCAAAACCAGAAGCTTTGGCTTTGGATCCAGCCCGGCCGCTGCCTTCAGCACGGACAGGCCGTCCGCCTGCGGCAGCATGAGGTCGACGACCAGCAGATCCGGTTTCAGCTCTTTCAGCAGGCTGATGGCGCGAACGCCGTCACAAGCCGAGCCGACCACGGAATACCGATTCGTCTGCTTCAGGGCAACGCCGAGCTTCCCACAAAACTCTTCGCTGCCGTTTGCCAGCAGGACCCGATACATTTTTTCCATGTAACAACTCTCCTCCTCGTAGATTCTCTCATTTCCGCATGGATGTACAAGCGGTGCTTCTAATTTAACATATTCGGCCCGCTTTTGCAATGACTTTCCCTGAAAATGTCTGCTTTTTCGTCGACGTTCTTCGACAAACATGCGGAAACGGCAGAAAATATGATACTCTAAGAGGAAAAAGGTGAAAAAATATTCTTATTCACGGAATTACCGTGAGACGTCCCGTTATTCCGCGTGATCGGTCGAATTTTCATTGCGCTGGCTGAGCCAGATCAGCAGCACGGCAATGTCCGCGGGCGAAACGCCGGAGATGCGCCCGGCCTGCCCGATGGAGCGCGGGCGGATGTCGGCCAGCTTCTGCCGTGCCTCGAGGCGCAGACCGGCGATGGAGGCATAGTCCGCATCCTCCGGCAGCAGGCGGGCTTCCTCGCGGCGGAACGCCTCGATCTGCTGCTCCTGCCGCTGCAGGTACCCCGCATATTTCACCCGGATCTCGACCTGACGCGTCACTTCCGCCGGAAGCTCCGGCCGCTCCGGGTCGAAGGGGGCAAGCTCTGCATAGTGCAGCTCCGGGCGGCGCAGCAGGTCCGCCAGGCGGGCGGAGCTGACGACCTCCGCCGAGCCACGCGCCTGCAGGAAGGCGTTCAGCGCCGGACCGGCCGGCACGCCGGTGTGCTCCAGCCTGCGCTGCTCGCGCCGGACGGCCTCGTATTTCTCCGCGACGGCCTGTGCCTGTTCGGCGGGGATGAGTCCGATGCGATAGCCGATGGGCGTGAGCCGCTCGTCGGCATTGTCCTGCCGGTGCAGCAGCCGGTATTCGCTGCGCGAGGTCATGATGCGGTACGGCTCCTCCGTGCCCTTCGTGACGAGGTCGTCGATGAGGGTGCCGATGTAGCCGTCCGAACGCCTGAGCACCAGCGGCTCGCGCCCGAGCAGCTTCAGCGCGGCGTTCACGCCCGCCACAAAGCCCTGCACGGCCGCCTCCTCATAGCCGGACGTGCCGTTGAACTGCCCCGCGCCGTAGAGGCCGGGCAGCTTTTTGCACTCGAGCGTCGCGGAAAGCTCCGTCGGGTCGATACAGTCATATTCGATGGCGTAGGCCGGGCGCAGCATTTCGGCGTGCTCCAGCCCCGCGATGGTGTGCAGCATGACAAGCTGCACCTCCTCCGGCAGGCTCGTGGACAGGCCCTGCAGGTACAGCTCGTCCGTCCCGAGGCCGCACGGCTCCAGGAAGAGCTGGTGGCGCGGCTTGTCGGCAAAGCGGACGATCTTCGTCTCGATGCTCGGGCAGTAGCGCGGGCCGACGCCGGTGATGGAGCCGTCGAACAGCGGGCTGCGGTGCAGATTCTCGCGGATG
Organism: Clostridiales bacterium; assembly: GCA_003525905.1. Taxonomy (GTDB): domain Bacteria; phylum Bacillota; class Clostridia; order Oscillospirales; family Oscillospiraceae; genus JAZOXB01. The sequence continues at coordinate 39,808 of DQIA01000086.1, forward strand.
ACGGCGTGCGTGCGCTCGTTCGTCCACGTCAGCCAGCACACGGCCTGATTTTTCGGCGGTTCGCGGGTGGAAAACGAGAACGGCTCCGGGTCGTCGTCGCCGCGCTGGACCTCCATTTTCGAAAAATCGACGCTGCGCGCGTTGATGCGCGGGGGCGTTCCGGTCTTGAACCGGCGCATGCGCAGGCCGAGGGCGCGCAGGCACTGGCTCAGCTCCGGCGCGGGGCGCAGGCCGTCCGGCCCGGAGTGCAGGACGCACTGCCCGGTGATGACGGTGCTGTCGAGGTACGTCCCGGCCGCGACGACGACGGCGCGCACGCGGTATTCCGCGCCGAGCTGCGTCACGACGCCGCTGACGTGCCCGCCCTCCGTTCGGATCTCCGTGACGGCGGCCTGCTTGAGATAGAGGTTCGGCTCGCGCTCGAGCAGGCGTTTCATGTGCTCCTGATAGCGGCGGCGGTCTGCCTGCGCGCGCAGGGAGTGCACGGCCGGGCCCTTGCCGCGGTTGAGCATGCGGTACTGGATGCAGCAGGCGTCCGCCGCGCGGCCCATCTCGCCGCCGAGGGCGTCGAGCTCGCGCACGAGATGGCCCTTGCCCGTGCCGCCGATGGCCGGGTTGCAGGGCATGTTGCCCACGGCGTCCAGATTGATCGTGAACACGACGGCCTGCAGTCCCAGCCGCGCGGCCGCGAGACCGGCTTCGATCCCGGCATGGCCCGCGCCGATGACGGCAATGTCATAATTTCCTGCAAAATAGCTCATTTACGCTCATCTTTCTTTCAAATCACAGCGGTGACTGCTTGATCTTTGCATAGCGGCGGGGATAGGCCGGGGGCGTCGGGCGCTCCTTGCGGATGACGATGACGCAGCGCGGCGCGCCGTCGATGTCATAGGTCTCCGTTTTTTCCACGCGGCCGCCCAGCCTTGCGATGCCGCGCTTCGCCTCCTCCAGCTCCTCGGCCGCAGCGGCGGCCTTCATGGCGAGGAAGTATCCGCCCGGCTTCACGAACGGCAGGCACAGCTCCGCCAGAATGTTCAGCCGTGCCACCGCGCGGGACGTCGCGATGTCATATTGCTCGCGCGCCTTGGCGGCATAGTCCTCCGCGCGGGCACAGACGCACTGCGCCGGGACGCCCATGTCCCGCAGCGTTGCCTCCAGCCACGTCACGCGCTTGCCGAGACTGTCGAGCAGCGTCAGGTCGAGGCTCGGCTCGCCGAGCTTCAGCGGCACGCCGGGGAAGCCCGCCCCGCAGCCGACGTCGATGACGCGCTTGCCTGAAAACGGCACGATGCGCAGCAGCGCGAGGCAGTCGGCAAAGTGCAGCTTCGCCACGGCCTGCGGCTCCGTGATGGCCGTCAGATTCATAACGCGGTTCTGCTCGAGCAGGCGCGCGCCGAAGTCGCACAGCTGCTCCGCCTGCGCCGCCGTCAGCGGCACACCGAGCGCTGCGCAGGAATCCAACAGGGTTTGCAGCATATTACGATACCTCCCGGTAAACCTGAATAACAATGCCTAGGTCGCAGAACGTTGCCCGGCCGGGGACCTGCAGCACGCGCACGGCGTCATACACCATGCCAAGCGCCGCGACGGTGCAGCCGGCGCTTGCCATCGCCACGGGCCAGAACCACACGAGCGGCACGCGCGCCAGCGCGAACCACAGCGCCGCGCCTACGAGCACGGGCGGGAGCAGCCGCACGGCAAGCACGGCGGCGCGGCTCAGCTCCGCCTTCGAGCCGACGCACGGGCGCAGGGAAAACACGGAGCAGAACGGAGCCGTCCGGCCGAACAGGGCCAGCAGCGGCCACGGCAGCAGGCAGAGCACCCACTGCGCCGCGAGCGCGATGACGATGCTTCCCAGAACGGCGCGTGTCCACCGGCGCATGCCGCCGTCTATGAGCGGCTCCAGCGCAGCAGGGCCGCGCCATTTCCAGAGCGCGGCAAACAGGCCGATGACCGCGAGCGCGGAGAGCACCCGCAGGATGCGCCGGTGCCCGCGCTCCATGGAGAGGGAAATTTCCTCGATCTTTTCTTTCATATTCGCTCACTTTCCGACGCAGAAACGCTCAAAGATGCGATTTGTGATATCCTCGCGGACCGTCCGCCCCGTGACCTCGCCGAGGGCGGCCATGGCCTCCTCCACGTCCGTGAGTACGGCGTCCGGCGTGACGCCGAGGCCGAGGCCCGTTTTCGCCCGTGCGATGGCGCGGGAGGCGCGGTCGAGCGCGCCGAACTGGCGCGGGTTGGTCAGGAGGGAGCCGTCACAGTCGTTTTCGCCGAGGAACCAGCCCTCGAGCAGGGCGGGCAGGGCGTCCAGCCCCGCGCCCGTGCGGGCCGAGACGGTCAGAACGGTGTCAAACGGCAGCTCGTCCGGCGAGACGGCGGCGGGCAGGTCTGATTTGTTGCACAGGGCCAGACTGCGCGGGGCGCATTTGGCCGCTTCGATGGCGCGGCGGTCCTCGTCCGTCAGGGGCTGCGAGGCGTCGCAGACGAACAGGGCCAGCTCCGCTTCGCGCGCGGCCTGCTCCGAGCGGGCCACGCCGAGGGCCTCGATGGCGTCTCCGGCCTCGCGGATACCGGCCGTGTCCGTCAGGCGCAGCAGCACGCGGCCGACGCGCACCGGCTCCTCGACGGTGTCGCGCGTCGTCCCGGCGATGTCCGTGACGATGACGCGGTCATAGCCCGCCAGCCGGTTCAGCAGCGACGATTTGCCTGCGTTCGGCTTGCCGAGCAGCACGGCGCGCACGCCCTGCCGCAGGTGGCGGCCCTTTTCGTAGGTCGCAAGCAGCTCTTGCAGCGCCGCGCCCGCGCGGTCCAGCGCTCCGCTCAGCTCCGCCGCGCCGAAGTCCTCGATGTCCTCGTCCGGATAGTCGAGCACGGCGTGGAAATGGCTGCACAGGTCCGTCAGCCCGTCATAGACCGGCTCT
>DQIA01000086.1:42858-43470 GCA_003525905.1 Clostridiales bacterium
GCCGTCTCGGCGTCGATGAGGTCGACGACGGCCTCGGCCTGCGTCAGGTCGAGCTTGCCGTTCAGGAAGGCCCGGCGCGTGAATTCGCCGGGTCCCGCCTGCCGCGCCCCGGCGGCCAGCAGTGCCTCCAGCCCGGCGGCCAGCATGGCGGGCGAGCCATGGCACTGCAGCTCAACGGTCTCCTCGCCGGTGTAGCTGTGCGGCGCGCGGCACACGACGCCGAGGCACTCGTCAATGACGCGCCCCTGCCGGTCGTGCAGCAGGCCGAGGACGAGACGGCGGTCCGGCGCGTCCGCAAACGGCTGCTTCGGGGTGAAAACGCGGCCTGTCAGCGCGGCGCAGCCGGGCCCGGACAGGCGGAGAATGCCGATGGCGCAGGGCGCGCGCCCCGTCGCAATGGCAGCAATGATGTCAGACATGATGTGATCCTTTCGGTAAGTGCGGGAAAAGGAGGGTGAAATGTGGAGAGTTGAGAGCGGAATGCGTAAGGCTCCCAAATTTGTCATTGCGAGGGCGCTTTGCGCCCGTGGCAATCTCGGGAAGGCAGTTACGATTTCGCCGGGAGTACCCTGTTATCCGGCTGTGTACCGCGAGATTGCCACGTCGCTTCGC
>DQIA01000103.1 GCA_003525905.1 Clostridiales bacterium
CCGTCCGATTGCCGCTTCGCGGAGGGGAGGGGCATGCCCCTCCCGGCGCAATGCTGTCGATACGCACAGACTATCGTTAAAATGGAACCGGTTCCGACGGGGCCTGTAGCGGCGCTCAGTGAGCGCCCTGTACAGGGCAATTAAACCGCGCAAGGGCGCTGGTGCACCGCCGTACCACCCTGACGTGTCATTGCGAGGCCCCGAAGGGGCCGTGGCAATCTCGCAGTACCCGGCCGGATCACAGGAAAGCCCCGGCAAAATCGTAACTGTCTTCCCGAGATTGCCACGTCGGCCTGCGGCCTCCTCGCAATGACATATCAGGGGAGCATGGCGCCGGGAACGGTGCATTGCACCGAATTGGCCGTCCGATTGCCGCTTCGCGGACGGGCCTGGCTGTCCCCGCCCCTACAGCATCACGGAGTCATGGGAAGCCGTCTCAGCCCTGCTCCACGGCCATCAGCTTTTCGATGCGGCGCTTATGGCGCTCTCCGTTCGAGAACGGGGTGTCAAGGAACGTGTCGACGATCTCCAGCGCCAGCAGCTCGCCGACGAAGCCGGCGCCGAGGGCCATCATGTTCGCGTCGTTGTGCTCGCGCGTCAGGCGGGCGGACACCGGGTCGGACAGCAGGGCGCAGCGGATGCCGTGCACCTTGTTCGCCGTGATGGAAACGCCGATGCCCGTCGTGCACATCACGATGCCGCGCTCACATGCGCCGGAGGCGACGGCCTCGGCCGCCGGGCGGGCAAAGTCTGGATAGTCGCAGCTATCCGCCGTAAACGTGCCGAAATCCACGCACTCCATGCCGCGCGCGGTCAGATGGGCCTTTACGGCCTCCTTCAGCGCCAGCGCGCCGTGGTCACAGGCAATTGCAATTTTCATAAGATAACCTCCTGTATCAGAACATAAAAAGGATGGAAGAGACGGCGCACAGCGCCAGCACGGCGGCCGGGACCGCTGCAGAGACGGCCGCGCCGCGGTCGCACAGCCTCTGCCAGACCCACGCGAGGGCCATGGCCAGCGGCAGCGGCAGCAGGAACAGGCCGGAGAGGGCCCACAGCGCCGCAGCGGAGACGAGCAGCAGCAGGATCATCGCGCAGCGAAGGTCGCGCCCGCGGCAAAGCCCGTGCAGCAGCTCCGGCAGCGTCAGAACGGCAAGCGCGCCGAGCGCCAGCTCCGACGGCGAAAATCGTCCCGGCAGCGTCACGGCGGCGCGGACATTTCCGCACAGCGCGGGCCAAAGCGCCTCGTAGAAGCGGAAAGAACGCAGCGCCTCAAGCGGCGTGCCGCGCCCCGCCATCCACCAGCCGAGCACGGCCACGCCCAGCGCGCCGAGCAGACTCAGCGGGAGCGTCAGCGCAAGCGACCGGCCGAGGCCCGTGCGGCGGGAGAGCCGCGTGCAGACATAGCCGATGGGATATAGCGGCAGCAGCAGAAGCAGCGCCCGCTCCTTCAGCAGCCCGGCGGCGAAGCATATCACGGACAGCACGATCCAGCCCCCTCCGCAACGCTTTGCCGTGCGCCAGAGCACATAGCCCAGCAGCGCGGCCGTCACGGCAAGGGAGCCGTCCTGCAGCAGGCCGAAGAACAGCGCGCCGGACAGGGCAGGCAGCATCCCGCCCACTAGGCGGCGCAGCAGCAGATGGGCGCAGGCCGCAGCCAGCCCGGCAAACAGGACCGGCAGCAGCGCCTCCGGCGACACGGGCAGGGCATGGAAGCGCAGCCAATGCTCCAGCAGGCGCAGACCCGTCACGGCGAGGCCCAGCAGCAGGGCCGCCGGGGCGTCCATCCCGTGCAGCGGGCAGCCCGAAACCGGCTGCCACGGCGGCGGCGTCAGGCGGCCGATCCATTCCGTTGTCCCGGCGCGCGGGCGCAGCACGGCAAAATACCGCGCCAGCATCCAGATGGCGGCTGCCAGCGCGCAGCCGGGCACGGCAAAGCGAACGATCTCGCGGAGCATCGGCCTTCCCCCTTTCGTTTCTCTTATCTTATCATAGGGCAGCGGAAAGTGCAACGGTAATTCCGCGGGAAGGCCATCGACGGGACGTTGCAGGGGAGCGGACAGCCGGGCCCGGCGCGGTACCGCCGGACCGTACAGGCCATCGTTAAAATGGTGAACGCCCCAAGTTTGTCATTGCGAGGAGGCCATAGGCCGACGTGGCAATCTCGGGAAGGCACTGGCAGTTCGCACAGATTATCGTTAAAACGGTATGCACCGATTGCGCCTGTAGCGGCGCTCCCTGAGCGCCCGGTAGGCACGAACAACTGGTACACAGCATCGTTAAAATGGTGAACGCCCCAAGTTTGTCATTGCGAGGAGGCCGTAGGCCGACGTGGCGCCCTGAGCGCGAAGCGCGAGGAAGTGCCCTTGGGGTGCAATCTCGCAGTACCCAGCCGGATAACAGGGTACTCCCGGCGAAATCGCAACTGCCTTCCCGAGATTGCCACGTCGCTTCGCTCCTCGCAATGACAATTCGGGGGCTATTATCATTTTAATGTTAGCCTGTTCCGTTCGCCGGTGCGGCGCCGGGCCCGGCTGCCACGCCCCTACAAATAGTACGCGTCATACGTGCTTTTCTTTTCCCCCGAAATATGGTATCATGGGCGCAGGAGGTGCTCTGCATGGCGAATGTGTTTGACTATCTTGACTGGCGCGGCGATCTGACGCTCGATCTCGTGCCGTTGTGCGACGTGGACGCGCTCGTGCTGTCCCGCCTGTCCTACCTGCCGCTCGACGGGCTCGTCCCGCCGGAGGGAGCGACGGTCGGCGCGCTCATGCGGCAGCTCCTCACTTCGAAGCCGCCGCTGCTCCTGCCGGAGGACGGCCGGTTCATCCCCGCCCTTGCGGCGAGTCAGCGCTTCTGCGAGATGCGGATCATGGATTATGTAAACCAAATCGACCTCGAGAGCCAGACGCAGTTTGCGGCCATCACCGTCGCCCTCGGCGACGGGCGGCATTTTGTCGCCTTCCGCGGGACGGACGGCACGCTCGTCGGCTGGAAGGAGGATTTCAACATGGCCTTCACCTGCCCCGTTCCGGCCCAGCGCCTCGCGGCGCATTATGCCGCCTCGGCCATGCTGCGCTTTCCGGGGGAGTTCCTGCTCGGCGGCCACTCCAAGGGCGGCAACCTCGCGGTCTATGCCGCAGCGTTCTGCCCCGCAGCCCTGCAGGAGCGCATCGCGGCGGTGTATAACAACGACGGCCCCGGCTTCGATGCCGAGGTGATCGCCCTGCCGGGCTACCAGCGTATCTGCGCGCGGGTGCAGACGTTTGTGCCGCAGTCATCCATCGTCGGCATGCTGCTCGAGCACGAGGAGGCCTATACCATCATTCACAGCACGGGCGACGGCTTCGGCCAGCACAATCTCTATACCTGGGAGGTGCTGCGCGACCGCTTCGTTACGCTCGAGACCGTCACGAACGGCAGCCGCTTCCTCGACCGGACGCTCAAGCAGTGGCTGGCCGGGCTGGAGCCGGAGCAGCGCGAGCGGACGATCGACACGGTCTACCACATGCTGTGCGAAACGAACGCCGAGACGCTGCATGAATTGAAGGAGAATCGCTTTTCCCGCGCGCTGGCGCTGCTGCGCTCGGCCAAGGGGCTGGACGAGGATACGCGCAAGCTGCTCGTCCATGCCGCGGGGGTGTTTTTCCGCAGCGCGGGCCGTTCCCTGAAGCAGGCGCGCGTCCCAGAGGAGCAGGAATCCTGAAAAAACGACCGGGACGGGATGAATATCATCCCGCCCCGGTTTCTGTATGAGTTTCGTTGGCACGTTGCAGGGGAGGAGACAGCCGGGCCCAGCTGCGCACTTGCAGCCCGTGCAGGCCACCGTTAAAACGCCATGCACCCCCGACTTGTCATTCCGAGGAGCGAAGCGACGTGGGAATCTCGTGCAGGCACTTGCAGCCCGTACAGGGTAACGATAAAACGTACCAACCGATTGCGTCTGTAGCGGCGCTCATTGAGCGCCTTGTAGGGGACAATTCAACCGCAGAAGGGCACTGGTGCACCACAGCACCCGCCTGACGTGTCATTCCGAGGAGCGAAGCGACGTGGGAATCTCGCAGTACCCAGCCGGATAACAGGGTACTCCCGGCGAAATCGCAACTGCCTTCCCGAGATTGCCACGGCCCCGTTGGGGCCTCGCAATGACAAGTCGGGGGCCGTTACCATTTTAACGGCAGCCTGTTTATTACACTGGTGCGGCACCGGGAGGGGACAGCCCGGCCCCTACAATTTCACTGCCTTACTTCAAAATTCTTGCGGCGCTTTCCTCGGCAAACTGGCGGGTATAGAGGTCGTGGTAATAGCCGCCCTTCTGCAGCAGCTCCAGGTGCCTGCCCTGCTCGACGATGCGGCCGTCGCGCACGACGAGGATGAGGTCCGCCTTGCGGATGGTGGACAGGCGGTGGGCGATCAGGAACGACGTGCGGTCGCGCAGCAGGTGGTCGATGGCGTTCTGGATGAGCTGCTCCGTCTGCGTGTCGATGGAGGACGTCGCCTCGTCGAGCACGAAGATGCGCGGGTCGGCCAGCACGGCGCGCGCAAAGGAGATCAGCTGCTTTTCACCCGTGGAAAGGCGGTCGCCGCCCTCGCCGACGTCGCTGTCCCAGCCCTTTTCGAGCTTGGCCGCGACCTGATCGGCCGAAACGGTCCGCGCCGCTGCCTCGACCTCGGCGTCCGTGGCATCCAGACGGCCATAGCGGATGTTCTCGCGGATCGTGCCGGAGAACAGGTGCGGATTCTGCAGCACATAGCCAATGTTCGAGTGCAGCCACAGCTGGCTGCGCTCACGGTAGTCCCGGCCGTCGATGAGGATCTGGCCGGAGGTCGGCTCAAAAAAGCGGCAGGCGAGATTCACGAGCGTGCTCTTGCCCGCACCGGTCTCGCCGACGATGGCGACGGTCGTTCCGGCGGGGATTTTCAGCGAGAAGTGCGACAGCACATCCTCGCCGCCGTCCGGGTAGCGGAACGTGACGTCGCGGAACTCGATGTCGCCGCGCAGCGGCTCCCAGTTTTCGCGCTTGGGGTGGAAGGCGTCGCCGTAGCGGGCGATGACCTCCGGCGTGTCGGCGATCTGCGGCTTTTCGTCCAGCAGGCCCGTCACGCGCTCGATGGAGGCCTGCAGGGAGATGAATTCCGCGATATTCGCGGCCGTCATCTGGATCGGCTCGAAAATGCCGACGGCGTAGGTCGTGAAGGCCGAGAGCGTGGCGATCTGCAGCACCTGCTCCTGCACCATATAGCCGCCGCGCAGCAGCACGATGGCCACGGCCGCCGTGGAGCAGAACAGCACGAGGGGGATATACACGGCGTTCAGCCGCGCAGCACGGATGCCGCAGTCGTGCATCTCCTTTGTCAGCGCACGGAACGAGGCCGTGTTCTGCTCCTCGATGCCGAGCGTTTTCGACGTCTTCGCGCCGGTGATGCCCTCGTTGAACGCGCCGGTGATGCGGGAGTTCAGCTTGCGGACACGGCGGTTCCAGTGGAGGATGCGATTCTGAAAATAGCCCGTGAGCACGGCGATGACCGGCACGATGACGATAACGACAAGGGCGAGCTTCCAGTTGAGCAGCAGCATCGCGGCGAACGTGCCGAGCACATAGAACATGGCCCAGAGGATATCCGTCAGGTTCCACGCGACCATGGAGGCGATGCGCGAGGTGTCGCTCATGACGCGGCTGAGCAGATAGCCCACCGGCGTGACGTTATAGAACGAGAACGACAGCGTCTGCAGGTGCGTGAAGAGGTTCGCGCGCATGTCGCGCCCGGCGCACATCTCGATCTTCATGGAGTTGCGCGCAAAGGCCACAACGGACAGGGCCTGCAGCACGATCACGCCGAAATAGCACAGCGTGTAGGGCAGCAGGCCAGACAGCGTCCCGGCCTCGATATAATTTGAGATGGCATAGCGCTGGAACAGCGGCAGCACGACGTCGATGGCGGCCGTGATCAGGTTGAAGGCGAACATGCCCGCAAAATCGCGGCGGTATGGCCGCATGACGGGCATCAGGCGCTTCCAGATGCCCCATTGGAACGATTTGGTATAGTCCTGTTCATCAAAGGCAGGCATCAGACTCCCTCCTTTCCGAGCAGGCGGCGGTCGTCGCTGCTCATCTGGATGTCATAGATATCGCGGTAAATGCCGGGCTTGGCGATGAGCTCGGCGTGCGTACCCAGCTCCGAGACGCGGCCGCCGTCGAGCACGAGGATGCAGTCGGCCTGCATGAGCGTCGTTACGCGGTGGGAGATGAGCAGCACCGTCGCCTTGCCGAGCGATTCGTGCAGGGCGGCGCGGATCTTTGCGTCCGTCTCGGCGTCCACGGCTGAGAGCGAGTCGTCAAACACCATGATGGGCGCCCTCTGCATCAGCATGCGCGCAATGGCCACGCGCTGCTTCTGCCCGCCGGACAGCGTCACGCCGCGCTCGCCCACGAGCGTCTCATAGCCCTCCGGGAATTCGCAGATGGCCTCGTCCACGCAGGCAATGGCCGCGGCGCTGCGCAGCTCCTCCTGCGGCGCGCCGGGGCGCGTGGCGGCGATGTTCTCGCGGATGGTCTGCGAGAACAGGAACGGCTCCTGCAGCACAAGGCCGATCTGGCTGCGCAGGCTCTCGCGCGTAAAGCTGCGGATGTCCACGCCGCCGATGGTGATGCGGCCCTCCTGCAGGTCGTACAGCCGGTCGAGCAGATGCACGAGCGTACTCTTGCCCGAGCCGGTGCCGCCGAGGATGGCAAATGTGCTTCCCTGCGGGATCGTGAACGAGACGTCCTGCAGCACGGGCGTCTCGCCGTAGCCGAACGTCACATGCTCAAAGACGATGTCGCCCTCCGCGCTGTGCGGCGCGGCCTCGGGCGCGTCCTTCTCCTCCGGCGCGCGCAGGATATAGCCCACGCGGTCGAGCGACACGCCCGCCTTGCTCATGTCCGAAAGCACGCGGCCGAGCGAGCGCACCGGCCACGACAGGGCCTCGTTATAGCTGATGAAGGCGAGAAATTTGCCGAGCGTCATATTGCCGTGCACGCTCTCGACGATGCCGCAGACGATGATGACCATGACCTGCAGGCACGTCAGCAGCGTGCCGGAGGCCCAGTAGACCGAGAGCAGGCGGCCGAGGCGGATCCACAGGCTGGCAAATTTCTCGTTCTTTTCGCAGAAGCGGTCCGTTTCGAAGCGCTCGCGGCCGAAGGCACGCACAACGCGCACGCCGGTCAGGTTCTCCTGCGCACAGGTCGTCAGGTCGCCCTCGGCCTCGTCCGCCGCCTGAAAGCGGCCGGAGATGCGCCGGTAGAACACACCGGACGACAGGCCGACGATCGGGATGAACGCCAGCGCCACGAACGACAGCCGCACGTTCATCCGGAACATGATGACGAGATATAAAATGATGAGGAAGACCGTGCGCACGACCTCGACGAGCTGGTTGCACACGAACGTGCGGATGACGTCGACGTCCGAGGTGCAGCGCTGGATGATCTCGCCCGTGGAGTGGGCTGTGTGCCACGAAAAGCTCAGGTGCTGGATGTGGTCATACAGCCCGTCGCGGATGCGCTTGACGAACGACTCCGACCCGCGCGAAAGCTGCGTGCGCTGGCCATAGTTGCAGAAGCCGCGCAGCAGGGCCAGCAGCAGCACGGCCGCGGCCGCGAGCCACAGCGCGTGGAGCTTCTGCGCCTGCAGCAGCGGCAGAAGCGGCTGCAGAAACGCCGGGAGCGACGGCTCCTCTGCGCCGAGGATGGAGTCCACCGTCAGACGGATGACCTGCGGCGTGAGGGCATTGAATACCATCCCGAGGCAGGCGCACAGCAGGGCCACGACAAAATAGTGGATGCTGCCGCGCAGAAAGCGCACGATGAGCTGCACCTTCTCCCGCCACGGGATCGATTGCGTTTCCATAGAAGATCTCTCCTTTTTTCTGATTGCCGGGGGATGTTGATATGCTGACTGTAACGGCCTTCTCTCTCAAAGGCACTGCCGCAATAAATAAAAAACGCCTCTCCTGCCGGAGAAGCGCACAACAAGGAACAAAACAGGGCCTTTTATCCCCGCTTCCGGGCGCGCAAAACCGACAGACCGGTCCCCTGGACCGAAATAGAACCCGCTGCAAAGTACAGATAGGACATTCTGCGCGCCTCCTTTCGTAAAATCTGATATCCAGTATAGGGGAAAACTGCGACTTTGTCAACCCTGATGTCCGAAATATTTCGGGCGGCAGCGCATTATTTCTCGAGAGCGTTCGGCGAGAGCTTTTTGTCGAGACAAGGCTTGAAACGTGCAGAGTGCTTTGTGTATCCGCAGGGGGCAAAGCCGCCAACGGCTGTGCAATACATCAGGCCTTTCGAGCCGATAGATCGGCGAAAAAAGATCCGGCGAAGGCCGAAGCTGCAATTGTGCGCTGTTGCCCCAGAGGTTTTTCCTTGCCGTTTTGCCGCATTTGTGGTATGATCGGGGGAGAATTGCAACGGAAAGGAACGAAGAAACCATGAAATGGATCATTGCCTCGGACCTGCACGGCTCTGCCCACTACTGCCGCCAGCTCCTCGAGGCCTGGAAGCGCGAGGAAGCGCCGCGCATGCTCTTCCTCGGCGATCTGCTGTATCACGGCCCGCGCAACGACCTGCCCGAGGGCTATGCGCCGAAGGAGGTCATCGCCCTGCTGCAGGAGCGGCAGGCCGACATTTTCTGTGTGCGCGGCAACTGCGAGGCCGAGGTCGATCAGATGGTGCTGCCCTTCCCCGTCCTTGCGGATTACTGCCTGCTTGAGTCGGCGGGCCATCTCATCTATGCCACGCACGGCCACCATTTTAACGAGGACCATCTGCCGCCCCTGCATCCGGGCGACGTCCTGCTCCACGGCCACACGCACATCCCCTGCCGCACCCTGCGCGACGGCGTCTATGTCCTGAATCCCGGCTCCGTCTCCATCCCGAAGGCCGGGAGCTGGCATGGCTATATGACGCTGGAGGACGGCGTGTTCACCTGGAAGACGCTCTCCGGCGACGTGCGCGACACGCTGCGGCTCTGAGGGGGCTTATTATGGAATTCACAGCAGCGCAGGATGGCCTGCGCGTGGATGTCTTTCTGGCGGGCTGCCTGCCGGAGCTGACCCGCAGCGCCGTGCAGCGCCTGCTCGCTGAGGGCGGCGTGACCTGCGGCGGCGCGCCCGTGCGGAAAAACGCGCGCACGGAGGCCGGAGCCGTCTACGCCGTCACCCTGCCGGAGGCGCGGCCCGTGGAGACCGCTGCACAGGATATCCCGCTCGACATTGTCTATGAGGACGGGGACGTGCTCGTCATCAATAAGCCGAAGGGGCTTGTCGTTCACCCGGCCGCCGGGCACGAGGACGGTACGCTCGTCAACGCCCTGCTCTATCACTGCGGCGACAGCCTGTCCGGCGTGGGCGGCGAGCGCCGCCCCGGCATCGTCCACCGCATCGACCGCGACACGACCGGCCTGCTCATCGTGGCGAAGAACGACTTTGCTCACCGGCGCCTTGCCGCCCAGCTCAGCGACCACACGCTGCGCCGCACCTATGAGTGCATCGTCCGCGGCGGCTTCCGCGAGGACAGCGGCACGGTCAATGCGCCCATCGGCCGCGACCCGCGTGACCGCAAGCGCATGGCCGTCACGGAGAAAAACAGCCGCGAGGCCGTGACGCACTGGGAGGTCATCGCGCGCTACGGGCAGTATACGCACCTGCGCTGCCGCCTCGAGACCGGCCGCACGCACCAGATCCGCGTGCATATGGCGTGGATCCGCCACCCCATCGCGGGCGACCCCGTCTACGGCATCGGCAAGCCGGAGCTCGGCCTGCATTCGCAGTGCCTCCACGCGAAGGAGCTGACGTTCCTGCACCCCCGCACCGGCGAGGAGATGACGCTCTCCTGCCCCCTGCCGGAGGAGTTTGAGAATGCGCTGAAGAAGCTGCAGAGGATGATGTGACAAGGCCGGTGGAGTGTGGAGGGTTGAGAGCAGAATGTGAAGAGAGAAAAGCTTTCAGATTTGTCATTGCGAGGAGGCCAAAGGCCGACGTGGCAATCTCGCAGTACCCAGCTGAACTGTGGGAAAGCTATCGGCAAAATCGCAGCTGCCTGCAGGAGATTCCCACGTCGCTTCGCTCCTCGGAATGACAACCTTGGGGGCATTGCGCCATAGAAGCAATACGGCACATACTGCCCAGCCTGCATGGCGCTCAGGGAGCGCCGCTACAGACGCAATTGGTGCGTGGCATTTTAACGGCGGCCGGTACGAATCGGCAGTGCCTTCCCGAGATTGCCACGGCCCCGTTGGGGCCTCGCAATGACAAATCGGAGGCTTTTACCATTTTAACGACAGCCTGTTGATTGTGCCGGTGCTGCGCCGGGAGCGGCATGCCGCTCCCCTACAACGCGCAACCGGCAGCCTTGCAAAACTTTCCACTCTCCATTTTCAATTTTCCACTTGCAGCCGCTCCCCTGCAACGCTCCATCGATACCCTCATTTTCCCATAAAACCACCGCAAGCCGGAGGCAGTGCCTCCGGCTTGGTGCATATTCTCGGGTGCTGCCTCATACTAGAATCTGATAAAAAGCTTTAAAAGCTTTTTATAGCGCCGAGGGCGCGTCAGATTCTGCATGAGACGGCGCAGCGTGCGTCAGCACGATGCGAGTGTGCGTAGCACACGGGATT
>DQIA01000120.1:0-136 GCA_003525905.1 Clostridiales bacterium
CGCAATCGGTTTGTACGTTTTTAACGACAGCAGCGCCGCCCGGATGAGCGGCGCTGCGCGTTATCGTTGCTTATTTCTGCTTCAGGAAGCGCATGAGGATCGTCGCCACCTGCGCGCGGGTCGCGCCCGCCTGCGC
>DQIA01000120.1:236-5160 GCA_003525905.1 Clostridiales bacterium
CCTGCGGCTCGAGCCAGCTCTCGCCGTTCTGCGCAACACCGTTGATAAGGCCGCGGTCCACGGCCCAAGCCAGCGCCTCGCGGGCATAGGCGCTGACGCGCTCCTCGTCCGGGAAGGCCGCAAGATCGGCATCCGTCGTCATATCGTCGCCGCGATAGGCCGCATAGCGATACAGGATAGCTGCCATCTGCTCGCGCGTGATCTCCGCCTCCGGGGCGAACGTGCCGTCGCCCATGCCGAGGACGATCTCGTTCTCCACGGCCCAGATCACAGCCTCCGTGTACCAGCTGTCCGGCTCGACATCCGTGAACGGGTTCGTGCCCGTCGGCTCCTTCTGGCCGTCGAGGCGATAGAGCACGGTGACGAGCATGGCGCGCGTCATGGCGACGTTCGGCGAGAATTCCGTATCAGACGTGCCGCGGAACAGGCCGAGCTCCAGCGTGTAATCGATGCCTGCATGGCTCCAGTGGCCGAACTCCGGCGCATCGTGATAGTCATGGCTCGGGCAGATCGTCCCGGCGCAGGACTCGAGAACCGGGAGCACCGTCTTCTGCTCCGCGCCGCAGCGTCTGCAGGTCTGCTCCAGCAGGCCCTCCTTCGTCAGGCGCGGGGCCTGCACGACCGTTCCGGCGTTCCAGTCATGGCCCAGCTCGCGGACATAGTCGCCCGTCGTCCGGTCGCCGCAGTGCGCGCAGACATAGGCCGTGTAGCCAAGCTCCGTGCACGTCGGCTCGACGATCTGCGGCACATAGCTGTGCGCCAGCTTCGTGATCGGCTCCGTGTGAGTCTTGCCGCAGGAGCAGGTGTAGGTCATCTCGCCCTCGCGGGTGCAGGTCGGCTCGCGCGTCACGACGCCGTCGCCGTAGGTGTGGCCCGTGGGGGCGATGTAGCTGTCGGTAAAGTGGTCGCCGCAGCGGCCGCAGGTGTGCGTCGTGAAGCCCGGCGTTTCGCACGTCGGCTCCGTCACGACGGCCGCATAATCGTGGCCGAGCGCGGGCAGATTCGTCAGCGCACCGGTCTCGCCGCAGTGCGTGCACACCTCCTGCTCCATGCCCGCAGCCGTGCAGGTCGGGGCAAGGACGGTGCGGGTCTGCATGTCGTGGCCCGTCGCGGGAACGGACTTCAGCGGGCCAATCAGCTCGCAGCGGCTGCAGACACTCTGCTGCATGCCGTCCGTCGTGCAGGTCGGGGCGAGGATGGTGTGATCGACCATGTCATGGCCGAGGGCCGGGAGCACAGTCGCCTCGCGGAACACAAGGCCGCAGCCGGGGCAGGCCTCGCTGTCGCTCAGGCCCGGCTCCGTGCAGGTGGCCGCCTTACCCGGCGTGACCACATGGGCATGCTCGCCCGTAGACGGGACCGTCGTCTGCGCCGTGAAGACCTCGCCGCAGCGCGCGCAGTGGCTGCCCTCGGTCAGGCCGTCGGAAACGCACGTCGGCGGGACGGCGGCGTCCGTCACGACATCGTGGCCCAGCGCCTCCAGCTCTCCGGCCCGCTTCGTCAGGCCGCAGTGCAGGCACGTCAGATTCGTGAAGCCAGGCTCCGTGCAGGTCGGCTCCGTCGTAGCCGAGATGTAGATGTGCTCCGTAGGCTTCACCGTGATCTTGTAGGTGACGCGATAACCGTTGGACGCCCGCACGGCGAACTGGTATTCTCCGGCCGGCAGCGGCTTGTTGATCAGATTTGCGCCCTCCGTGATCTCGAAATACGGGTACTTGGCACCTTCCTCCACATGGAAGCCGACATCCTGCCAGACGTTCAGGCCGGAGAGGGTGAGATAGTCGCCCTCGACATAGTTCTTCCTGTTCGGGCCGTCCGTCAGCAGAACGGCCTGATATTCCGAGCCACTCGTGCCGAGGTCGAACTCCGGATACAGGCCCGCGCCGTCCTCGCGCTCCGTGTAGGCCTCGAGGTCGAAATACGGCTTTTCCTTCCAGTTTACCCCATCGATATGGTCCTGCAGGGCCTTCGTGGTGATCTTGTCGACTGCCTTCGTGCTCCACTGGAGCTGCCACCACGGGTCGCCGTTAAGCGGCGTGCTTCCGCGCTCGGACGCGCGGCTGCCCCAGAGGTGATAGACCGCATTGGCCGCATAGCCGTTGCCCGTCAGAAGGCCGACCTGATAGTAACGGTCCTCCGCAGAGGCGTTCTGCTTCTCGACCTTCGGCGCAGCGCCGAGCGCCAGCCACATCAGATTGGAGAACGGCGCACGCTCATAGCCGGTCAGGCCGCCTGCCGCCGCGCCCGTTGCACCCTTGGCGCTGATGGAGCCCTGGAACTTCTCGGACTGGATATAGCCGCACTCGTTTATGGTCCCCGTCAGGTAATAGCCGATCAGACCGCCCGCGATCGCGCTGCCGTCCGCCCACGGAAGGAATTCCTGCGGGTTGGCCGCCTTCGTCGTGACCGCACGGACCGAGGTATCCACACAGACGACACCGCGCAGGGCGGCCTCGCCGGCCTCGCCGGTTTCCTTGCCTGCCAGCTTGCCGACCGCGCCGCCGGCATAGGCAACGCCTGCGCCGTTGTGCTCGCCCGTGACCGAGCTGTCGTAGACCGCGCAGTATTCGATCCTGCCGCCGTTGACCAGACCCGCAAGAACGCCGACACAGAGGTCGCCCGAGCGGCCGCCGGAGTCGCCGTCGGCCGTCAGGCCGGTCACCGTGGCATTGCGCACGACGAGGTTGCGCACTGTGCCGGTCAGCTCGCCGAACAGGCCGACGGTATGGGCCGTATCGCCGCCCACGCCCGTCAGAACCACATTGTAGATCTCGTGGCCGTTTCCGTCAAACGTGCCGCTGAAGTTCCGCATACCCGGGAAGGACTTGCCCTCCATATTCAGCTCATTATGCAGGATAAACTGACAGTCCGCATAGCTGGGCTTCGAGGTATCCTGCGGCGAAATGGCGGCGAACTGATCCGCCGTTATAATGATATACGGATAGTCCTCCGTGCCGAGGCCGCCCGCAAACGGGCCGCTGTCGATCTGCTTATAGAGCACGAGCGTGATGGTCTGCATCGTCTTGCCGCCGAACTCCACGTCGAGCTTGAGGAATCTGCGGCCGTATTCAAACCCGCCCTCTTCCGTGGTCTTCACATGGAAGAACGCGTTGTCGTGGATCTGCAGATAGGTCGGATCCGCAGCGCTTTGGGCGCGGATGGTGAATTTCGCGATGCCGGAGAAGGCCTCGCTGAGGGATTCGTCAAAATACTTTGCCAGCTCCTCCGCCGGGTCGCGCAGCCAGAAATTGGCCCCGTTCTCGATGACGAAGCTGTCGCCGGTGATGGTGCGGTTCAGCATCCTGCCGCCCGGCGTCTGGTAGACGACCTCAAAGGCCACGTCCTGATGATAATTCGAGCGCAGGTCGCCCAGAATGCAGCCCGCCGTCTGCTCGACGTCGCTCCAGAGGGCGGTGACGGTCGCGTCGATCTGCTTCTGCGAGATCATCGTGCCGAAATCCGTCTGATAGAGGCCGCCGTTTTCCGTGATGTAGGCCGTCTGGTACAGGGCGATCGCCTGCTCATAATACGCGCCCATGACATAGGCGTAGTAGAGGTAGACGATCATGTCCTGCGTGCTCTGCGCAGCCGCGGCGCGCGCCTCCTCCTCCGTCTTGCCGCCGCCCTGATAGGCGAGGATGTAATACTGCGTCAGGACGTCCACAACGCTGCCGGGACCGGAATAGATGTACTTGCCCTGCAGATAGCGGCCGAGCTTGTCAACGGCGGAATGCAGGTTGCCGCTGTATTCCACGTTCTGGAGGGAGTAGAACTGGTCATAGATGTTCTTCTGATAGGCGGGCGAAGCGGATTCGTCCAGCATATCCGTCACAAGGCGGTCATAGTAGCTCAGGGCCTCGTAATACTGGTTGAAGAACTCAAAGAACGTGTTGAGGTAGGTGCTGTACTTCAGCTCGAGCGTTGCATTCTGGATCTGCCCGCTCAGATTCTCCATCTGCTGCGAGAGACTGGCGATGCCGTTCGAGACGGTCCGTTCCAGCTGATGGATGGCAGCGCTGTTCTTTTCGAGCTGCTTGCTGATGCTGCTGAGCTCCGCCTCGACCTTGCTCAGGTCGACCTTCTGGATGACGGTCTCCTTCGTCTGGCCGCTGGAGCTGCCGCCGAAGTCGATGCCGAGCAGATCGCTGCCCGCATATTTGAACACGGCCAGCACGCCCTGCCCGGCGTTGTCATACTCGCTCCCGTTCCTGCAGGCGTATATGCCGCCCTTGACGAGCGAGGTACACATTTTCAGACTGGTGCCGATGACGGTGCTGATGACGGCGTCCGCCTGCGGGGTCACGGCAGGCAGAAGCCCGGCCAGCAGGCACAGCGCCAGCAGCAGGCTCACGATGCGTTTTTTCATAGGAGTTCCTCCTTTTTGGCTTGGGGGAAGCTTGAAGCATCCGTTTGATTGTGGTTTTAACTGTAGTTAAATTATGCCATATCGTTCGACAGAAATCAAGTCCTATTTTGGACCGGCCTCAAAATTCCGTCATGGAGAATGGTATATAGGCTGCCAGATGTACGTTGTAACAGGGCGTGCGGCAAATGGACAATTGAGAATGGAAAGCGGAAAGTTTTCGGATCTGCCTGCAGCGGCGCTCACTGAGCGCCATGCGCAGGGGAATTGAACTGCGTAACGGTATCGGCGTACCACACCGCTCCCCTGAATTGTCATTGCGAGGAGGCGTAGCCGACGTGGCAATCTCGGGAAGGCAGTTACGTTTTCGCCGGGAGTATCCTGTCATTCAACCGGGTACTGCGAGATTCCCACGTCGCTTCACTCCTCGGAATGACACGTCAGAGTGGTGCAGTGGTGCACCAGAGCACTTCTACGGTTGAATGTTCCCCTACAAGGCGCTCACTACCCGCAAGGGGCACGCCGCATCCGTAAGGCGGCAAAGCCGCCAACGGCTGCGCA
>DQIA01000120.1:5229-14742 GCA_003525905.1 Clostridiales bacterium
GCGCCGCTACAGACGCAATCGGTACGCACCATTTTAACGGCGGCTTGTGCGAGCTGCAAGTGCCTTCCCGAGATTGCCGCGTCGGGCTTTCGCCCTCCTCGCAATGACAAGTCTGGAACCTAGCGCCGCTGAACTTGTATTGCAAAATCTGCGGGCCAGTCGATCCGTTCCCCACTATTATTCATTCTTCATTTTTCAGTTTTCAGTATTCATTAAAAAAATTTCCCTCCCGGCGAACCGGGAGGGAAATTTTTTACTTATGAGATCAGCCCTTGAGGAAGCGCATGAGCAGCGTTGCGATCTGCGCGCGCGTTGCACCGGACTGTGCATCGAGCGTGACCGTGCCGTCGGCAGCCTTCACACCGTTGATGAGGCCGGTGGCGACTGCCCAGTTCATGGCATCCTTCGCCCAATCGGCGACGGAGGCTGCATCCGGGAAGGCGGCGAGCTTATCCTCCGCAACGGCCTCGGTCTTGGCGAAGCGATAGAGCATCGTAGCGATCTCCTGACGGGTAACGGGCACCTCGGGAGCGAACTCGTCGGCGCTGATGCCCTTGACGACACCGGCTTCCGCCGCCCACTTGACGGCGTCGGCATACCAGACGCCCTCGGTGACATCCTTGAACGGATTGGCGGTGTTCTTCACATCAGGCTTGCCGGCCACGCGGTACAGCACCATAGCGAGCTGCGCACGGGTCACCGTGCCGTCCGGCTCGAACAGGCTGCCGCCGACGCCGAGCATGAGCTCGTTGTTCAGCACGTAATCCACGCCCTCATGATACCACTGCGTGTTGTCCAGGTCGGAGAAGGCCTTGGACGGGCAGTTCTCGGTGCTTGCGGGGATCTCGCGGGTCTGCTCTGCACCGCAGTCGGCGCAGACGCGGGTCTCCTCGCCCGGCGCGAAGCAGGTCGGCTGCTTCGTGACAATCCATTCGCCCCAGTTGTGCTCGACACCGTCGCTCTTGACAACGATGGTCTCGCTGAGATCAAGGCCGCTTTCCGCATTGCGCTGCAGCGTCTTGACCTGCACCTCGAGGTCGCAGTGAACATCGTCCTTCGGGCGGAACTTCAGGTTCGCCAGAACGGCGTCACTGGCGATCTCCTTTTCGGCGGCATAGCCGAAGAGAAGCTTGCCCTCGGCGGGCTGGAAGCTCGAGAGCTGTGCCGTGCTCGCACCGGAGACATAGTCCATCAGGGACGGATCCCAGGTGATCTCAAGCAGGCCGTTCGTCGTGGCCTCGTCGGCCGTCAGGGTCAGGTCCACATCACCGTTGGCGGTCATGGAGCCGCCCTTCACGGCAGCGATGCGCTGCGCGGCAGGAGCTGCGGCATTCGAAACCGTGTTGAGGCTGCCGGAGGCTTCCTGTGTGCTGCGCTCGATCTTCTCTGCGGACACGGTCTGCGCGGTGAGCTCGATATCGTTCTTCTCCGCAGCGGCCTCCGCAGTCTGGATGCCCTTGATGCTGGCATTGCCGTAGACACGGTTGACCGTCGCGGGCCAGACGGAATCGCCGACATTGCCGACATCCGTCGCGTCGAAGTACAGGCCGTCGGAACTCTGCATGAGGTTGAGCATATAGAGCTCATTGGTGTCGCCGGTGAAGTAGGACAGGAAGAGCGTCAGGCCGTCCGTCGTTCCCTCGTCGGCCATGACGAGCGAGCAGTACATGGAGTCCTCATGGCCGCCGAAGGCCAGCTCAGGCAGCGTGGTCTCGTAGCAGCCGCCGCTCAGGCTATAGCCGTCCGCTTCGGTGTAATAGAGGTTGAGGACCCACATATTGCCCTTATTGTCCAGCGCAAGGAACATCTCGGCCGGGACGGTCTCGCCGCTCTTGAGCTTGACCGTCGTCTCGCCCGCAGAGGTGATGGCGGTGAAGTAGCTTGCACCGACCTGCTGCAGGAAGCTCTGAAGCTTGAAGCCGTATGCATCCAGATTCATCGGATCCTTCGGCGAGAAGAGGTAGTAGTAATAGACACCCACGATCTGATCCTGCTCCTCGGTGCTGAAGAGAGAAGAGTAGGCCATATCCCACAGCGGGACGCCTGCGCCGTTGGCGGAGCCGAGGTCCTCGCCCGTGGCGGTGTTGATCTTGTGCATGGCCCAGGAATCCGCCGTCGCATCCATCAGGTACATGAGGTCGGAGCTTGCCAGCGTCGTGGACTCGATGCTGATCTCGCCGTCCTTGATGAGCTTGCCGGGCGTCCAGCTCTTGTTCTCCAGATTCCACTGATAGAACTGGGCATGACCGTCCTTATCCTGCAGCGCACCTTCCACGGTGATGTGGAGCGTAGTAACGGTAACATAGCACTCCGCCTTGACCTCAGGATCGACCGCAGAGGCTGCCGTGATAACGGCGCTGCCCTCGCCGACGCCGGTCACGACGCCGTTCTTGACGGTCACAACCGAATCATCGGAGCTGGACCACGTCACGCTGCGGTCGCTCAGCGTCCACGGGTTGGCCTGCGCGGTCAGCGTGGCCTTTTCGTTGACAAGGAGGGACAGCGTGCTTTCGGACAGGGAGACCGCCATGGCCTCGGTGCTGGGAGCAAAATGGGAGGCGTCGTCCGTGCGGCCCGCCTTGACATAGCAGCCGAGGATGACGGACAGGCTGGAATGATCCGCAAGCTTCTTGCTCTCGCGCGTCGTCGGATCGATGGTGTAGATCGCAGAATTGAGGATCTGGCCCGTGAAGTTCGACGCTGTCGCCAGCGTGAAAACGAGCTTCTGGTTCTTGGCATCCCATGCCAGCGAGGACTGCGCCATGTAGATGGACAGCTCGTCGTCCAGTGCGCCGAGATCCTCCGGCTCTGCGAACGTAGCAGCCGTGAAGTGATAGAGCTTGTTGTCGAACGTGCCCTGGCCATAGAAGCCATTGGAGCCGTCGGAGGCCAGCGTCCAGATGTCCTTGCCCATCTCGCCGACGAGCGACGTTGCGCCGGTCAGCAGGTCGAGCTTGAACAGATAGGAAGCGCCGAGCTCATTGGCCTCGGAGTATGCGAGGAAGTACATTTCCTTCTCCGCTGCGTTATAGGCCATGTCGCTGACAAAGAAGTCATAGCTCAGCGGGCCGGAGGCTGCGCCGAGGTCGGCGATCTTCGTCACATTGGCGAAGTCGTTGTCCGGCATGACATACAGGGCATTTTTCTCGTCAATGGCGAAGACATAGCCGTCGGCATACTCGGCAGCGTAGAGCTTCAGGTTCGTCGCGCCCATGGCGGCGGACTCGGAGCCGTCCTCGGTGTAGGTGTACCACTGCTTTTTATTCAGGTCGAAGAAGGTGTAGTAGCCGTCGATATCGGGCAGGAAATCATAGGAGACCTTATAGGTGGAGACGTTCATGGCATAGTCATAGACCTGCAGCAGGAACGTCTTGCCGACGACCTTGCTCACATCCAGACGGACATGCTGCGTCTCACCGGCAGTTTCCTGATTCGGCGCGACATAGGTCAGCGCCTTCGAGCCGGCCGCGTCATACAGAGCGACGACGGAGACATACTCGTTGTCCTTCGCTGCGACGTCAAGGGAGCCGTCCACCAGACTGACGGACACGTCCTCGATCTCCGGAGCCGTGTTGTCGATGGTGGTCATCGTGCTCAGGCTCGCGCCCCTGCCGAGAGCATCCCAGTCATAGGTACCGTCGGCCTTGCGGTAATACTCCGGAGCCAGCACAAGGGAGATGTTGACCGTCGTGCCCTCGGGGAGCTTCTCGCCGTTGGCCTTCGTACCGGACCAGCCGAGGTTCACGGTCTTCTGCGTGTCCTGCCAGCTTCCGCCGTTGGCATAGTAGAAGGCGGCGGAAACAGGGCCAAGATCCTCTTCTACATAGACCTCACCGGTCTCCGCATCGGAGATGACATACTTGGCATCGCCCGCATTACGGATGGAGGCAAAGTAGAGCTTGAAGATCTGATCGCCGTTCTCGTTGTTCAGGGCGTTGCGCGCGGGCACATACTCGTCGTCCTCGGCAAGCGGGTTGCCGAAGTAGTAGTACTCGCCGTCCTCGTTGGCATACTTGACGGTGACCATGTTGCCGAACATGTTGGGAGAACCGTCGGAATCCGGGAGATACGGGTTGCGGGTCTCCTTCTCGTACCAGTACTCGGACAGCGTGCCCTTATCGAACATGGAGGCATCGGACCAGTTGCCGTAGAAGCCCAGCACGGGGATGGAATGGGAAACGCGCTCGACACCGTCTTCCGCGGAAACGGGATTGGCATACAGGAAGGCCTCGACATAAGCGCCGTTCGTGTAGTAGGCGTCAAGGAATTCCTTCTCCTCGTCGATGAGGGAGAACGTCACATGGACGGAGATGCTGCCATCGGCCGGGAGAACGACCTTTGCAGCGGAGATGAGCTTCAGCAGCTCGGAGACATCGTGCGTGTCGGTGTCGCCGTCGCCGTCGACATCAGCCTTGAGCTTGCCCGCGCCGGCCGTGACGTCGTCGAGCAGGAGCTGTGCGTCGTCGGCATCGGTGTCGCCGTCCTTGTCGAAGTCATAGGCAGTGAGCTCCGACGGAGCGGTCAGGACCTTGCCGTCAACCGTCCAGACAACATTGGCTGCCATGGACACGGTCTTCGGCAGAAGATACAGGACGCCTTCGGAAGAGACCGGAGCCTGCGTGAAGACATCGGCAGAGAGGGTGTATTCAATGGCCTCGTCCGTAAGGTTGTTCAGGGTGAAGTCTGCGGAGTAGACGCCCGTGCGGTCGGGATCGTCGCCGAGCTCCACCTTGACCTTGCCGTCGGGCTGGCCGTTCACAAGGACGTAGCTCTCGGCATGGATCGCATTGGAAACGTTGGCAAGGCCTGCGCCCTGCCTCAGGATGGAATACCAGGATTTGGTGCTGGCATCATAGACGGGCTCGGCCGTGGACATCAGCAGGCTCTGGGCCAGATGACGCACGGAGACGCCGGTCTTTTCCTTCAGACCGTTTTCGCGGATGTACTGCGCCACGAGGGCTGCCATACCGGCGACCTGCGGAGCCGCCATGGACGTGCCGCTCATGACCTCATAGGCCTGGCCGCCTGCCACGGCACCGTTGACGGAATAGATGTTGCCGCCGGGAGCCGTGATCTCCGGCTTCATGCTCAGATCACTCGGAACACCCCAGGAGCTGAAGTCGCTCATGGTGTAGGAATCGGAGGAACCGGCGCTCGTGCTCATCTTGCCAGAGACGGTCAGCTTGCCGGTGTAGTAGAGCACGGTCGTGCCGTCCTCGGCATAGACCGGGGTGGAGGCCGCCTTGATATCGGCCGCTTCCGTCTGCAGGATGCTGATGCACGGGATGGTCGCGGTGGAGTCGGACAGATCCATGCGGATCACGCCTGCCTGGTTGTTGCAGACGACTGCGCCGGCGGCGCCCGCTGCAGCTACGGCCATGTGCTTCTGATAGAAGGAGCTCGTGCCGCGGAAGACAAAGGCGATCTTGCCGGAGACAACGTCGGCATAGTCCGTCAGGAGACTGTTGCCGTCGGCATCCGCGCCGGTGTTCTCGAAGTAGACATACTCATATTCGGTGCCGCTGCCGTCGGCAGAGGTATCGAGCGTTGCAAAGGCCTTGTTCGTATAGCCGCTGTCCGCGGTATCGGTGTAGAAGACCTTCGCGCCTTCGCCATAGGAGAAGGAGTAGCCGGTCGTGCCGGAATTATCCACGGAGGCCACGCCGAAGGAGTTCTTGTAGGAGCCGGGAGAGCCGCCGGTGGCGAAGTTCACATCGTCCAGATACAGGGCACCCGTGCCGTTAACAGAGTTTTCCGGCCAGCTGGAGGAATTGCCTGCAGAGATGGAGACGACGGTATCGGTCTCGGCCAGCTTATCCAGGATGCTCTGATACTTCGCATCGGGGGTGGTAAAGCCCGCGTTGCCGGAGCCGAGAGACAGGTTCACGGCGTCGCAGCCGAGCATCACGACGTCTTCGATGGCGACCATGTAGTCGGAATCATATGCGCCGCCGCCCTTGCCGAAGACCTTCATCGTGATGAGCTGGGCATCGGGGGCAACGCCCTGCACGAACACGGAATCGAGCGCCTTTTCATAGCCGCCCTTGCCGTCGGAGACATAGCGGTTCGCCGTGGCGATACCGGCGACGTGGGAGCCGTGCTCACCCTGTTTGTCATTATCGTGCGTGATGTCGAAGTCCTCGTCCACATAGTTGAACGCGAACGGGAGCTTGCTGGTGAGATAGAGCTTGCTCGCATCGGGGACAAGCTTGCTGATGTTCAGCTTCGGCAGAACAGCGGCGATCTCGTCAACATCGAGCAGATCCAGAGAAGCAACGAACTCGTCCTTGCTCTTGCCCGCATCGGCAGCCAGCTGCTCGAGGGAATACTCGAACGCCTTGCCGTCAAAGGAGATGTGGTCGGTGTCCGTACCGGTGTCGATGACAGCGATGCGGCTGCCGGCGCCGGTATAGCCGTCTGCCCAGGCGGCCGTGGAGCCGATCATCGCGCCGGAGGTAGCCATGTCGGGATCGGCATCGCCGGTGGAGACGACGTCCGGCTCATAGCGGTTCTCGAGCGTGACGGAAGCCACGCCGTCAAGCGCTTCGATCGCCTCGATCTTGCCATAGGGCACGTTGGCGGAGATCGTGTTCGTCAGGAGCGTCATGTTCCAGACGACATCGAGCGCCTCGCCGCCGAGCACATCCTGTGAGATGCGCTGTGCCATCGCCTGCTGCTGGACCTTCAGACCCGTGCGGTAGATGTCCGCCGCAGCATTGTTCGCGATGCTGCGCGTGGCATAGCCCGCGTCGATGGTCGAAGCGCCCGCCAGCGTAATGGAGACACGGACCATGTCGGTGTCTGCATATTGCGGCGTATCTTCCTTCGTTTCGGCTGTATGCATTTCCGGTTCCGCAGTCACGGCGTCATTGCTGACCTTTTCGATCGTGACCCTGGGGCCAGGATCGGCCGCGGCGGCCGGCAGCGCGAAGCCCATGACGACCGCAAGGGTCAGGACCAGCGCAAGCAGCTGCTTCAGCTTCTTTTTCATACGTTTTCCTCCTTGATATGATGTAACCGGCCAGCGCCAGTATTGTTCCCCCATTGTAATACGTCCGCGTCGGAAAAACAAGTGTTTTCTTAAATATTTTTTCACATTTTTTCCAAGGATTTTTCATAAATTGCAAGAAAAATAGAAAACGCTGCAAAATATGTTGGGATTCCAACATATTTTACAGCATTTTTACAACGTATGCTTTCAGGCGGTTTCCTGTGTCCGGCGGCGCAGCAGGCCGGCCCAGGCCAGCATGGCTGCGACGGCGAAGAACAGCGCCATCATATAGGGC
The DNA here is from genome assembly GCA_003525905.1 of Clostridiales bacterium. Taxonomy (GTDB): domain Bacteria; phylum Bacillota; class Clostridia; order Oscillospirales; family Oscillospiraceae; genus JAZOXB01. Next base: position 12,516 of record DQIA01000120.1, read on the forward strand.
TCCTCCCAGATGCTCTCAAACACGCTGTGGATCAGCACGCCGATGAGGCCGCACAGCATACCGGCGCACAGGGGTGACCAGCGGGTCTTTGCCGTGCGCACACAGGCGCGCAGGCCGTTGCCGACGAGGCCGAGCAGCATCATGCCGAAGGCCGTCACGCCGACGATGCCGTTCTCCGTGAGGATCTTGACATAGTAGTTATCCACATACATATACTCGACCCACGGCAGGACGGGATTCTGCACCGCGACGGCGCCGCCGTACATGCCATAGCCCATGCCGAAAACGGGATCCGTGGCCTTGAGGTAGCCGATGGCCGTGGCCCAGCGCTTCGCGCGGCCGCCGCGGGCGTTCGAGTCCGCGAACTGCGGCGTGAACAGATAGCCGATGCGGCTGCGCACGAACGGCAGCGTGCAGGCCACCGCGCCGCACACGAGCATCAGGGCCAGCAGGCGGCGGTCGATGAGCAGGGCGAACAGCACGGCCGCAATGGCCAGCGCGAGCCACGCGCCGCGCGACATCGTGAACAGGCAGCCCGCACACATGGCAAGACCGCACAGCCAGAACAGCACCTTCTGCGACGGACGCTCGCAGGCATAGGCCAGACCGATGGTCATCGGCGCGAACAGGATCATATAGGCGCCCATAATGTTCGGATTGCTGAAAATGGAATAGACGCGCGTGCGCACCGCGCCTTCGGCGGCGTCCGTCCAGCTTGCAGGAATGGGCACACCGATGATGAACTGCCAGATGCCGTGCAGGGCCAGCACCGTGGCAATGATGACCATGGTGAGGTACATCTCACGGAAATCGCGCTCGTCGCGGATGAGATGCGTGACAAGATAGAACACCGCCAGATATTCCATGCTCGCGCGGAAGCCCGTGAAATTCACGGTCGGCGCAGGGCGGACCGTCATCAGCAGGAGCACGCCCACCGTGAGATAGAACGCGATCCACAGGCCGATGCCGTTGGCCGTGCTGGTAAGCGGACGCTTCGTGTCGACGCGGCGGTGGATGACCCACACGAGCGAGAAGAGCATCAGCAGCTCATCCCAGACGGAGGCGATGGCCGCCAGCTGCAGCACATCGCGCAGCAGATAGTCCACGATCGCATAGGACGAGAACAGGAACAGCAGGAAGCCCGTCATGCCGCCCGCAAACAGCCAGCCGAGCAGGAGGCTGTTCCGCAGCGCTGCCATGACGCGGCGGTAAATGCGGTAGGCAAGGCTGTCCTCCAGCACCGGCACGACGCGCGCCCCGATGCCGCACAGCCACGCATTGCCGCGGTCCATCAGCCTGCGGTAGGCCGAGCGCTCCACGGCGGGCTGCCCGCCGAGCAGGCGGCGCAGCGCCCGGCCGGGCAAGGACTCCGCAAACGCGCGGTGGATCGCCGCAAACATCCGCGGCAGGAACGTGCGGTGGTACAAGGCCGCAAGCGCCGCGAACAGCCGCCAGAGCAGACTGGTCCTCAGCAGCTCATCCATGAAGCTTCTCCATGGCGCTGACCGTGCCGAGCATCTCGATATCCACGGTCTTGACCGTATAGTCGCGGCCGATGCGGACCTCCTGCGTGCCGACGACGAAGGAACCGACGGTGTTCTTGGCAGCGGCCTCGATCACAAAGCGGACCGTCACGCGCTGGCCGTCTGCACTGTCGTCCTGCGGCAGAATTTCCGCCGAGGTGATCTGCGCATCCTGGAACTTGTTGCTGTTGAAGATCTGATTCGGACTGACCTTAAGGATGGAATCGTCGTCAAGCTTCAGCTCATAGTCCTCCGCCGTCACGGCAGTCACGGCGTTCTCCGCCTGCATCAGGGGCATGTCCTCGCACAGGACGGTGTAGCGCAGGTTCGCCTGCGCGCTCGGCTCGTCGGCAGCGATCGTTTCGCCGCCGCTTCCGCCCACCATGCGCACGGCGAGGAAGGCCACAGCGGCGATCACGACAAGCAGGATGAGTACATCGACGATGTTCAGCTTGCCGAACAGGCGGCCGTTCTTGACGATTTTCATAAGATAACCTCCAGTTGGCGGAAAAAACGGGAGAAATCCGATTGCTTCTTTCCGCAAAATATATTATAATGAATATTCAGGCAAGCTGATTCTATCAGATTTGCCATGGAATTGCAAGAGGCAACAAGAGGCACAAGTGATATCAGGCTGTCAAAAACCTGCCAAGTCAAAAGCTTCGGAGGGAAGGATAGTGTGAAAGGAAACCGTCAGGGTGTCC
>DQIA01000120.1:14845-18338 GCA_003525905.1 Clostridiales bacterium
AGCGGCAGAATTGCAAAATAAAAGCACAAAAACTTATTTTGCAATTCTGAAAGCAGCTTGGCGAAAAAGCCCGCAGAGACTTTTTTGACAAGCTGATCTGCCCATTTTGAGGTATGACCGTATGAAACTCATCCATCTGATCTCCGGCGGCGATGTCGGCGGCGCGAAAACGCACGTTCTTTCCCTGCTGCAGGGCCTGAACCGCACGGAGGATGTCCACCTGATCTGCTTTATGGAGGGACCGTTCGCCGAGGAGGCCCGCTGTCTCGGCATCCCGACGACCGTCATTGAAGGCAGCAACCCCATGGCGGTGCGCAAGCGCATCCTTGCCATCATCCGGCACGACGACTGCCAGCTGCTGCACTGCCACGGCGCCCGCGCGAACATGATCGGTGCGCTCGTGCAGCGGCAGGCGCGCATCCCCGTCATCTCCACCATCCACAGCGACTACCGGCTCGACTATCTCGGCCGCCCGCTGGCCGCGCTGACCTACGGCAACATCAACAAGGTCGCGCTGCGCCGCTTTGACGCGTGGATCGGCGTTTCGGACGGCATGCGCCAGCTCCTTATTTCGCGCGGGTTCGACCCGCAGCGCATTTTCCCGCTGTATAACGGCGTCGACTTCTCCACCCCGCTCAAGACCGTCCCGCGGGATGAGTGGCTGCGCGGCATCGGCCTGACGCCGACGGACAAAACCGTCGTGTTCGGCATTGCCGCCCGCATCTCCCCCGTCAAGGATATGACGACGCTCGTGCGCGCCTTTTCCGCGGCCGTGAAGCAGGCGCCGGACATCCGCCTTGTCATTGCGGGCGACGGCGAGCAGGCTGGAGAGATCCGCGCGCTGGCCAAGGAGCTGTGTCCGGAGGGCACGGTATTCTTCCCCGGCTGGCTCGAGGACGTCAACAGCTTCTATCAGGCACTGGATGTCAATGTGCTCACGTCGCTGTCCGAGACCTTCCCCTATGCCCTGACGGAGGGCGCGCGCATGCACTGCGCGACCATCGCCTCAAACGTCGGCGGCGTGCCCTACCTCATCGACGACGGTGAAAACGGTCTGCTGTTCGAGCCGCAGGATGTCTCCGCGCTCACGGCCCACATGCTCACGCTGGCGACAGATGCCGCAAAGCGCCGCGGCATGGGCGAGGCACTCTATGAAAAGACGAAGCGCGACTTCTCCGTGCAGGCCATGGTCGAAAAGCAGAAGCATTATTACGAGATCATCATCCGCCGCTTCCGCCGCCCGAAGCTTGAGCGCGACGGCGTCGTGATCTGCGGGGCCTACGGCAAGGGCAACGGCGGCGACAACGCCATTCTCGACGCCATCGTTGCCCAGCTGCGCCACATCGACCCTGAACTGCCGATCTGCGCCCTCAGCCGCACGCCGAAGGAGACGCGCGCGGCCGCCTGCGTCGATTCACTCTATACGTTCCGGCTGCTCGCCATCCGCCGCAGGATGCGCCACGCGAAGCTCTACCTCAGCGGCGGCGGCACCCTCATTCAGGACACCACGAGCACGCGCTCGCTCCTCTATTACCTTTCGAGCATCCGCATGGCCGCCCGCGCGGGCTGCCGCGTCATGCTCTATGGCTGCGGCGTCGGCCCCGTCTCGCGCCCGCGCAACTGCGAACGCACCGCCAAAACGCTCAACCGCTACGCCGAGATCATCTCCCTGCGCGACCGCTACTCCGAGGAGACGCTCCGCGCCCTCGGCGTGACGACGCCGGAGATCCACCTGACGGCGGACCCCGCCCTGCTGATCGATCCGGGCGATACGCCCGCCATCCGCAGCTTCCTGCACCACAGCGGCCTGGCAGACGGCACGCGCTACACCCTGTTCGCCCTGCGCCCGTGGAAGGACTTCGACCGTCACATCGCCGCCTTTGCAAACGCGGCGGAATACGCCCACCGGGAGTACGGCCTGACGCCGGTGCTCTACGCCATGGAGCCGTGCCGTGACCGCGCCGCGCTGAACGCCGTCGCCGCACAGCTGCGCTGCCCGTATCTGCTGCTGGAGGCCGGGAGCAACGGCACGGAGATCGTGGCACTCATCCGCCGGATGTCGCTCGTCATCGCCATGCGGCTGCACACGCTGATCTTTGCCGCCGGGCAGGGCGTGCCGATGGTCGGCGTCGTCTACGACCCGAAGGTCAGCGGCTTCCTCGACTACCTCGGGCAGGACCTCTACCTCCCGCTGGAGGAGGCAAGCGCCGCCTCGCTGTGCGACCTCATCGACACGGCCATGGCCGAGCAGATGTTCGAGGCCGAAAATATCCGCAGCCTGCGGGAGCTGGCCGCAGAGAACGAAGAGCTGGCCCGTCATCTGCTGACGGAGGAATAACGCCATAAAATCAGCCGGAGACCCGGCGGAAGCACTTCACAGCAGCTTTCGCCGGGTCTCCGGTTTTTGTGGGAAGGGAACTATTTCCGCGCCCCTATTTCTCCGCAGGCGATTGATTCCACGGCTTCTCCGACTCCGCCAGTATCGTTTCGCAGAAGCGCAGAATGCGGCTGCGCGCCTGCGCGGCGGCGCCGCTTGCCTCCTCATGGAAGATATCATGCCGCGCGCCCGGCAGCAGGACCGTCTGCACGGGGAGTCCCGCCCGTTCCATCGCCGCGCCGAGCTGCCTTACCCCGCTTCCCATCGCGCCGACAGGATCGTCCGCGCCGGACAGCAGCAGGATTGGGCAGCGGTTCCAGCCCGCAAGCGCGCGCTTTCCGCCGGTGCGGCGCATGGCGCTCAGCAGCTCCAGAAACAGCGCCGCTGAGATATCCGGCCGGCACAGCGGGTCGGCGCAGTAGCGGCCGAGCGCTTCTTCGTCGGCGCAGAGCCAGTCCGCCCGGGTGCGGTTCGGCGCAAATTTCCGGTTATAGGCGCCAAAGGAAAGCTTCTGCACCAGCGGCGTCGTACCGCCGGGCTTTGCCCGGCGCAGCTGGCCCCGGACGATCGCCTGTATGACGGCAAGCACCGCGCCCGGCTGCGTGCCCGTTCCCGCAAGGATCACCCCCGCCGGAGCGACCATGCCCCGGCAGAGCGCGTCCCGCAGCAGGAAGGAGCCGAGGGAAAAGCCCAGCATTCCCAACGGCACACCGGGGAAGCTCTCCCGCAGTCTCTCACAAAAGCGCTGCAGATCAGAAAGCGACTGCTCCCAGCCGTCCGGCCCCATGTCGGCACAGGTACGGCTGCCCGGATTGCGGCCATGCCCACGTAGGTCAAAAGCCGCGCAGGCAATGCCATGCTCTGCCAGCGCGGCAGCCAGCGTGTCGTAGCGTCCGCTGTGCTCCGTCATACCGTGGCTGATCTGCAGCATGAGGCGCGGCTGCCCGTCCGGCAGCCACAGGCGCGCGGGAAGCTCCGTCCCCTGCGCGCCCGCAAATTGGAATTCCGTTTCCTGCATGGTTCATTCTCTCCTTTCGGTTCAAAGGCTGGAAAAGTACGGGTGCGCCGCTGCTGCCGCGGCGCACCCGGCAGACTGTCGAAAAAGCCTCGCAGAGT
>DQIA01000067.1 GCA_003525905.1 Clostridiales bacterium
GAAAATGCAACAAAACCCGCCGTGCGCATGCACGGCGGGCCCGGGATAAGGCTTTGTTCTCTAGTTTGCCCGCTCGTTCAGATACTGCAGGAGCTGCTCGTCCGTCATGCCCGGCAGAACGGTCATGCGGCCGAGATCGATCAGCGTCTGCGGCAGGCCGACCACAACGGTGTTCACGCGGCTTTCGTCCGTCGTCAGGGTGACCTTGTAGCCGCATTCGCGCAGCACAACATCGGTCAGCGTGGTATGCATGCCCTCGGGGAACGCGATCACATCGGGCTTGGGAATGCCGAACGCCGCAAACGTCTCCGCCTCATGCGCCGCATCGTTCCGCACAGCGTCGATATATTCCGTCTCGGATTCGCCGGGCAGCGGCAGCATATTCTCCCGCGCGGGCTTGACGGTCTCATAGGGCGGCCACTGGTGCATGTCGTAGGTATGAGAGCCGATGGAAATAAGGCCGGAGTCCAGCATTTCCGTGATCTCAGTCTGACCGAAGTGAGGCGTCAGGCTGTAATTCGTATCCTTGTAATAGCGGTCATGCCCGATCGAGCAGCCAATGGCAAAGATCGACGCATGGAAGCCAAGCTCCCGCAGAACGGGATAGGCATAGACTGCGTTGCTGGTATAGCCGTCGTCAAACGTGATCATGACCGGCTTTTCCGGAAGCGGCGTTCCCTGCTCCACAAACGCGATCAGCTCATCAAATGAGATCGGCGTATAGCCCTGCTCCTTCAGCAGGCGCATCTGCCGCTCAAACGTCTCGGGGTGCAAGGTGGTCTCGCTTTCCGGCTGATCCGGGTCGAGATGGTGATACAGCAGGATCGGGACGGTCGCGCTGCCGTTTTGAAGATAAGCGCTTTCCCCGGCGGCTTTCTTCAGCTGCGCTGCATCCGTTGACTCTCCCTGCCGGCAATAGGCCCCGAAGGCATCGGGCAGACCGACGCTCTCATCCCCGGCGATCCGCGCCAGTACGAGGTTGGCAGCAGCATTTCGCGTATGTGTTACGTCATAGAAGAATCGTTCATCATAGGTCAGCGGAGTGATCGAGAAATTCCAATAGTCCGTCACGTCCGAGAGCGCCTGATAGAATGCATTCAGGGCGGCATTGTCGTACTGCTCGATCTGCTCCCGGCAGAACGGGGTGAGAATGACGGTCAGCTCCGTCCCCGCTTCGCCGCACATTTCGCGGATCGCGGCGACATTCCCGGCACAGCGCTCGATGTCAGGGAGCGTTGTATCGGCCGTCTCTGAAAGGTAGTCCTCACCGTGGAGCGTAAGATAGTCCTGCAGGCTGCCGATGGATTCCACGTCGCGCAGCCGCTTGTCATAGGTCCCGCTTTCCGGCAGAAAGACGTCAAAGGTCTGCGGCATTTCCGTGTCCTTCCGGAGGGAGGACAGCTTTTCCATCGCAAAGGAAGGGCTTGCAAACAGGAAGCGGAGCTTGTAGGCCGCTTCGTTTTCCCCGCTCACCCGGTAATCGGGCACGGCAGTCAGGCCCTCCGTTTTACTGTGCAGAGCATAGGCATCGCTCAGCCCAAGCACAAGGACGATCTGCTTGACCTCGCCCTGCTCCAGCAGATAGCGGACCAGCTCGCGGTCATAGTCAGTGTCCGCTCCGTAGTGGAACATGTTATAGAAGCTGCCGCCGTAATACCGCTCCAACGTTTCCGGCAGATAGGATGCGGCAGAGGACGATCCGACTACAAACGAATCGTATTCGCCGGGCCGCTCGGAAATATAGCGCACCTTGCTGCCGCGCGGATTGAGCGTCTGCGCATAGGAATCCCACTGCAGCGGAGAGGCCTCAAAAACGCCGAAGGGATCGATGAGCCAATTGCCCAGGACACAGACGACGCCGACCAGCAGCAGCGCGCAGACGACAGTCAGAAGCCATTTTTTACCACGCAAGCAGGATCACCTCAGACATTTTCATAGACATAAGCAATGGGCGTATAGCCGGCGTTTCCATAGACGAACAGCACGACCGTCAACAGCGCCACAAACAGGATCAGGAACTGCACGAGCCACTTTCGCTCGCAGAGCCAGCGGGCAACGTCGGTCCCCCGCTCGGCGGCGAAACTGACGGCAAAGACCACGCCGAGCATGGGGACGACCTTCCAGAGCACGGACAGCGAGAAGCCCAGCTCCGTAAACAGGGCAGCATGGACGCGGGTCACACCGAAGTGCAGCACCGTCTGCTTCAGCATCCCGAGCGCAGAACGCAGCGAAGACGCGTTTGAGAAGTACCTGCCGATGATGACCAGCAGATTCGTGCGGACAACACCCCAGACCAGCGCTCCTTTTTTCGGGTCCTCCGGAGAAAGCCGGAGATGCTTCCGGATCGGCGCGCGGAACATGGCGAGGGACATCCAGAAACCGTTCCACAGGCCATAGGCAATGTTGGCCATGCCGGGCCCCTGCCAGACGCCGACTGCGAGAAACACGAGGAACGTGCACAGACTCGGCACGATACACTTTGCGGCATCCAGCGGCATATGGCGGCGGCAGAACTGCGCGAGCCTGCCGAAAGGCTTGGAAAGTGCCAGCGGATAGAACAGGTAGTCCTTCATCCACTCGCCCAGCGAGATATGCCAGCGCCGCCAGAAATCGGACAGGCTGACAGAAAAATAGGGGCGGCAGAAATTCTCCTGCATGGAGATGCCAAACAGGCGGGAGATGCCCATCATCAGGTCGATGCCGCCGGAAAAGTCGCAGTAAAGCTGGATGCAGTAGAGTGCCGCACCCAGAAAGCAGATGATGCCGGGGTAGGCCGCGTAACCGCCGTAGATCTTCGCCACGATCGGTGCAAGCGTATCTGCGATCATCGCCTTTTTCAGCACGCCGTAGAGCATGCGCAGAAACCCGTGCTGGATATTATCCCAGGAAAAATCGTTTCCCGCCGTGAGCTGCGGCTGCAGATCGGCAAAGCGGTTGATTGGGCCCTGCACCAGCTGCGGGAAATAGCAGACAAACAGCGCATAGCGCAGGAAGCTCCGCTCTGTCCGATGTTTGCCGCGGCTGATATCGATCAGATAAGCGGAGGTTTGGAAAATGTAGAAGGATATGCCGAGCGGCAGAAGAAAATGCGGCAGCGGCAGCTCCGTGCCGAGCACGGAATTAACGGCTGCGGCCAGAAAGCCGCCGTACTTCAAAAGCGCCAGTGACGCAAAGTTCAGCACAAGCGACAGCGCCAGAACGCGGCGCTTTTTCCGGTCATTTGCGCGCTTCTGGCGCTTGCGCTCCTCCTTGGTCTCGGCAGCGGGCCGGAAGGCCGCAAGCCGGTCCAGCCACAGGCCGAAAAGATAGGTAAGCAGGATCGTCGCGGCAAGATAGCCCGCCATCCGAACGCCGTAGGTCAGATAAAACAGGATACTCGCCGCCAGAAGGACATATTGCCGCAGCCGCTTCGGGAACAGATAGTACAGCATGACCGCCGCGAGCGCAAAGAGCAAAAAGCTCAGACCCGTGATCGGCATGGCTTACTCCTCGTCCTTCAGCCTCTGCACCAGAGCATAGATCGCCTCGGCGGAGTTGAAATTCTCGGGGATCAGATCCTCCACGGAGATCTCAATATCATAATGACACATCAGCTCATCGACCAGCATCACGATATCCAACGACTCCAAAAGACCGTCGTCAATGAGCCGCTTTTCGTTGTGAAAATCAACATTCAGATGGAGTCCATCCAGCACTTGATAAAGCTCGTTCATGGTATCAACCCTCTTTCGACAGATTCATCAGCGCCCGCCGGTCGATCTTCCCCGTGCGATTTTGGGGAAAGTGCTCCAGCCGGCGGCAAGCGCTCGGAAGCATATATTTGGGGAGCCTGTCCCGCAGGCGGGCAAGCAAGGCCTTTTCCTCTGCCTCGCCCGTATAAAACAGCGTCAGGCGCTCGTCGCTGAAAACGCAGGCGGATGCCTCCACGCCCTCGGCGGCGTTGGCACACAGCTCGATCTCGGACATCTCGATACGATGTCCCATGAATTTGATCTGCGTGTCCTTCCTTCCCGCAAAGAGCAGGGACCCGTTTTTCCACACGCCGAGATCGCCCGTGCGGTACATCGGCTCACGGAACCGGGAATTCAGCGGATTCTGCACAAAGACTTGGGCAGAGAGCTGCGGACGATTGTAGTAGCCCAGCGACAGGCAGCTTCCCGTCACACAGATCTCACCGGTCCGCCCTTCCTCCCGGACAGGCTCGCCGCTGTCGAGCAGGAATACATCGCAGTTGGCAAACGGCCTGCCGATCGGGACCTCCTGCAGCACCTCGTCCGCGCTCTGCACAATATGGTAAGTACAGTTGCAGGTGATCTCCGTCGGGCCATAGAGGTTCACGAACCGCGCCTGCGGGACGGCCTGCATCCAGTATTGCAGCGTCTTCGGCGGCATGACCTCGCCCGAGAACATGATATTTTTCAGATACAGCGGGCGCAGCGTCTGGAAGGCATGAAGGCGGGCAAGGATCTTCAGTGCGGGCACCGCCCAGATGATCGTGTCTACGCTGCGTTCGTTGAGCCGCTCGAGAAGCAGCTTTGGGAAGGAAAACAGCTTCTTCTCCAGGATCTCAAGCCGCCCGCCGACACGAAGCGAGAGGAAGATATCCTTGACAGAGACATCAAAGTCAAACGGTGCCTGATTGCCCCAGACAGCGCCGTCGGCAAAGTCGAAGGCACGCATGAACTGCTCCACCATGTCGATCACCGAGCGATGGCAGATGGAAACGCCCTTCGGCTCGCCGGTAGAACCGGAAGTGAAAATAACGTATAAAAGATCGGTATCCTTACGCTGCTTCCACGGCGCTGCGGCGGGAGCTTCCGTGTGCAGCTCCTGCTGGGAAATGACCGGGATATCCTTCGTCAGCCCCGCATCAATATCGTTCCCGGCGGTCAGAATGGCCGCAGGGCACAGCGTCTCCAGCATGCTCCGGAGCCTGACAGCCGGGAGCGCCGGATCGATGGGAACATAGAAATTTCCGCTGTATACGATGGAGAAAAATGCCAGAAGGTCCGTCACGTCATGACGAAGCAGCACGCAGACAGGTGCGTTGACGGTCGAAAGCCGCTCAGAGAGAGCCGCTCCCATATCGCATACTGCCGTCCACGCCTCGCGGTAGGTCAAGGCAGACGCGGCATCTGCCCAGCAGACCCGGTCGGGGACCCGCGCTGCGGAAGCCTCCAGATAGGAAAGGACATTGATCTTCAAAAAAGTCACCCTGCTTTTGGACAAAGATAAAAAGAGTATAGCATAGTTCGACCATTTTTTCAACCGGCGCGGCAATTTGGTCCGTGCATTTCCGGTCCGGAGCGCCTGAAGACGGGGAAACGCGGTCAGAGATACCGCCCCGTGATGCTGGCCTGATTTTCCCGGATCTCCTGCGGTGTGCCGCTGGCGACGATCCGGCCGCCCGCGTCTCCGCCGCCGGGGCCCATATCGATGACATAGTCGGCGTTTCGGATCACGTCAAGGTCATGCTCGATGACGATGACGGTCGCGCCGTTGTCCAGCAGCGCCTGAAAAACGCCGAGCAGTACGCGAACATCCAACGGATGCAGGCCGATAGACGGCTCATCGAACACAAAGACGGAGTCCGTCTGCGTCCTGCCGATCTCGCTGGCGAGCTTAAGCCGCTGTGCCTCGCCGCCGGACAGGCTCGGCGTTTCCTCGCCCAGCGTCAGGTAGCCGAGGCCCAGCTGCCGGAGAACGGCCAGTCGCTGGCTGACGGTCTTCCGGTCCCGGCAGAATTCCAGCGCGGAATTCACGTCCATATCCATCAGCTCCGGAAGCGAAGCACTCTCCCCCGCGCCGTTCGTCAGGCGGACCGCGTCGGCCGCTCTGGCATAGCGTGAGCCATGGCAGTCCGGACAGGGAATGTCCACATCCGGCAGGAACTGCACGTCCAGACTGACGATGCCGGTGCCGTCGCAGCCGGGGCAACGCAGGGAGCCGGTATTGTAGGAGAAATCGCCTGCCTTATAGCCGCGCGCCTTCGCGTCCGGAGATTTGGCATAGAGCTTGCGCAGCTCGTCATGCGCGCCCGCATAGGTCGCGACCGTCGAGCGGACGTTGATGCCGATCGGCGTCGCGTCGATGAGCTTGACATGCGCGATGCCGTCGGCCGAAACGGTACGGATATGCGCTGGCAGTGCACTGCCAGCGATGGTTGACTCCAGCGCGGGGATCAGGCTCTCGAGCACCATGGTCGTCTTGCCGGAGCCGGACACGCCGGTCACGACGGTGAGGCGCCCCTTGGGGATATCCACCTCCAGCGGCTTGACGGTATGGATGGAATCGGTGGAAAGATGGATCGTCCCGTTTGCAAAAAGCGTCTCTTTTTCAGTACAGCAGCGCAGCTTTGTCTCTGCCGTTCCGGCAAGAAAAGGTCCGATCTGAGAGGCGGAGTTGGCCTCGATCGCAGGGATGGTCCCCTGTGCGATGACATAGCCGCCCTTTGCGCCCGCCTCCGGGCCCATCTCGACGATCCAGTCGGCTTCTTTCAGGATCTGCGTGTCGTGGTCGACCAGAATGACGGAATTGCCGTCGGAGACCAGATCGTGCATCACACCGGTCAGGCCCACGATATTCGACGGGTGCAGGCCGATGGACGGCTCGTCAAGCACATAGAGGACGCCGGTCGTTCGGTTGCGCACTGCGCGGGCCAGCTGCATCCGCTGGCGCTCACCGGTCGAGAGCGTCGACGCCGAGCGGTCCAGCGTCAGATAGCCCAGTCCGAGGTCCATCAGGCGCTTGGCCGTGCTTTGGAATGCTTCGCAAATACTCTCAGCCATTGGGCGCATCTCCTCCGGCAGGCCGGAAGGCACACTCTTTACCCACTCGACGAGCTGTGTCAGCGACATGGTACAGGCCTCATCCAGAGAAATACCCCGCAGCCTCGGCGCGCGGGCCGCGCTCGACAGGCGCGTGCCGTGACAATCCGGGCAGACATCCTCTTTCAAAAACTTTTCCACTCGCTTCATGCCCTTTTCGTCCTTGACCTTGGAAAGAGCATTTTCTACGGTGTAAACGGCGTTGAAGTAGGTAAAATCCAGATCACCGGCCTGCCCGGTATTCTTATTGTGATAGAAAATGTGCTTTTTCTCCGCCGGGCCGTGGAACACGATGTTCTTCTCCCGCTCCGTCAGCTCGCGGAACGGTACATCCGTGCGCACGCCCATCTCGCGGCAGATATCCGTCATCAGGGACCACATCAGGCTGTTCCACGGGGCAACCGCACCCTCGTCGATGGTCAGGGACTCATCCGGCACAAGCGTCGCCATATCGACGGTGTGCACCATGCCCGTGCCGCCGCACTTCTGGCACGCGCCCTGCGAGTTGAATGCCAGCTCCTCGGCAGACGGAGCATAAAAATGCACGCCGCACGCCGGGCAGACGAGCTCCTTCCCGGCCGCGACGAGCAGCGAAGGGGCCAGATAATGGCCATTCGGGCAGCGGTGGCTGGCAAGGCGGGAATACATCAGGCGCAGACTGTTCAGAAGCTCCGTTCCCGTGCCGAACGTGCTGCGGATGCCCGGCACGCCGGGGCGCTGGTGCAGGGCCAGTGCGGCAGGTACATACAGCACCTCGTCCACGCTGGCCCGCGATGCCTGCGTCATGCGGCGGCGGGTATAGGTGGACAGGGCCTCGAGATAGCGGCGCGAGCCTTCGGCATACAGCACGCCCAGCGCCAGCGAAGACTTGCCGGACCCGGACACGCCTGCGATCCCGACGATTTTTCCAAGTGGAATATCGACGTCAATATTTTTCAGGTTGTGGACCTTTGCTCCACGGATCAGCATCTTATCGATCATGTTTTTTCACTCCGGTTTCTTCTCATATACAGCAGCGGGAATCGCTCGCCCGCTTCATCCATTCCGTCCGCTTTCAGGCGGAAAGGTCCGTGTGCTCATAAAAGCCGACCGTCTGCGCGTTGACCGTCAGCTCCCGGACGCCGTAATGCCGCACGGCACATTCCAGCATCTGCCTGCCAAGACCCACGCCGCGTTCGTCTGCCGCAAGGAACAGCATCTCTAGCCGCTGGCAGTCAGCCGGGCGATCTTCCCGCAACTGCATTTTTCCTTCTCCCTGTATCTCCGTTTTTTTCATGAAGTGATATTATATCGCGAAAGTACCGAGATTGGAAGGGGGCAGGTAAAAAAACCGGCGGTCTTCCCGCCGGGCCGAATTGATCGGTCAATACAATAATACCGAAAGATTTCATCTTCGCCTACAAAAGACGAGCGTTGTAATCTGTTTCGTTCATAGCGAACACCTCCTTCAAAATAGAAATAGCCGCCTGATTTCTTTTGAAAACCAAGCGGCTATGTACGCTATATTCAGTTCGACAAACTGGAATTTGTTTTATAGAGGTCTTTGCAAATACACCATATCTACAAGGTGTACACCACACTCATATATCGGGTGATCATAATGATCCGTAAAGAAATTTGGCACGGTATGCGAGCGTACAAAGCCACATTTTTCATAAAAGGGTATCGTCAACGGGCTGTCGCCGGTTCCCACTTGCAGTATCGAAAATTGTCTGCGGTATTTTTCAACAAGAAATTCAATCAGCGCTTTGGCATAGCCTTTTCGCTGAAAAGGGGGAACTGTAGCGATATTCTTAATTTCAAGTATTCCATTCCCTTCGTCCGTTACGACACACTCGCATTTCACTCCGTCATCATCAAGAA
>DQIA01000007.1 GCA_003525905.1 Clostridiales bacterium
AAAGCGCCCTCGCAATGACAATTTGGGGGGCATTTACCATTTTAACGATAGCCTGTACGGGCGGCAGGTGCGTCGCCGGGCGAGGCATGCCTCGCCCCTACTTTTTCACACATACCGGAGCGGCGGACAAATGTCCTTCTCCGCGGAGAAAACAGGCCGATTTTCGGGGAAAAAGTTTCAAAAAGCTCTTGCATTCCGGGTATTTCAGTGTTATAATAAGGACAATCTATAGTAGACTTTACTAAGAGAGGGGTTTTCCCCTCTCTTTTCTTCTGAAATTCTGCGCCGGTCCCCGGCAGGAAGGAAGCATTTCCATGAAGATCACCGATCAGGTTTGGGAGTTCGCCGAGCCGCTGGTCCAGGCCTGCGGCTGCAGCCTCTGGGACGTGGAATACGTCCGTGAGGGCGGCGAGTGGTTCCTGCGGCTCTACCTCGACAAGGAGGGCGGCGTGGACATCGACGACTGCGAGGCCGTGTCCCGCGCGGTCGACCCGGTCCTTGACGAAAAGGACCCCATCCCCGAGAGCTACCGCTTTGAGGTCTGCTCCGCCGGACTGGAGCGCCAGCTCAAGCGTCCGTCGGACTTCGAGCGCTATCTGGGCGAGCCGGTGCTCGTCAAGCTCTACCGCCCGCGCGACGGCCAGAAGGAGTTCCCCGGCCGCCTCGTGCGCTATGAGGACGGGGCAGTTACGATCGAGATGCGCGGCCGCGAGGTCACGTTTGACAAGGCGGAGGTCGCGCTCGTGCGGCTCCGCGTGGAGTTCTAATCACGAAGGAGAGAAATCATGAACGCTGAAATCTTTGCGGCGCTCCGCCAGCTGGAGAAGGAACGCGGCATCCCCGTGGATTACATGGTCGAAAAGATCACGCAGGCGCTTGTCGCCGCTTATAAAAAGGACCGCGACGGCTACACCGACAACGTCTACGTCGAGCTGACGGAGGACGCCATGCGCATGTATGCGCAGAAGGAGGTCGTCGACGAGGTCATCACCCCCGCCACTGAGGTCACGCTCGACGCCGCGCGCAAGGTCGACCCGCACGCACAGCTCGGCGATCTCGTGAACGTGGAGATCAAGACGCAGGCCTTCGGCCGCATCGCTGCCCAGACGGCCAAGCAGGTCATCATTCAGGGCATCCGCGAGGCCGAGCGCGGCATGATCTTCGAGAGCTTCTCCTCGAAGGAGCACGAGATCCTCACCGGCTCGGTGCTGCGCTTCGAGCCGAACGGCGACATGACCATCCGCATCGGCCAGGGCACGGACAAGACCGACGCCCTGCTGCCCGTCGGCGAGCAGGTCAAGACGGAGCATTTCGTCGAGGGCGACATGATCCGCGTCTATGTCATCGAGGTCCGCCGCAGCAGCCGCGGCCCGCAGGTCATGGTCTCCCGCACGCATCCGGCGCTCGTCAAGCGCCTGTTCGAGCTGGAGGTCCCGGAGATCAGCTCCGGCGCCGTGGAGATCCGCTCCATCGCGCGTGAGCCCGGCTCCCGCACGAAGATCGCCGTCCACGCGGCCGAGGAGAACATCGATCCCGTCGGTGCCTGTGTCGGCGCCCGCGGCGCGCGCGTCGGCGCGGTCGTGGAGGAGCTGCAGGGCGAGAAAATGGACATCGTCGTGTGGTCCGAGGACATCTGCCAGTTCGTGGCCTCTGCGCTGTCCCCGGCGGACGTCATCTCCGTCACGCAGCTGCAGCAGGGCGCAAAGGCCTGCCGCGTCATCGTGCCGGACGACCAGCTGTCACTCGCCATCGGCAAGGAGGGCCAGAACGCCCGCCTCGCCGCGCGCCTGACCGGCTGCAAGATCGACATCAAGCCCGCCTCGCAGGCCGAGGCGCTGGAAGAAGCAGCTGCCGAATAATTTTCGGGAACTGCACATCATTCTGTCAAATCGTTTTCTTGAAAGGCCTCGGGCCTTTCCACAGTAGGATCGGAGGGGATGTACCGTGCCGAAGAAAGTGCCGATGCGTCAATGCCTCGGCTGCCGCGAAATGAAGCCCAAGCGTGAGCTGACCCGTGTGGTGCGCAGCCCGGAGGGGCAGGTCAGCCTTGACGCACGCGGAAAAGCGCCCGGACGCGGCGCTTATGTGTGCCGCAGCGCGGAATGCCTGAAGAAAGCAATGCGCTCGCACGCCATTGACCGCGCGCTGGGCGTAACGGTGCCGCAGGAGCTGTACGAAACCCTGCGTTTGGAAATGGAGGCGCTGCCGGATGGAACAGAATAAAAGTCTGGGTCTGCTGTCGCTCGCGCGCAAGGGCGGAAACATCGTCCTCGGCGAGGAGCAGGCGGGCGCAGCGGCCCGCGCCAGCCGCGCACGGCTGATGCTGCTGGCCTCGGATGCCGGCGGCCACACCGTGCGGCGGGCCAAGAGCTTCGTGGCCGGGACGGCGCAGCCGCTGCTGACGCTGCCCTATACGCGCGACGAGCTGGGCGACGCCCTCGGCACGACGAGCTGCGCCATTGCCGCCATCACGGATGTGCAGCTTGCGCTGGCGTTTGTCAAGACGCTCGGCGAGCCGGAAAAGTATGCGGACCTGCTGCAGGAGCTGGACGAGCGCGTCAAGCGCGTGGAAAAGCGGCGCGCCGAGGAAAAGGCCCACCGCAGGAACGTCCGGCATGGGAAATCGTAAGTGTGTCAATCAGGAGGTGGCGAGAATATGAGTTTTGTGAAATACCGCGTGAAGGAGGTCGCCGCTGACTTTGGCGTGACGCCGAAGGATATTGCGGAGATCGTTGGAAAATATTTTGAGAAGCCGCGCAGCAACACGCAGGTGCTGACGGACGAGCAGCTGAACGTCGTGTTCGACGTGATCACGCAGAAGCACCAGATCGCTTCGCTGGAGCAGGTGTTCGCCGTGGCCCCGCAGGCAAAGAAGCCCGAGCCGAAGAAGGCAGAGGCCCCGAAGCCCGCAGCCCAGCCCGCACAGGGCAGCGCTCCGGCCGCAAATGCCGCGCCCGCTGCGCAGAGCGCCGACAAGGCCGCCAAGCCCCAGCAGGAGCAGCGCAAGCGCGAGCGCCGCGTCGTCGATACCTCTGCCGTCACCGTCAATGCCGACCGCTTTGACGACCGCGTGGACGTGCTCATCTCCGAGCGCGCGCAGAATTTCTCCGGCGGCAAGCAGAAGATCGCCAGCAAGAACAAGAACAAGACCAAGGGCGGCAAGAAGCCGGCCTTCGGCTCGAAGCAGCGCAACGAGGAGCAGGAGAAGATGCGCCGCCTGCGTCTGGAGGTCATCAAGAAGACCCCGCTGACCGTGAAGATCCCCGATGAGATCACCGTCGGCGAGCTGGCCTCCCGCATGAAGAAGACCGCGACCGAGGTCATCAAGACCCTGCTCAAGAACGGCGTCATGGCCACGATCAACCAGACCATCGACTTCGACACGGCGGAATTCGTCGCCACGGAGATGGGCTGCAAGGTCGAGCGCGAGGTCGTTGTGACCATCGAGGAGCGCCTCATCGACGACCATCAGGACACCGAGGACGAGCTCGTCCCGCGCAGCCCGGTCGTCGTCGTCATGGGCCACGTCGACCACGGCAAGACAAGCCTGCTCGACGCCGTCCGCAAGACGAACGTCGTCTCCGGCGAGGCCGGCGGCATCACGCAGCATATCGGCGCCTACACCGTCGAGATCAACGGAAAGCCCATCACCTTCCTTGACACGCCGGGCCACGCCGCCTTCACCTCCATGCGTGCCCGCGGCGCCATGTGCACCGACATCGCCATTCTGGTCGTTGCGGCGGACGACGGCATCATGCCGCAGACCGTCGAGGCCATCAACCACGCCAAGGCCGCGAACATCCCCATCATCGTCGCGGTCAACAAAATGGATAAGCACGGCGCAAACGCCGAAAACATCAAGCAGGAGCTCACGAAATACGACCTCATCCCCGAGGAGTGGGGCGGCGACACCATCGTCTGCCCGATCTCTGCCAAGACGGGCATGGGCATCGATCAGCTGCTCGAGATGGTCATCCTGACCGCCGAGATGCAGGAGCTCAAGGCCAACCCGAACCGCGCCGCGAAGGGCACCGTCATCGAGGCCCGTCTCGACAAGAACCGCGGCCCCATCGCCACGCTGCTCGTGCAGAACGGCACGCTCCACAAGGGCGACCTCATCATCGCGGGCACGGCCGTCGGCCGCGTGCGTGTCATGACGGACGACAAGGGCCGCGCCATCCAGTCCGCCGGTCCGTCCATCCCGGTCGAGATCACCGGCCTTGCCGAAACGCCCACGCCGGGCGATGAGTTCGACGCCGTCGCCGATGAGCGCATGGCCCGTCAGCTCGTCGAGCAGCGCAAGCAGGCCGAGAAGGACGCCGCTGCAAAGCAGGCCAGCAAGGTCACGCTCGACAACCTCTTTGCCAAGATGCAGGAGGGCGAGATGAAGGAGCTGAACCTCATCGTCAAGGCCGACGTGCAGGGCTCTGCCGAGGCCGTCCGCGCCAGCCTCGAAAAGCTGTCGAACGAGGAGGTCCGCGTGCGCGTGATCCACGCAGGCGTCGGCGCGATCAACGAGTCCGATATCCTGCTGGCCTCCACGGCCAACGCCATCGTCGTCGGCTTCAACGTCCGTCCGGACGCCGCCGCGCAGGCCTCGGCTCAGCGCGCCAATGTCGATATCCGCATGTACCGCGTCATCTACGACGCCATCGACGAGATCGAGGCCGCCATGAAGGGTATGCTCGCGCCGAAGTTCCGTGAAGCCGTCATCGGCCACGCCGAGGTACGCCAGACCTACAAGGTCTCCGCCATCGGCACCATCGCGGGCTGCTATGTCAAGGACGGCAAGGTCACGCGCGACAGCAAGGTGCGCGTGCTGCGCGACAACATCGTCATCTACGAGGGCGAGATCGGCTCGCTGCAGCGCTTCAAGGACTCCGTCAAGGAGGTCGCGCAGAACTACGAGTGCGGCATGTCCATCGACAAGTTCAACGACATCAAAGAGGGCGACATCTTCGAGTGCTACGTCATGGAGGAGATCCCCCGCTAAGGTCGACCGACCGTTTCTCACACGCGGGCGCGGGGAAAGTGCTTCTCCGCGCCCGCCCTTATATTTGCGCCGGGGTTCCCTGATTTGTCATTGCGAGGGCGCTTTGCGCCCGTGGCAATCTCGCGGCAGACGCCGCGGAACACGCTGACGGCTTCGGCGAATTCGCCGCAGGCCCGGAGTACCTGCTCCCTGACGCACGCGGCGCGCACCGGCGCGCCGGAAGGAGGAAATTTTTATGGCATCCAACCGCATCGGACGCATCAATGAGGAAATCCAGCGCGAGCTGGCCCAGCAGCTCCGCCTGCTGAAGGACCCCCGCGTCCAGAAGACCATGGTCTCCATCACCCATGTGGAGACGACGCCGGACCTTCGCTACGCCAAGGTCTACGTCTCGCTGCTCGACCGCAGCTACGCCAAGGAGGTTCTCGCGGGGCTGAAGTCCTCGGGCGGCTTCCTGCGCCGCGCACTGGGCAAAAGCCTGCAGCTGCGCTACACGCCGGAGCTGCAGTGGCAGGAGGACGACTCCATCGTCCACGGCGCGCACATTCTCGACATTCTCTCCAAGCTTGACATTCCGGAGGACACGGAAGATGAAACAGCTGACCATTCGTGACGCGGCGGATTTTCTGCTGCGCAATGACAACTATGTCCTCCTGACGCACCGCCGTCCGGACGGCGACACCATTGGCAGCGCGGCCGCCCTGTGCGCAGGCCTGCGCAGCCTCGGCAAGACGGCCCATGTGCTGGAAAACCCGCAGTTCACGGAGAAATTCCGCCCGTGGCTCGGCAAGCTGACGTGCGAGACGCTGCCGTCCAGCGCCTGCGTCGTAAGCGTGGACATTGCGGCGGAGAACCTGCTGCCGTTCGACCTGCCGGACTGCGCCGTCGAGCTGCAGATCGACCACCACGCCGGGAACCGCCAGTTCGGCCTGCAGGCCTTTGTGGACGCAAGCGCCGCGGCCTGCGGCGAGATCATCCTGCGGCTGCTGCAGCTCATGGGCGTCAAGCTCGACGCCTCCATGGGCGCGGCTCTCTATGTCGCCATCTCGACGGACACCGGCTGCTTCCGCTTCAACAACACGACAGCCGACACCCTGCGCTGCGCCGCCGCCTGCAAGGACACCGGGGCGGACACGTTCGCCATCAACACGGCCCTGTTCATGACGAAGCGCCTGCCGCGCCTGCAGCTTGAGGCGCACCTGACGGAGAAGATGGAGTTCTACGCCGGCGGGGCCGTCGCCGTGAACACCCTCCCGAACGTCCTGCTCGTGGAGCTTGGCCTGACGGAGGACGACGTGGACGATATCTCCGGCTTCAGCCGTGAGATCGCAGGCGTCGAGATCGGCGTCATGCTGCGTGAAGGCCCGGAGGGCGGCAAGATCTCCCTGCGCTGCTCACCGAAATATGACGCGGCCGCCATCTGCGCCCGGCTGGGCGGCGGCGGGCACCGCGGCGCGGCCGGAGCCAGCGTGCCCGAGGGCCTCGACGCGGCCAAGAAGGCCATTCTGCAGGCCATCGCCGACAGCGGAGTCGAGCTCTGATGGCAAGCGGGATCCTGATCGTCGACAAGCCGGAGGACTGGACGTCGCAGGACGTCGTGGCCAAGCTGCGCGGGGCGCTGCACGAGCGCCGCGCCGGGCACGGCGGAACGCTCGATCCCATGGCCACGGGTGTGCTGCCCGTGTTCTTCGGGCGCGCGACGCGCGCCGTCGAGTTCTTTGAGCATGCCGAAAAGACGTATGAGGCCGTTGTGCGCCTCGGCCTTGTGACCGACACGCAGGACATCACCGGCCGCGTGCTGGAGCAGCGCGATGCCTCCTCCGTGACGGAGGCAGACGTGCGCACGGTCCTGCCGCGCTTCCTCGGCCCGCAGAAGCAGGTGCCGCCGATGTATTCCGCCATCAAGATCGGCGGGAAGAAGCTCTATGAGCTGGCGCGCGCCGGGCAGGAGGTCGCGCGGCCCGCGCGGGCCATCACGATCCACGCGCTGGAGCTGCTTTCGTGCGCGCCGCCGGACTTTACCCTGCGCGTGCACTGCTCCAAGGGGACGTATGTCCGCACGCTGTGCCACGACCTCGGCGCAGCGCTCGGAACGGGCGGCTGCATGGCTGCGCTGCGGCGCACCGCAGCCGGAGCCTATACGGCGGCACAGGCCGTGCCGCTGGCGGACATTCTGGCCCACCCTGCGCCGGAGTCCCTGCTGCTGCCGGTCGACACGCTGTTTGCGGCCCATCCTGCACTGACGCTGACGCCCGCGCAGGAGAAGTGCTGCCGCAACGGCGCTTCGTTCACACTCCGCTTCGCCCCCGGCCGCTATCGCCTGTATGCCGAAAGCGGCGAATTTCTCGCTCTCGGCGAGGTCCGGGACGGGCGCATGGAGACCGTGAAGAGCTTTTTTGCGATTTGAGAGGATGCATATGACACGACCCTGTGTATTGGCGCTCGGCTTTTTTGACGGCGTCCACATCGGCCACGGCGGCCTGCTGCGGCGCACGCGCGAAACGGCGGATCGCCTCGGCGTTCCTGCGGCAGCGCTGACCTTCGACACACATCCGGACACACTTGTCTCCGGACACAGCGTGCCGCTGCTGAACACGCCGGAGGACCGCGCCGCCCTCATGCGGGAATATTACGGCATCGATGAGGTGCTCACGCTGCATTTTGACCGCGAGACCATGACGCAGCCGTGGGAGCGCTTCGCGGAGGAGACGCTGCTCGGGCGCTACCACGCCGTGCACCTCGTCTGCGGCCACGATTTTCGCTTCGGCGACCGCGGCGCAGGCAATCCGGAGAAGCTCGCGGCCTTCTGCGCGCAGCGCGGCATCGGCTTTGACCGCATCGACGTCATCGAGCTGGACGGCGCGCCCGTCTCGTCCACGCGCATCCGCGCTCTGCTGGAGGCCGGGGACATGGCAGAGGCCGTGCGCTGCCTCGGCCACCCGCATGTGCTCACCGGCCCGGTCGTCTCCGGCCGCCACCTTGGCCGGACCATCGGCATTCCGACGGCGAATCTGGCCCTGCCGCCGCAGCTGCTGTGCCCGCGCCACGGCGTCTATGCCGCGCTGGCCTGCTTTGACGGCCGCCGCCTGCCCGCCGTGGTCAACATCGGCTCGCGCCCGACCGTCGGCGGCACGCATGTGACCGTGGAGCCGTGGATTTTGGATTTTGACGGCGACCTCTACGGCCGGACGCTGCGGCTGGAGTTCTACACGTTCCTCCGCCCGGAGCGGAAGTTTGACAGCCTCGATGCCCTGCGCGACGCCATTGTGCACAACGCCGAACAGACGCGGGAGTTTTTCCGCGATCGATAAACCACGACCGCCCGCC
>DQIA01000121.1 GCA_003525905.1 Clostridiales bacterium
GAGATTGCCACGTCGCTTCGCTCCTCGCAATGACAAATTTGAAAGCCTCATGCCGCCGAATTATCGTCCCAATACTTGCAGTTGCCAATGGCGCTCAGGGAACGCCCTACAGACGCAATCGGCTTGTACGTTTTTATCGTTGCCCTGTACGAACTGCAAATGCCTGACACCCCGTTTTACGCGGATTTTACGTCCTGCGGGCGGGAAAAATACGGCGCTGTCCGGGAAAACCCATATTTTTCCGCATGTTTTGCGGCCAAAACGGCGTACAATGGGCGGAAAGCCTGCAAAAGAATAACATCGCAGGAAAAACCGACAAACGCGCCAGAAATTTTTCGGAACAGTTGAAATTTTTGTGCAATGTTGTATAATAAGCATGGGCGGATGATTGGAAGGGAGCACTGCCGCGATCAGGGCTTCCCGTATCCCCGCAAGCTGAGCAAAGAAGGAGATCACCATGGAACAGACGCTGCATAATGCATTCAAACGTTTCTCTCTCGGCGACGAGCTGCGCGCCTATACCTTCCTGGGCTGCCATGCCGCAGAGCGCGACGGAGTCCACGGCTATGTTTTCCGTGTCTGGGCCCCGCGGGCGCAGGGCGTCAGCGTGACCGGCGACTGGAACTTCTGGAACACCGAGGACCTGCCGATGACGCTCGTCGAATACGGCATCTGGGAGGCCTTTTCTGCCTATGCGCGCGAGGGCGACGCCTATAAATTCTATATCCGCCGCCGCGACGGCTCCGCCGTCTATAAATCCGATCCCTATGCCTTCCGCAACTGTGCGCTGCCCGACACGTCGAGCCGTATCTGTACGCTGGACGGCTATACCTGGGGCGATGCCGACTACCGCCGCAAGCAGGGCAAGCGTAAGCTGCTCAACTGCCCGATGAACATCTATGAGATGCACTTCGGCTCGTGGCGGCGCAAGCCGGACGGCAGCCTCTATACCTACGACGAGCTGGCAGATGAGCTCGTGCCCTACCTGAAGGACATGGGCTACACCCACATCGAGCTCATGCCGCTGTCCGAATATCCCTATGAGCCGTCGTGGGGCTATCAGGTCACGGGCTACTATGCTCCGACGTTCCGCTACGGCGAGCCGAAGCAGCTCATGCGCTTTGTGGACAAGTGCCACGAGGCCGGCATCGGCGTGCTGCTCGACTGGGTCCCGGCCCACTTCCCGAAGGACGAGAACGGCCTTTATGAATTCGATGGCACCTGCTGCTATGAGCTGGAAGACCCGCTCATGAACGAGCACCCCGACTGGACGACCCGCATCTTCGACTTCGGCAAGGGCGAGGTGCAGTCGTTCCTCATCTCGAACGCCGTGTACTGGCTGGAGCAGTACCACATCGACGGCCTGCGCGTCGACGCCGTGGCCGCCATGCTCTACCTCGACTACGGCCGCCGCGAGTACCACCCGAACAAGTTCGGCGGCAAGGAGAATCTCGAGGCCATCGCCTTCCTGCGCAAGCTCAACCGCGCGGTGTTCTCCGTGCGGCGCAGCGCCATTACGGCGGCCGAGGAGTCCACGGCCTTCCCGCTCGTGACGAAGCCGGATTACGACGGCGGCCTCGGCTTCCTGTTCAAGTGGAACATGGGCTGGATGAACGATATGCTGCATTATATGTCGCTCGATCCGCTGTTCCGCAAGGGCAGCCACAACGACCTGACGTTCTCCATGACGTATGCCTATTCCGAAAACTTCATTCTTCCGCTGTCGCATGACGAGGTGGTGCACGGCAAATGCTCCCTCATCAACAAGATGCCGGGCGAATATGACGATAAATTCAGCAACCTGCGCGTGTTCTACGGCTTCATGATGGGCCACCCCGGCAAGAAGCTCAGCTTTATGGGCAACGAATTTGCGCAGTTTATCGAGTGGAATTACGCACAGCAGCTCGACTGGCTCCTGCTCGACTATGAGCGCCATCGCCAGATGCACGACTATGTGCGCGATCTGAACCATTTCTATCTGGATCACAGCAGCCTGTGGAACAACGATTCCGACTGGAACGGCTTCCAGTGGATCTCCGCCGACGACCGCGACAACAGCGTTATCGCCTTCCGCCGCATCGATCGCCGCGGCTGCGAGCTGATCGTGATCTGCAACTTCTGCCCGGTCACCCGGACGGATTATCGCCTGGGTCTGCCGAAGCCGGGCGAATACGAGGCGGTCTTCAACAGTGACGAGGTCCGCTACGGCGGCAAGGGAACGGAGCTTCCCGTTGTGACGGCCGAAAAGGAGCCGCTGCACGGCCTGCCCTTCTCCGGCAGCTTCACGCTCGCGCCGCTCTCCGTGGCCTTCTACCGCAAAAAGACAGCCCCGCGCAAGAAAACGGCAAAATCCTGAATGACGAGAAGGAGAAATGACCATGAACTTCCAGAAAAAGCACTGCGTCGCGATGCTGCTGGCGGGCGGGCAGGGGAGCCGCCTGATGGTGCTGACGGAGAACACGGCAAAGCCTGCGGTCCCGTTCGGCGGTAAGTATCGCATCATCGATTTTCCTCTCTCCAACTGCGTGAACTCCGGCATTGACACCATCGGCGTGCTGACGCAGTATCAGCCGCTCGAGCTCAATGAGTACATCGGAAACGGCCAGCCGTGGCGTCTGAACCGCAGCCACTGCGGCGTGCAGGTCCTGCCGCCCTATGCCAAGAGCAAGAAATCCGAGTGGTACAAGGGCACGGCCAATGCGATCTATCAGAACATCGCCTTCATCGAGCGCTATGATCCGGACGATGTCATCATCCTCTCCGGCGACCACATCTATAAAATGGACTATGCCGCCATGCTGCGCTACCACGAGCAGATGGAGGCCGACTGCACCATCGCCGTGCGCACGGTCCCACTGGCAGAGGCCAGCCGCTTCGGTATCATGAATACCCGCGAGGACGGCTCCATCTACGAATTCGAGGAGAAGCCGAAGCATCCGAAGAGCACGAACGCATCCATGGGCATCTACATCTTCAAGTGGAGCGTGCTGAAAAAGTTCCTCATCGAGGACGAGGAGAACCCGCGTTCCGAGAACGACTTCGGCAAGAACGTCATCCCCGCCATTCTGAACGAGGGCTACCGCCTGTTCGCCTATGAATTCCAGGGCTACTGGAAGGACGTCGGCACGATCAGCTCCCTGTGGGAGGCCAACATGGACCTGCTGGGCAAGAACCCCGCCTTCAACCTCTACGGTGAGAAGGGCAACCGCATCTATGCCCGGAACTACGCCATGCCGTCGAGCATCATCGCCCGTGAGTCGAAGAATAAGAACTGCTTCATCGCCGAGGGCTGCGAAATTTATGGCACCATCACGCACTCCATCATCTCCACGGGCTGCACGGTCGACTCCGGCGCCATCGTGGAGGACAGCGTCATCATGCCGAACGTCCATATTGAGTCCGGTGTCATCATCCGCCACGCCATCATCGGCGAGGACTGCCGCATCTGCCGCGGCGCGGTGATCGGCGGCTCGTTCGCCCCCGGTGAGGAAAAGAAGATCAGTGTGGTCGGAAAGGCCAAGACCATTGCCGAGAACACCGCCATCAAGCCGGGCGAGATCTATTGAGAGGGAGGACAAGAACCATGACTACGATGGGCATCATCTTTGCGAACATCTATGACAGCTCCCTCGGTGAGCTGACGAACAAGCGCACCATGGCGTCTTTGCCCTACGGCGGGCGCTATCGTCAGATCGATTTCTCCCTGTCGAACATGACGAATTCTGCCATTCGCCATATCGGTATCATCACGAAGTATAATTATCAGTCCCTTATGAACCACATCGGCTCCGGGCAGGAGTGGGACCTCGAGCTCGGTGAGGGCGGCCTGGAATTCCTGACGCCGTTTGCCATGGGCCACAACGGCAGCTACCGCGGCAAGCTCGAGGCGCTGGATTCCGCCATGAATTTCCTGAAAATCTCCACGGAGGAATATGTCGTTCTGGCCGACAGCGGCGTGCTGTGCGCCATCAATCTGGAAAAGATCGTCGAGGCCCACGCCGCCTCGGGCGCGGACGTCACCGTCGTGGTGAAGGACGGCATCTGCAACGGGCAGAAGCAGCTCGATCTGGCCGTGAAGGTCGACGCGGATGACCGCGTGACGGACGTGGCCGTCGACTACTGCGCAGGCGAGCAGTATCTTGCCTCCATGGGCCTGTTCGTCATCCGCCGCGAGCTGCTCATGCGTGAGGTCACGGAGGCCGTGGCCCACAACCGCTACCATTTCGAGCGCGACCTTGTCATGCACGGCTTCGCAGAGACCGGCATGAAGGTCAACGCCTACCGCTATGACGGCGTGGCGCTGTTCAACGAGAGCACGACGGAGTTCTTCCACAACAGCCTCGCCCTCATCCGCCCGGAGATCCGCCATGGCCTGTTCGCCCGCGAGGACCTGACGATCTACACGAAGGTCCGCGACGAGGTGCCTGCCTACTACGGCGAGCATTCCGAGATCGACGACTGCGTCGTGGCCGACGGCTGCGTGCTCGAGGGCTCCGCCGTCAATTCCGTCCTGTTCCGCAGCGTGAAGCTCGGCGAGGGCGCATCCGTGCGCAACAGCGTCATCATGCAGCGCTGCACCATCGGCGAGGGTGCCGATCTGGAGTGCGTCATCATGGATATGGACGTCGTCGTCCGTCCGGGCGCCGTGCTGCGCGGCACGATGGATCATCCGCTGGTGTTCAAGAGAGGAGAGGTCGTATGAGGATCGCAATGGTCGCCTCCGAGGCTGCGCCGTTTGTCAAGACGGGCGGCCTGGGCGACGTGATGCAGGCGCTTCCCAATGCACTGTCCAAGCTGAAGGGCAACGAGATCTGCCTGTTCCTGCCGTACTATAAGCGCATCAAGGAGAATCCGGCCATCGAGACGGAGCAGGTCGGCTCGTTCTCCATGGAGCTGGCCTGGCGTGAGAGCTATGTCGGCATCCTGCGCCTGAAGTCCCGCCGCAAGAAGCTGCAGGTCTACTTCATCGACAACGACTACTATTTCGGCGCGCGCAGCACCGTTTACGGCGATTTCGATGACGGCGAGCGCTTCGCCTATTTCTCAAAGGCCGTGATGGCTGCGCTGTACTTCCTTGACTTCAAGCCCGATATCCTGCACTGCCACGACTGGCAGGCGGCCATGACGCCTGCGTATCTGCGCGCGCTGTACCATGACTGGTGCCCGCAGACGAAGCTCGTCTTCACCATCCACAACGTGGAGTATCAGGGCTGGGCCGATGCGTCGTTCTTCGACAATATTCTCGGTCTGCCGGATGAATACCGCGCGAGCCTGACGTTCGACGGCGCGATCAACATGATGAAGGGCGCCATCGAGCTCTCGGACATCGTCACGACGGTCTCCAAGTCCTATGCCGAGGAGCTGCGCTATCCGTACTATGCCCACCGCCTCGACGGCGTGCTGCGCAATGCGTGGCTGTGGGGCATTACGAACGGCATCGACACCGACGTCTTTGACCCCGAGACGGACTGCGCCCTGAGCGCGAACTATTCCGCCGCCGATATGAACGGCAAATGGGTCAACAAGCGCGCCCTGCGCGAGGAGATGGGCCTGAGCACCGACACGGACGCTCCCATCCTCGGTATGGTCACGCGCCTGGCCGGGCACAAGGGCATCGACCTGCTGTGCTACATCGGCCAGCGCCTGATGGAGCGCGAGATCCAGCTCGTCATCGTCGGCACGGGCGAAAAGCAGTATGAGTACGCCCTAAGCGCACTGGCCCGCCAGTATCCCGGCCGCATCGCCGTCCGGCTGTGCTTCGACCCGGCGCTCGCCTCCCGTGTCTATGCGGGCTGCGATATGTATCTCATGCCGTCGAAGTCCGAGCCGTGCGGCCTGTCCCAGCTCATTGCCATGCATTACGGCACCGTGCCCATCGTCGCCTCGACCGGCGGCCTGCGCGACACCGTCCCGCCCTACAATCCCGAAACGGGTGAGGGCCGCGGCTTTACGTTCCAGAGCTACAACGCCGATGATTTCCTCGGCGCCATCGACCGCGCAGCAGGCCTGTATTACGGCGACCGCGACGCATGGAACAGGCTGGCCCGCCATGATATGGAGTGTGACTTCAGCTGGCAGGTCCCGGCCAACGAATATATGCAGCTGTACAGCGAATTGCTCTACGGCAAGCAGTAATAAATCATGATTTCAAACGCTGATTCCGGAATGACGGAAAACTTTAGGAGGCCCCATGAACAAGAAGCAAAATTCCAAACAGAAGATCCAGAAGCTTGCGGAGAATGACGCCCGTCCCGAGCGCGCCATTCAGCCCACGGAGCTGCTCAACGACACGCTGCGCCGCATTTTCGGCTGCGAGCTTGCCGACGCCACCCAGAAGCAGGTCTATCGCGCGCTGTGCATCAGCGTCCGCGAGCTGCTGACGGAGAAGAACCGCGTCTTTGGCAACCGCTGCACCGAAAAGGAGCGCAAGGAAGTTTATTATATGTCGATGGAGTTCCTGGTCGGCACCAGCCTGCGCAATAACCTCTTTAACCTCGGGCTGGAGGCGGAGTTCCGCAAGGCACTGGCTGATGCAGGCTTCGACATCGATGAGATCTACGCCATCGATCCCGACGCCGGCCTTGGAAACGGCGGCCTCGGCCGTCTGGCCTCCTGCTATATGGATGCCGCGACCGGCATGGACTACCCGATGACCGGCTTCTCCATCCGCTATGAATTCGGCATCTTCAAGCAGAAGATCGTCGACGGCTGGCAGATGGAATTCCCGGACAACTGGCTCGAGATGGGCGACGTGTGGCTGCAGGCCCGCGAGGACGACGCCGTGGAGGTCAAGTTCGGCGGCGAGGTCCGCGAGTGGATGGACAACGACCGCTTCAAGGTCGCGCAGGTCGGCTACAGCTCCGTTATGGCCGTGCCGTATGACATGTATATCTCCGGCTATGACAGCGATGCCGCCAACCGCCTTGTCCTGTGGAGCGCCAAGCTGCCGCAGAGCTTCGATATGGCCGCGTTCTCCCGCGGCGACTATGTCCGCGCGCTCGAGCGCAACGCCATGGCCGAGACCATCTCGAAGGTCCTCTATCCGGCGGACGACCACATCCAGGGCAAGCGCCTGCGCCTGAAGCAGCAGTACCTGCTCGTCTCCGCCTCGCTGCAGAGCATCCTGAAGAAGCACTATAAGAAATATCACACTTATACGAACCTGCCGGACAAGGTTGCCATCCACATCAACGACACCCATCCGGCCCTGTGTGTGCCGGAGCTGATGCGCCTGCTCATCGATGAGCACGACTTCGGCTGGGACGAGGCGTGGGATATCACCTGCCGCACGCTGTCCTATACGAACCACACCGTTATGAGCGAGGCGCTCGAGCGCTGGAACGTCGATCTGTTCCGGGAGCAGCTGCCGCGCGTCTACTCCATCTGCCAGGAGATCAACCGCCGCCTCATCGAGCACCTGTGCGCGGTCTACCCGAACGACTGGGGCAAGATCAACTATATGGCCGTCATCGCGAACAACGAGGTCCGCATGGCGAACCTCTGCCTTGCCGCCTGCCACAAGGTCAACGGTGTTTCCAAGCTGCACACGGACATCCTGCGCAACGGCATCTTCCGTGACTACTGCCAGATCACGCCGGAGCGCTTCCTGAACGTGACGAACGGCATTGCCTATCGCCGTTGGCTGTGCCAGTCCGATCCGCTGCTGACGGATTATCTCAAGCAGCTCATCGGCGGCGACTTCCTGCGGGATGCCCGCGCACTCGAAAAGCTCCTGCCGTATCAGAATGACGAAAAGGTGCTTGCGGACCTCATGGCCATCAAGCGCAAGAACAAGGAGCGCCTCGCCGCTCTCATCGAGAACCAGAACGGCGTGCGCGTCGACCCGGATTCCATTTTCGACATCCAGATCAAGCGCCTGCATGAGTACAAGCGCCAGCTGCTCAACATCCTGCATGTGCTGTATCTCTACCGCCAGATCAAGGCCAATCCGCACGGCGATTTCATGCCCCGCACGTTCATCTTCGCGGCCAAGGCCTCCGCGGGCTATATCCGCGCCAAGCAGATCATCAGCCTCATCGTCGCTGCGTCGAAGCTCATCAATAACGACCCGGACGTCAACGACAAGCTGAAGGTCGTCTTCCTCGAGGACTATAAGGTCTCCCTTGCGGAGATCATCATCCCGGCCGCCGATATCTCCGAGCAGATCTCCATCGCGGGCAAGGAGGCCTCCGGCACCGGCAACATGAAGCTCATGATCAACGGCGCCGTGACCATCGGCACGCTCGACGGCGCGAACGTCGAGATCCACGAGCAGGTCGGCGACGAGAACATCTTCCTCTTCGGCATGAAGGCCCATGAGGTCGAGGAGCTGTGGCAGCGCGGCTACCATCCGACGGAATTCGTCACGCCGGAGCTGCAGGCCGTGCTCGACATGCTCACGTCCGGCGTGCTCGGCCAGCGCTTCGACGATCTGGTCGATTCGCTGCTCACGAACCGCTTCGGCACGGCTGACCCCTATATGACGCTGGCCGATTTCCAGGATTACGCCCGCGCGCAGCGCGATGTCGCCGCGGTCTATCAGGATAAGCAGCACTTTGCCCGCATGTCCCTCATCAACATCGCCAAGGCCGGCATCTTCTCCTCGGACCGCGCCGTCAAGGAATACGCGGACGAGATCTGGAATCTCGACTGAGATGCGTATCCTGTTTGACAGCCGTCAGACGCAGTACAAGACCCCGTTCGGAACGCTCCGGACGGGGGAGTGCTGCGTTCTGCAGATCCGCATCCCGACGGAGGTCGGCGCCTCCGGCGTCCGCCTGATGCTGGAGGACAGCGAGCACGCTGTGTGCGCCGAGCTGCCGTTTTCCTTCGCCTCGCGCGGCGAGGACGGCTATGAGCTCTGGCGTCTGGAATTCACGCGGCAGGAGACCGGGCTGCATTTTTACTGGTTCCGCATCGACAAGCGCGACGGCGGCAGCTTCCGCCTGTTCCGGCAGGGGCGTGATACGAATATGGAGGCGGGGGAGAAGTGGCAGCTCAGCGTCATTCCCGCCGATTTCCGGGTACCGGACTTTGCGCCGGGGGCCGTAATGTACCAGATCTTCCCCGACCGCTTTGCCCGCAGCGGTAGCTGCGACCTGACCTATAAGCTCCAGCCGTTCTGGGTGCACGAAAGCCCCGATGAGCTGCCGGAGTACCGCCCCGATGCGCACGGTGAGGTGCGGAACAACGACTTTTTCGGCGGAAATTTTGCGGGCATTTGCGAAAAGCTGCCGTATCTGCAGGAGCTGGGCGTCGGCGTTCTCTACCTGAACCCGATCTTCATGGCGTGGTCGAACCACCGCTATGACACGGCGGACTATCGCCGCCCGGACCCCATGCTCGGCACGGAGGAGGACTTCCGCACCCTGTGTGACGCTGCCCATGCGCGCGGCATGCGCGTCATTCTCGACGGCGTGTTCTCCCACACGGGCAGCAACAGCGTCTACTTTGACGCGAAGCATGTGTTCGGCCACGGTGCAGTGTCCGACCCGAATTCGCCGTACCGCCGCTGGTATCGCTTCCACCATTATCCCGACGATTACGAGGCCTGGTGGGGCATCCGCACGCTCCCGTGCGTCGAGGAGCTGGACGAGACGTATCTCCATTATATTATCGAGGATGAGGACTCCGTCATCGCCCACTGGCTGCGCCTCGGAGCGGATGGCTTCCGGCTTGACGTCGTCGACGAGCTGCCGGATGAATTTGTCCGCCGCCTGCGCCGCCGGATGCGTCAGATCGACCCGCAGAGCCTGCTGCTCGGCGAGGTCTGGGAGGACGCGTCGAACAAGCGTGCCTATGGCGTTTCCCGCCGCTATTTTGTCGACGGCGAGCTGGATTCTGTCATGAATTACCCGTGGCGCAACGCCATCGTGGCCTTCCTGACGGATGCGGATGACGGCACGGCGCTGGGCGAAAGCCTGATGACGCTGGCGGAGAATTATCCGCCCGAGGTGCTCTCCTGCGTGATGAACCACCTTGGCACGCATGACACGCCGCGCATCCTGACCGTGCTGGGCGAGCCGTTCCGCGGCACGAAGGACGAGCGGGCGCACCGCCGCATGACGCCGGTGCAGCGCAAGACCGCCCTGATGCGGCTGCGCATGGCGGCCTTCCTGCAGTTTACCCTGCCCGGTATGCCGTGCATCTACTACGGCGACGAGGCCGGGATGGAGGGCTTTGAGGATCCGTTCTGCCGCGTCTGCTATCCGTGGGGGCACGAGGACGAGGAGCTGCAGGCCTATTACCGCATGATGACCGCCCTGCGCGGCAGCAGCGAGGCCCTGCGGCGCGGCGACCTGCGCGTGCTGGCCGCCGGAAACGGCCGCATCGCCTTTTCACGCGCCTTCGGAGATGAGAGCCTGATCGTATGCGTGAACCATTCCATCGGGGAGTGGGTCCTGCCTGCAGGCCGCGTCCGCTTTGCCGAAAGCGCGGCGCCGTCGCCCACGGGTGAGGTTGTCCTGATGCGCGGCGGCTTCTGCCTGCTGGAACCGTCGGATCCCGAAGCGCATATCTCTATAGAGTAGAAATATCTCCCGGCGACACCCCAAACGATACGAAAGGAGCGATCCCATGAAGTTTTCTGCAATGCCCTATTCCCGTCCCGACCTGGAAGCCATGAAGGCGAACCTGACGGCCTGCACCGAGGCCTTCCTCGCTGCCGAAAGCGCGCAGGAGCAGATCGCGCAGTACGACCGCGTTACGGACCTGTCCGTGGAGTTCAACACGATGGGAAGCCTTGCCAATGCCCGCCATACCATCGACACGCGCGATGCATTCTATGACGCCGAGTCAACGTTCTTCGACGAGAGCTGGCCCCAGCTGAGCGTCTATTTCCAGCGCCTGAACGAGGCCATGCTGGACTCGAAGTTCCGCCCGGAGCTGGAGGCCCATTACGGCAGCCTGCTGTTCCTGAAGCTCGAGATCAGCCGCCGCAGCTTCAAGCCGGAGCTTGTGGAGCTTATGCAGGAGGAAAACCGCCTGACGTCCCGCTATCAGAAGCTCTATGCCAACATGACCGTGGAATTTGACGGTAAGACCATGCCCATGCCGATGCTCGGCAAGTACAAGGTCAGCGCCGACCGCGCCGTACGCCGCGCCGCTTACGAGGCCGAGGGCAAGGTCTTTGATGCAAACCGCGCGGAGCTGGACGAGATCTATGACAAGCTCGTCCACAACCGCAATGCGCAGGGCCGCATGCTTGGCTATCCGAACTTCATTCAGCTCGGCTATGACCGCCTCGGCCGCAACTGCTATGGACAGAAGGAGCTGGCGGCCTTCCGCGACCAGATCGCAAACGATCTTGTCCCCGTCATTGCGGAGGTCAAGGAGGCCCAGCGCAAGCGCATCGGCGTCGACCGCCTGTACATTTACGACGACAAGTTCCGCTTCCCGGACGGCAACCCAACCCCGGAGGGCACGGCGGAGGAGATCCTCGCCGCAGGCCGCAGAATGTATGAGGAGCTCAGCCCGGAGACGAAGGAATTCATCGACTTCCTCTACGACAACGAGCTGCTCGACGTGCTCTCCCGCGAGGGCAAGGCCCCCGGCGGCTACTGTACGATGTTTGAAAAATACAAGGCTCCGTTTATCTTCTCGAACTTTAACGGCACAGCCGGAGATGTCGATGTGCTGACTCACGAGGCCGGTCACGCCTTCGCATTTTACCGCGCAATGAACAGCGATATCTACCCGGACCTGCGCGAACCGACCATCGAGGCCTGCGAATGCCACTCCATGAGCATGG
Organism: Clostridiales bacterium; assembly: GCA_003525905.1. GTDB lineage: Bacteria > Bacillota > Clostridia > Oscillospirales > Oscillospiraceae > JAZOXB01. The sequence continues at coordinate 11,750 of DQIA01000121.1, forward strand.
AATTTCTGACGCAGGATTATCATAAATATTTCTTCGGCGCGCAAACGGCAAAATACGAGCTTGCCCACTGTGAAGACAGTCTCGATTTTATCCCCTATGGCTGCATGGTGGATGAATTCCAGCATTTGATGTATGAAAATGAGGACCTGACGCCGGATGAGCGCCACGGCGTGTGGGAGAAGCTCGAGAAGAAGTACCGCCCCTGGCTGAGCATGGACGGCCTGCCCTTCTACGGCCGCTACGCCCACTGGCAGTGGAAACCGCACATTTATCTCAATCCGCTGTACTATATTGATTATTGTATGGCAGGTACGGTCGCGTTCCAGGTCTGGACGCTCTCTCTGCAGGACCGCAAGGCAGCGTGGGAGAAATATCTGGCCTTTGTCGACCAGGCGGGAACAAAGACGTTCGCTGATTTGTGCCAAAGCGTCGGCCTGCGTATACCGTACGAGGACGGCTGCATCCGCGAGATCGGCTCCGGTATCCGCGACTGGCTCAAGGCGCATGCCCCGGTGGAGGCCTGAATGCTTTTGCGCGGTTCCGCTTGCGGTGGATGACAGAAAACGTGATTTCCGGCAGGTCGTGTCAGAATGCGCGTATCTTGTGAACATTTCATGAAATCAAAAAAATTATCCACCAGTCTGCTATAAAAATTCACAGAAGATTTTCAAAGGGAAAAAAATTCGTTCTTTTTTGTTGATTCTGCAAGGGAATTGTGCTATAGTATTACCAAACTTTTCAGAAAGCATCCAAGGGTTGTCCGCTGCATGCGGACACAAGTGCTCTGCTCGATATTATCTGTGAATATCACAGCATAATATACAAATTTTTGTAGGAGGTAACGCAATGAAAAAGAATCTTCTCAAGCTTCTGACTCTGGTTCTCGCTCTGGTCATGGTTGTCACCGTGTTCGCCGGCTGCAAGAAGCCAGACGAAGAAACCGATGCCCCCACGCAGGGCAGCGAAGAGACTCCCACTGAGACGCAGGAGCAGCCGGCTGACGAGTACAAGCCGTCCGCTGCACAGCTCCTGAACGGCAAGGAGTGGGGCAAGGATTACACCGAGCTGTACGACGAGATCGGCGACAAGGTCACGATCGACGACGTGCAGGAGGATCCGACCACCGGTCTGGCCTACGTCGAGTACGAGGGCAAGACCTATGAGCTCGGCATGGACTTCCTGTCCATGGCAATGGTCTACAAGACCGCTGTTCCCGAGAACTCCCAGTACGAGACCGAAGACGACGTCTACGCCGCCTGGTGGAAGTACTACATGACCCGTTGGAACTATCTCCTCCCGGAGATCCCCCTCTACAGCAACGAGTACTACGATGTTTACAACGCACAGATCAAGGGCGTTGACGAGCATCCGACGAACCCGTACTGGGGCCCGGCAAAGGCTCTGATCGACTGGACGAGTGAGAAGACCGACAAAGACATCATCATCGGCAACACCACCGACCTGTCCGGCAAGTTCCGTTATTCCAACTTCGGCGGCTCCAACCCCGGCGCTTCCGACCTTGACGTTGACAACCTCATCAACGGCATGGAGACTGTCGCCACCACCAAGGAAGGCGGCTTCGAGGTCAACAAGACGGTCGTCAAGCAGCTTGATAAGGTTGAGAATGAGGATGGCACCCTCACCTACACCATCACCCTGAACGACGGCCTGCTCTTCAGCGACGGCACCCCCGTCACCGCGAAGAACTATCTGTACTACACCATGGTCTTCTCTACCCTCGTTGCTTCTGAGGCTGAGGGCAAGGATCGCCAGGCCGGCCTGACGATCGTCGGCTTTGAAGAATTCAACGCTTACGACGGCACCAACGAGGGCGACGGCGTCTCCAAGACCTTTACCGGCCTGCGCCTGCTGGCCGACAACCAGTTCTCCGTCACCGTTAAGCCTGAGTATGCGAACTACTACTATGCCATCAGCTATGCCGGCTTCTCCCCGTTCGTCAAGGAACTGTGGTGCGGCGACTTCGACATCGCTGACGACGGCGAAGGCTGCTACTTCACCGACGGCTTCTACAACAAGACCGGCGACAGCTTCGACATGGCTGCTCATCTCGTTGCTTCTTCCAACAACACCGACACCACCTATGCGTGCTCCGGCCCGTATGTCGTGGAGTCCTACGACGAGGGCGATAAGTCCGCGATCCTGACCCTGAATCCGAACTTCCCCGGCAACTACGAAGGCGCGAAGCCGACCATCGCGAAGGTCATCTACAAGAAGGTCGTTTCCGCTACCCAGCTCGACGATCTGAAGTCCGGCGGCGTTGACGTCCTCATGGGCATCACCGGCGGCGCTGAGACCGACGAGGCTGTCGCTGCCTGCGACAACTCCAACGGCGCTTTCGTTTACACCCACTACAGCCGCGCCGGCTACGGCAAGCTGCAGTTCCGTAACGACTATGGCCCCGCTCAGTTCACTGCTGTCCGTCAGGCCATCACCTACTGCCTGGATCGTGCTTCCTTTGCGAAGACCTTCACCGGCGGCTACGGCGGCATCGTTGACGGCGCTTACTACGCCGGCTCCTGGATGTACAAGGAAGCTGCTGCCAACGGCATGCTGCTGAACGCGTATGACACCTCTGCCGATACCGCCATCGCAGTCCTCGAGGCTGACGGCTGGATCTACAACAAGGACGGCGAGGCTTACACCGAGGGCGTCCGCTACAAGAAGATCCCGGCTGAGTATGCCGACGAGAACGACAAGACCTACAAGTCCATCGACGGCGCTTATGTGACCACGAAGGTCGGCGACGATTACTACATGCCGCTGGTCCTCAACTGGTACGGCACCACCGATAACCCCTTCTCCGATCTGCTGGTCACCGACTTCGAGCAGGGCGCTAACATCGCCGCTGCAGGCTTCGTGATCCAGAAGACCACGGGCGACTTCGCTCCGATGCTCGACGAGTTCTATCAGCAGGCTGTGTACGGCTTCTATTCCGGCACCCCGATGTACAGCTGCTTCAACTATGCAACCGGCTTCACCTCCGCTGCATACGACTACTCTTACAACTGGTCCATCGATCCCTCCTTCTATGCGAACAACTCCGTTGCTTATCTGATGGACGAGGCCGATATCTACTGGCTGAGCTAATGGCGGCAGGCCCTTAGGCCTGACTGACGCATCAAGTATCCGAGATCACGGGATGGGGGTTCGCCCCCGTCCCGTGATTGTGGATTCAAAACCCTGTGTATCACGGCGCACTGTCAAATAACTTCTTTTCACAGTTATCACCTCTGGCGCGCATGTTTATCCATAGGGTGTATCTGAAAGCCCGCCCTGTGGTTCAGCCCGGTAAAGTGCCGCATTCTTCCCGGATCCGTTCTTGCGCAGAAGCGGCTTTTCAGATACACCCTATCCCCGCGGCTTGCGGTCCCGCCGCAGCCTGATCCTGACCCGCGCAGAAACAGATTGCCCCGTCATGGCAACGGGGGCGATTCTTCCCCCCGCGCTGCCAAATCTACTGTCGTGCGGGCGACAGACTGGAGAGTACCTTATGTTCAAATACGTTCTCAAGCGAATCGGCTACATGTTCCTGGTCCTGTTTATCCTGTCGATCGTGATTTTCATGATCTACAACCTGACCCCGAGCAACCGCGCCTATACCGATGCGAAGGCTGACCAGGTCGCCATGAAGCAGCAGCTCGCCGGTATGTCCGCCGAGGCACAGGCCAAGTGGTTCGAGGAACGGTACGAAATGTATCAGATCAGCTACGGCACCGAAACCAACAACATGATCCTCCGCTATCTGCGCTGGGTCGGCCTGTATCCCTATGCGGATAACCCCTACACTGGCAAGGAAGGCAAGCTCAATGGCCTCCTGCAGGGCAACTTCGGCTATTCCTATCAGTATAAAAAAGATGTAGTTAACGTTGTCGCCGCTCCGATGAAGAACACGATCTTCATCAACATCTTCGCCACGATTCTGGCGCTGGCCATCACCATTCCGCTTGGTATCGCCTGTGCCGTGCGCAAAAACAGCAAATTCGACCGCTTCACACAGGTCTTTACCATCATCGGCTACAGCTTGCCGAGCTTCATTATCTGTATTCTGTTTATCTGGGTCTTCTGCGCTCTGCTCGGCTGGTTCCCGGCCAGCGGCATGAAGACACCGGGCAGCAGCTACGAGGGCTTCAAGTGGTTCACCGACCGCATGTACTATCTGGCCCTCCCGCTCATCACCATGACGTTCTGCTCTCTGGGCAGCATGACGCGCTACGTCCGTGCCTCCATGATCGATGCTCTGTCCATGGACTGCATCCGTACCGCGCGCGCCAAGGGCGTCAAGGAAAAGACCGTTATCTATTCTCACGCATGGCGCAACGCCCTGATCCCCATCGTCACGATGATCGTCGGCTGGTTCACCAGCATCTTTGCGGGCTCCCTGATCTTTGAAGACATGTTCGGTCTCAACGGTATGGGCAAGCTCATGATCTCGTCCCTGCGTACCTCGGACTACGATGTTACGATCCTGATGCAGTTGTTCTATGTCGTCGTCGCGCTGCTCGGCAACCTTGTCATTGACATTGTCTATGGCCTGGTCGACCCGCGCGTCAGAGTCAACAAGTAAGGGGGTAAGAGCATGAGCAAGAAGAATTCCTCCGCGAAGCGCAGCTGGCTCGGCCGCCTCTTCTTTGGCGGCAGCAAGGGCCTGGCCGATGATATCGAGGCCAAGCGCGCAGCCAAAAACGACGTCGAAGAGATTGTCAGCCCGGTCAAGCAGATCGTCCGCGGCTTTATGGAGCGCAAGCTCGCCGTCGGCGCCCTCTGCGTGGTCATCGCCATGTTCCTGCTGGTCTTCATCGGCCCGCTGTTCATGACGACCTACACTGACACCTATACCGAAGTCACGCAGGCCAACCTGCCGCCCACGATGTCCATGCTCTCCGTCCCGAGCGAGCTGAAGAACGACATCAAGATGATCGACAGCTACGGCAGCTTCTCCGTCGGCCTTTCCAACGCGGGCAAGGTCTATGTCTGGGGCGCAACGGGCCTCGGTACGACGGGCATTGACGTCGCCGATATCCCGGAAGAGGTTCAGAATGAGAAGATTGCCTGGGTCGCTGCCGGTATCGATCACATCGTTGCTGTCGGTGAGAACGGCAAGGTCTACGCCTGGGGCGCAAACAAGCTCGGCCAGTACGGCTACTTTGACCCGGCGGTGAACCCCAACATCGCTCCCGAGCCGGACGAGCTCCTCAACGGAACCATCGATCCCTCCAACATCAAGAAGATCACCTGCGGCTATCAGGCGACGGCCATTCTGATGAATGACGGCACCCTGTATATGTGGGGCAACAAGAACACCTATCAGAACTTCGACACCGTAGCCACGCTGGACGGCAAGCTCACGGATATCGACTTTACGCTGAACTACGTCGTCGCCGTGACGGACGGCAATTCCGTTTACACCGGCAAGCGCGGCCTGTATGATCAGATGCGCGACAACATGGGCTCCGCCACGGTTCCCCTGCGTGAGTTCCTGAACGGCCGCAAGATCACGAGCATCTATGCCACGAGCAAGACGGTCTGCGCCCTGCTCGATGACGGTACCGTCGGCTTCGTCGGTGACTTCGATACGAGCAGCAAGGCGATGCCCAAGCTGCATGAGGGCGAGGAGATCGTTAAGATTGTCTCCGGCACCTACCACTACACCGCGCTGACGAGCGAGGGCCGTGTGTTCTCCTGGGGCAGCAATACCCTTGGCCAGTGCAAGGTCCCCGACGACGCACAGGGCGCGTCCGACATCTTCGGCGGCGCGTTCCAGAGCTACGCAGTCGATTCCAACCACGAGCTCATGGGCAAGTGGGGCCTGAAGGGCTATCTCTTCGGCACGGATAACTACGGCGCGAACGTTGCCCTGCGTATCATTCAGGGCGGTAAGATGACGATGACCATCGGTGCGATCGCCGTTATCATCTCCACGATCATCGGCATCATCATCGGCTGTATCTCCGGCTACTTCGGCGGCAAGGTCGATATGTTCCTGATGCGCTTCACCGAGATCTTCGGCGCCATCCCGTTCCTGCCGTTCGCCATGATCCTGTCCGCACTCATGGCGCAGATGGACATCAGCGAGAATGAAAAGATCTTCATCCTCATGGTCATCCTTGGCCTGCTGAGCTGGACCGGTCTGGCCCGTCTCGTCCGCGGTCAGATCCTCCTCGCCCGCGAGCAGGAGTATGTCACGGCTGCCAAGGCCATGGGTCTGCGCGAGTCCCGCATCGCATTCCGTCATATCCTGCCGAACATTGTCTCGGTCATCTTCGTCACGCTGACGCTCGACTTTGCGACCTGCATGCTGACGGAGTCCACGCTGAGCTACCTCGGCTTCGGCGTCACCTACCCGCGTCCGACATGGGGCAATATGCTCAACGGCGCAAACAACTCCACCGTCATCAAGAACTTCTGGTGGCGCTGGCTGTTCCCGGCGATCTTCCTTGCGATCACCTGTATCTGCATCAACATCGTCGGCGATACGCTCCGTGACGTCATGGATCCGAAGTCTGACCGCGATAAATAAGGGAGGGAAGAGATATGGCATTACTTGAATTAAAAGATTTGCATACTTTCTTCCGCACGAAGAAGGGTATTGTCAAGGCGGTCAACGGCGTTTCCTATTCCGTTGAGGCCGGACGCACGCTCGGCGTCGTCGGCGAGTCCGGCTCCGGCAAAAGCGTCTCCGCCATGAGCATCCTGCAGCTTCTCGACGGCAACGGCTATATCGACAGCGGCGAGATCCTTTTCGAGGGCCGTGACCTTACGAAGCTCACCGAGAAGGAAATGTATTCCGTCCGCGGCAATGATATCTCCGTCATCTTCCAGGAGCCGATGACCAGCCTGAACCCGGTCTTCACCGTGTCCCGCCAGGTCAGCGAGCCGTTCATTATCCATCAGGGCATGACGAAGAAGCAGGCTGCCGCAAAGGTCATTGAAATGCTGGCCGATGTCAAGATCCCGAATCCGCACATCGTCGCCAAGCAGTATCCGCATCAGCTGTCCGGCGGTATGCGTCAGCGTGTCATGATCGCCATGGCGCTGGCCTGCAAGCCGAAGCTGCTCATCGCGGACGAGCCCACCACGGCTCTGGACGTTACGATCCAGGCGCAGATCCTGAAGCTCATGAACGATCTGAAGGAAGAGCACGGCACCTCGATCATCTTTATCACCCATGACCTCGGTGTTATCCGCCAGATCGCGGACGACGTGGCCGTTATGTACTGCGGTCAGGTCGTGGAGATGGCGCCCGCCGGTACAATCTTCATGGGCGCTGAGTTCTCTCATCCCTACACCGAGGGCCTGATGAACTCCATTCCGCGCCTGAGCACCCCGACGCATACGCGTCTGGACGCCATCCCCGGCGCAGTGCCGCACCCCCTCAAGCTCCCGAAGGGCTGCAAGTTCGCCCCGCGCTGCAAATACGCCACGGAGCGCTGCCTCAATGAGGAGCCCGAGATGATTCACGTCAGCGAGACGCAGCAGGTTCGCTGCTTCTACCCGCGGAAGGAGGACCGGCATGGAAAGAAATAATGTTCTTCTCAAGATCACGGACCTGCGGCAGTATTTCCCGGTCGGCAAAAAGAAGGGCTTGTACGTCAAGGCGAACGACGGCATCAGCCTGAATATCTACGAAGGCGAAACGGTCGGTCTCGTCGGCGAGTCCGGCTGCGGCAAGTCCACGTTCGGACGCACGCTGCTGCAGCTCTACCGTCAGACCGACGGCAAGACGATGTACTATGGCGCGTCCCGTGATGAGCTGGCCCCCGAGTATATCGAAAAGACCATCCGCCATCTGCCCCACGGCCTGCATGAGCTGGCCGCGCTCGAAAAGAAGCGCGACGAGATGCAGAAGGTCTATGATGCTGCCGATGAGCAGAAGCGCCTGCACATGCACAACGATCTCACGGCTGCGAAGAAGGCTGCGAACGACGCCTATCTGAACATCGTGAATGTCATCGGCGGCTTTATCACCGCCAAGGACCTCGGCCCGGTCATGAAGATCTTCTCCGAGCGCCATGACCGCTGCTGCGATCTGCACAAGGCCATCGAGAAGCGTGCCCCCGTCAAGCTCGACTACGACGAGGAGGCCTTCAAGCTCTCGAAGCTCAAAGCGGGCGAGAGAGGCTATGACAGCCGCAAGGGCAAGCTTGACAAGCTGGCTGAGAAGGTCGCCGCGCATGACAAGCTCGTCGAGGCCGCCCGTGCCGAGATTGCAAAGGTCGACGCCCGCATCGACGCCATGCGCGCGAAGTACGCCGCCGATCCCGAGTTCCAGAAGCACGAGGCCCTGCTCGATAACGGCATCGACCTTGCGCGCCTGACCTATCCGGAGGTCCGTACCCTGCGCAGCCAGATGCAGTATATCTTCCAGGATCCGTATTCCTCCCTGAACCCCCGTATGACCGTCGCCAACATCATCGGCGAGGGCCTGCTGGCGCACAAGTACTGCAAGAAGGCCAACGAGCGCATGCATGAGGAGATCCTGCAGACCATGGAGGATTGCGGCCTGGCTCCCTACTTCCTGCACCGCTATCCGCATCAGTTCTCCGGCGGCCAGCGCCAGAGAATCGGCATTGCCCGCAGCCTTGCGGTGCATCCGAAGTTCGTTGTCTGTGACGAGGCCGTTTCCGCTCTGGACGTGTCCATCCAGTCGCAGATCATCAACCTGCTGCAGGATCTGAAGGAGCAGCAGCACCTGACCTACCTGTTCATCACGCACGATCTGTCGGTCGTTAAGTATATCTCCGACCGCATCGGCGTTATGTATCTGGGCAATCTCGTCGAGCTTGCCGACTCACAGGAGATCTTCGACCACCCGATGCATCCGTATACCGAGGCTCTGCTCGAATCCATCCCGACGACGGAGGAAAAGCGTGACCTGGCGGTGCTCGAGGGCGATATCCCCAGTCCGGTCAACCCGCCGAAGGGCTGCAAGTTCCACACGCGCTGCAAGTACTGCACCGAGATCTGCACCCACGTCGTCCCTGACTGGGAGGAGGTCACGCCGAACCACTTTGTAGCCTGCCACCACAAGCTGCACACCAATGAGTGAGCGCAAAACGGGCAGTGGGGAGCGTCAGGATGCCGAGCAGCCTGAGGCCGCCGAGCAGAACGAGCCGCAGGGAAGAACACTGAAGTTTCCGGAGCTGCCGGAGCGCCGCAGCCTGATGGGCGGCGTGATGTTCCGCAAAAAGCTCGCCCGGGCCCGCGCCTTCCAGAAGGAGCGCAGCGGTGAGTCCGAGGAAGCGCCGGAGGAGGGCATCCCGCTGGAAAAGCACGATGTCTCCACGATGATCTTCAGCGCTCTGTTTACGTTTGTTCCGATCTGTCTGGGCATTCTGCTGCTGATGGGCTTCCTGCTCCTACTGATCTTTCGCGCCCTCTGATCCAAAATTCAACAAACCGCTGCAAAATGTGCTCCATTTTGCAGCGGTTTTTTGCGCATTTGCGGCCGTTTGCAGGTTGACACACGGCTGGAATTACGCTTTAATAATGTATGAACACACAGAAGTGAGGAAACAGACTGCAGCCTGGCAGAAAAAGATCCGGAAGGACATTTTTCAACAAGCTGAAATACCCTAGGGAACCTCTGATTCAATTGCAAGAGCGGTCAGCGAGG
>DQIA01000123.1 GCA_003525905.1 Clostridiales bacterium
TAAAAGCTTTTTATAGCGCCGAGGGCGCGTCAGATTCTGCATGAGACGGCGCAGCGTGCGTCAGCACGATGCGAGTGTGCGTAGCACACGGGATTCCTGATGAAATGTTTTAATCAGGAATCAGTATGAGAAGCAGGGGAGACATCAGACAAAATTTTGTCAGTTCCCACAAAAACATCCTATCAGAAATTCCTTGGGTTGTCAATGATTTTGTTGTCATACAATCAGTTGACATACAATTTCACCGTTGACATCATCCCAATTCTCTGCTATGATGAGACCATCTTGCAGAGAGAAGGGATTCTATGCTGGGCAATATCCTGTCGACTGGCGAGCAGGTCCTCATCCTTGTTGTCCTGCTGGCTGTCGGATTCCTGTGCGGAAAGATCCGCATTTTCAACGACCAGAGCATTTCCCACCTTTCGGCCTTTGCGCTGAAGATCGTCGGTCCCTGCGCCATCGTCGAGTCGTTCTGCCGCCAGTTTGACAGCGCCATGCTGCGCGCCATGGGCATCGTTGCCCTGCTGGCCTTTGCAGCGCACGCGCTGTATGCCGCGTTTGCCTATGTCTGCATCCGCGGCGGTAAGGAGCCGACCCGCCGCGTTCTGCGCTACGGCACCGTGTTTGCCAACTGCGGCTACATGGGCCTGCCGCTGCAGCAGGTCCTGTTCGGCGCGGACGGCGTGTTCTACGGGGCAACGTGGATCGGCGTGTATAACCTCGTGGCGTGGTCCTTCGGCCTCGTGCTCATGAGCGGCGACCGCAGGCAGATCTCGTTCAAAAAGCTGCTGCTGAACCCCGGCATCCTCGCCGTGCTGACCGGCATCGTGATCTTTGTGTGCTCCATCGAGCTGCCAACGATCATCCTGCAGCCCATCCACTATTTCAGCGCCCTGAACGTGCCCGTTCCCATGGTCATCAGCGGCTACTATCTTTCGAAGGCCGACTTGCGCACCATCTGGAAGCACGCGAATTACTACATCACCATCGCCCTGCGTCTTGCCGTCATCCCGCTGTGCAGCATCGGGCTGATGTTCCTGCTGCAGAAGGCCTTCCGGCTGGACGGCATGCTCCTGGCGGCCTGCATCGTGGATATCGCGGCCCCCGTCGCCGCCGCCACGACGATGTTCTCGACCCTGTTCCGGCAGGACAGCGAGACGGCGGCCAACCTTGTGTCCATCAGCACGCTGCTGTCGGTCCTGACGCTGCCGATCATGGTGGCCTTAGCGCAAAGTGTCTTTTTGTAGGCACCTCTCTTGCCGGTATGCCGATATTGAATCAGAGGTTCCTGGACTGGAACAACGATAACGATGTAGCAAAGCAATATAACTTGCATGAAATTTAATAGACTGATCAAAAAGAAAAGGAGAAGTTTATCATGGATTACGCAAAAGAGTCTCTGAAGCTCCACGAGCAGTGGAAGGGCAAGATCGAAGTCGTCGCTACCGTGCCGGTCTCGACGAAGGACGACCTCAGCCTGGCCTACACCCCCGGCGTTGCGCAGCCCTGTCTGGAAATCCAGAAGGACATCAACAAGTCCTATGAGCTGACCCGCCGCCACAACCTCTGCGCCGTCATCACCGACGGCACCGCCGTCCTCGGCCTGGGCGACATCGGCCCGGAGGCCGGTATGCCCGTCATGGAGGGCAAGTGCGTCCTGTTCAAGGCGTTCGGCGGCGTTGACGCCTTCCCCCTCTGCGTGAAGACGAAGAACGTCGACGAGTTCGTCGAGACCGTTTACAACATCTCCGGCAGCTTCGGCGGCATCAACCTCGAGGATATCTCCGCACCGCGCTGCTTTGAGATCGAGCGCAAGCTGAAGGAAAAGTGCGACATCCCCATCTTCCATGACGATCAGCACGGCACCGCCGTCATCACCCTCGCCGGCCTGACGAACGCGCTGAAGGTCGTCGGCAAGAAGAAGGAGGACGTCAAGGTCGTCACCTCCGGCGCAGGCGCTGCTGCCATCTCCATCGTGAAGCTGCTGCTGTCCGCTGGCTACAAGAACATCACCATGTGCGACCGCAAGGGCGCGATCTATGCTGGCCGCGACGGCCTGAACTGGATCAAGGAAGAAATGGCCCAGGTCACGAACCTGGAAAAGAAGGCCGGCCCGCTGTCCGAGCAGCTCAAGGGCGCCGACGTGTTCATCGGCGTTTCCGCTCCTGGCATGGTCACGAAGGAAATGGTCCAGACCATGAACGAGAAGGCGATCATCTTTGCCTGCGCGAACCCGACGCCGGAGATTTTCCCGGACGAGGCAAAGGCGGGCGGCGCTGCCGTCGTTTCCACCGGCCGCAGCGACTATCCGAACCAGATCAACAACGTTCTGGCGTTCCCCGGCATCTTCCGCGGTGCGTTCGACGTTCGCGCCAGCGACATCAACGAGGAAATGAAGATGGCTGCCGCCAAGGCTCTTGCCGACCTGATCTCCGACGAGGAGCTGAGCGCCGACTATATCATCCCGAAGGCATTTGACCCGCGTGTCGGCAAGGCTGTCGCCGCTGCCGTCGCCGAGGCTGCAAGAGCCTCCGGTGTTGCCCGCATCTGATTTTCCGGAATAACTGCCGCCGCAGGGGAGAGCTCCTCTGCGGCGGTTTTGTGCCCCCGCTGGCTCCCGGAGAGGCCCCACAGGGGCCGTGGCAATCTCGGGGAGGCACTTCCAGGTCGTACAGGGTAACGATAAAACGTACCGACCGATTGCGTCTGTAGCGGCGCTCACTGCGCAGCCGTTGGCGGCTTTGCCGCCTTACGGATGCGGCGTGCCCCTTGCGGGTAGTGGCCGCCTTGTACAGAGCCATTCAACGGC
>DQIA01000126.1 GCA_003525905.1 Clostridiales bacterium
TTTTAATCAGGAATCAGTATTAAAGCTTGCCCAGCTCGCGGAGAACGCCGAGGGTGACGTCCAGCTCGGCTTCCGTTGCGGGAGCGAGCGGCAGGCGGGCCGGCCCGAGCTTGATGCCCGTAACAGCCTCGATGGCCGGACGGAGCAGGGAGTTCGGCAGGATGCGGCCGTTCTGACCGGTGGTCTTGCAGAAGCGATACATCGGAACAAAGAGCTCCTTGGCCTTCTCGTTCTCACCCTTCTCGAACGCCTCGAAGATCGCACGGATCTCGTGGCCGAAGATGTGAGCGCCGCCGGAGACGATGCCCATCGCGCCCTGCACGATCGTCGGCAGGAGCATGATGTCGTCGCCGTTGTAAACGACGAAGTTCGGATCGACCTTCTCGGTAGCCAGGAAGAAATCGGTGACCTGCGTCGGGTTGACACCGGCCTCGTCCTTCACGCCGACGATATTGGGGATGGCAGCCAGACGGCCGACGGTCTCCGCCTCGAGGTTGACGCCGACGAAGATGGGGATGTTGTAGAGCATGATGTTCGCCTTTGTGTTCTCGGCGATCGTCTTATAATGCAGATACAGGCCTTCCTGCGTGGGCTTGTTGTAGAACGGGCAGACGATGAGGGCCAGCTCGATGCCGAGGTCATAGGCCTTGTTCGTCAGGGCGATGGTCTCCTTCGTGGAGGCGCAGCCGGTGCCTGCAATGACGGGCTTACGGCCTGCGGAAGCCTTCACGGCGGTCTCGAACAGCTTCACGCGCTCGTCGAACGTCAGCAGGGAAGCTTCGCCGGTGGTGCCGGTGACGATAAGGGAGTCGCAGAGGTCGTTCGTGATGACGTACTCGATCAGCTCGGCATACTTGCCATAGTCGATCTCTTCGTTTTCGTCATAGGGGGTGATGAGCGGGAGCAGAATCTTGCCGTATTTCTTCTGGAAGTCCATGTCAGTATTTCCTCCTGTTTTTTCTTGGTATCCTCTGGATCAATCCCCTGCGGCGGCTGCCGGAGCTTTTTCGCCAATTCATCGGTTCGGAAAGTTTGAGGTATTGCGCAGCCGTTGGCGGCTTTGCCGCCTTACGGATGCGGCATGCCCCTTGCGGGTACACAAAGTACATCCGCACTTTCCAAACCTCGCCTTGACAAAAAATCTCTCGCCATCCGTTCTTGCGGATTGATTCAGAGGATACCCTTTTTTAATTTTTATAATTTTGGTTAACGCGTTTCATTACAATGGGGATGCCGCCGCACTTCGGCGGGTGCTTTCCTCCCCTCGCCGGCCGGCAGCCGCTAATGCCAGCCGGCGCCGAGGCCCAGTGCCTCGGTTCCCGGGGAGATCAGCGCAGTTCTTTGACGTTGCCCTCTTCGTCGAAAATGACTTCCATCGGCTCGGAGACGACCGTCACATTGTCGAGCGCCTCAGCATCCGGGATCAGGGCTTCGGAAATATAGAATTCAGAAAGCGACAGGGTATTCTTGAGCCAGACGATGCGCGGGCCCTTTTCCCAGTCGCAGTCCGTGGCAGTACGCAGCGCAAACTGCATGGCGGTGCGGTCGCTCGGCATAACGGCGGGCAGGCGCACGGCCAGCGGCTCCGCCGCGGTGATGCCGTTCGGATAGGTCTGTTCAAAGTCGATCTTGCGGTACAGGCGCTGCGTCGTCACGTCGGCGCTGCCGAGGCCGCCGAAGTTGCCGTGGGATTTGTCCGTCAGGTCAAACACGGCGATGCGCTGGAAGAACGGGCGGCTGATGCCGAGGACCGGAGAACGGCCCGTGACGTTCGGGTCCATGCCCGCGCCGCTGATATCCTTGCCGGTCTCGTCGACAAACAGGATGTCCGCCTGGTCAAACGGGACCTTTGCCATTCGGCTCTTGGCGTACTCCAGCAGGGGCGGCTCCTCCTCGAGAATGCGCCCGGCCGGGATGGCCTCGATGCGGCAGGTCTGGTGATAGGCATTCTCGATGAGGCCGATGGCAAACATGTTCGGCTTCTTCTCGATAATGGCGCCCGCGAATTCCTTGACATTGGCAGCCATGCTCTTGAAGCCAAGCTTGTGGCACTGATATGCGCCGTGCTGCTTGCCCATGCCGATGACGAGCATTTTGCAGATGCCGCTCTCGACCTCGCCGCGGAAGTCCGTGTGGGCCTTGATGCGGCCGACGGGGATGAGGAAGTCCGCCGCATTGGCGAACTTGTCCAGATGGATCTCCAGGCCGCTCTTGGAGTGCGCGATCACCTCAGTATCCATGGAGGCGCGGATCGGAGCGCCCATGGCCTCCTCCGTCACGCCGTAGCCCTCGATGATGCCGCGCTGACCCTCAGCCTTGGCGCCCGCGTGGCTGCCCATGGCGGGGATGATAAACGGGTGTGCGCCGACCGACTTGACCTGATTGCAGATCGCACGGATGATGCGGGCGATATTGGCCACATCACGGCTGCCCGCGGTAATGCAGACACTGTCGCCGGGCTTGATGCGGTCGAGCGTGCCCTCGCGGCGCATAGCCTGCGCAACGGCGCCCTCGATGTCATCGATATGGCTGTGGTCCATCTCATGACGGACGCGGACAAATTTCGGGATCTGGTTATCAGCCAGCAGTTGATCAAAGATATTCATGCGTTATCCTCCGCCGTGCCCCGGAAACCGGGGCACGGACTTCATGCAGTCAATTACGCCTCTTCAGGGATGAGGTAATCCTTGATGTTGATGCCCTTCTTGACGCAGTACTTCTCGATCTCGGCATAGGTCGCAGGATTGATGCCGACGCCGTGCGCCAGAACGTCCTTCTCGGCGTCCGCTTCCTTGTCACCGTGGACATAGACGCGGCTCTGGCCCTCGGCCGGCTCTGCATCGCGCATGCTCTGCAGGTACTCGGACAGGCGGCGGTTCGTCTCTTCCTTATCGCCGAACAGGGAGTAGTCAATGGCAGCGAAGAAGTGGCAGCACTTCTCCTTATCCTTCGTCACGCGGACGCCCTTGCTGACGGCGCCGTGGGACATGACCGCGCACATGATGTCGACGAGCAGCGCCAGGCCATAGCCCTTGTGGCCGCCGAAGAGCATGCCTTCGCCGCCCATGGGCATGATGCCGCCGCGGGTCTTCTCGGTGTAAGCGGGGTTGGACTTGTTGTCGCGGATACGCAGGAAGACGTTCGGGTCGAGGCAGGTCGTGCCGGTCTCGTCAACGAGCATGCCGGGCTGCAGCTCATGGCCGATCTTGGCATAGACCTCCATCTTGCCGCAGGTCATGACGGACGTTGCGAAGTCCATGTGGAACGGATGCGGGTCGGCGGGGATGGTCACGGCGATGGGGTTCGTGCCGAACATCGGCTCGCGGGCGTAGGTCGGGACGACGAGCGCCTCGGCATTCGTCATGGACACGCCCATGAGGCCCTGCTTGGCAGCCATCATGGAATAGTAACCGGCAATACCGAAATGGTTGGAGTTACGGACGCTGACCATGCCGACGCCGTACTTTTTGGCTTTGTCGATGGCGAGCTGCATGCCCTGAATACTGGCAAGCTGACCCATGCCGTCGTGCGCGTCGATGACAGCCATGCTCAGGCGGTCCTCTACGACCTCGGGCTTTGCATCGACCTTGATGCGGCCGATATCGATGCCGAACGGATAAAGGGTCAGGCGGTTGACGCCGTGGGACTCGACGCCAAAGCGGTCGGAGGTCAGGATGACGTCAGCGACCTTCTCGCTGTCTTCCCGGCTGAAGCCGTAGCGGATGAACATTTCCACGGCCAGCTCATAGAGCTTTTTATAATTGTATCGGGTATAATGGCTCTTGTCCTGCATGATAAAACACTCCTTTTGATCAGTAGTTACTTGCCCAGATAGGCAGTGCGGATCGACTCGCTGGCGAGCAGCTTCTTGCTCTCGCCCTCGTCAACGATGACGCCGTTTTCCAGAACGTAGCTGCGGTGCGAGATGCTCAGCGCCATGTAGGCGTTCTGCTCGACCAGCAGCACAGGGATATTGGCCTTTTCATTGACGCGGGAAATGATATCGAACACCTCGTCAACAATGATGGGGGCGAGGCCGAGGGACGGCTCGTCCATCATCAGCAGCTTCGGGCTGAGCATCAGGCCGCGTGCGATGGCGACCATCTGCTGCTCGCCGCCGGAGAGGGTACCGGCCTTCTGCTTTTTGCGCTCATAGAGGCGGGGGAAGAGCTCATACATCTCGTTGAGCTTGTCCGCCTTTTCCTTCGCGCTCATGTGCAGGGTATAGGCACCCATTTCCATATTTTCCAGCACGGTCATGCCCGGGAAGATCTCACGGCCCTCGGGGACATAGCTGATGCCGCGCTTGACGATATGGTGGGTCTTCTTGGCCTGGATCTCTTCATCCTGCCAGACGATCTTGCCGTTCTTGGCGGGGACGAGGCCCATGATGCTCTTCATGAGGGTCGTCTTGCCTGCGCCGTTCGCGCCGATGATGGAAATGATCTCGCCGGGATTGATCTCGACGTTGATGTCATACAGGGCCTGGATCTGGCCGTAGTATACATCGCAGTGCTCCATTTTAAAGAACATGGATCATTCTCCTTCCATACCGATCTTGTAACGGTCGCCAAGGTAAGCCCGGATGACTTCGGGGTCGTTCTGGATCTCGGTGGGCGTGCCCTCCGCGATCTTGGCGCCGTGGTTGATGACCGTGATGACGTGGCTGATGTTCATGATGATATCCATGTTGTGCTCGATGAGCAGGATATCCTTGCCGGACTCATAGACCTTCTTGATAATGGCCACGAATTCGGCGCGTTCGTTCGGGTTCAGGCCCGCAGCCGGCTCATCGAGGAGGATGAGGGTCGGATCGATCATCAGCGTGCGCGCCAGCTCCGTCATCTTCTGGCGGCCGTAGGGCAGGTTGCCGACGGTACGGTCGGCGTACTGCTCGATACCGATGAAGCGCATGATCTCCATCGCCTTCTCGCGCAGCTCCTCCTCCTCGCGCTTCGTTTTGAACGGGTCGACGAGGAAACGGGCGAAGTTCATCTTCGCATGGAGCTGGCCGCCGATCATGACGTTCTCCAGCGCGGTCATGGAGCGGAACAGCTTCAGGTTCTGATACGTTCTGCCCATGCCGGCCGCGGCGATCTTATGCATCTTCCAGCCGGTGATGTCTTTGTCGTTAAAATAGATCTTGCCTGAGGTCACCGGGAAGGAACCGTTGATCATATTGATCGAGGTCGACTTGCCGGAGCCGTTCGGGCCGATGAGCGCGTGGATCTGGCGCTCCTTGACCTCAAAGGAGAGGTCGTTGACTGCGACCAGGCCGCCGAAGCGCTTGGTCACATGCTCCAATCTCAGTACGGACATGGATCAGCCCTCCTTCTGCGTTTTCTTCCGGCCGGCGAAGAAGGCGGCAGCCTTTTTCTTGAGCTGGGAGAACAGGTGAGACAGGCCGAGCGGGTACACCAGCAGGAGCAGCAGCGCGATGCCGTAGAACACGAGCTGATAATAGTCGCCCATGAAGCGCAGCAGCTCGGGCAGGATCGTGACGAGGATGGCGCCGATGATCATGCCGGAGGTCGAGCCGATGCCGCCCAGCATCAGCATAACAACGAACTTCGTGCCGTTGTCGGTGGTGAAGGTCGTCGGAGCAACGTACTGCATGACCCAGGTGTAGAACACACCGGCCAGGCAGCCGAGGATCGTGGCGATGAGGAAGGCCATGAGCTTGAGCTTCGTCACGCTCAGGCCGACGGACTCGACTGCCTCGGGGTTATCGCGGACAGCCTTGAGCGCGCGGCCGTACTTGGACTTCGTCAGGCGCACGGAGAAGATGATCAGCAGGATCGCAATGACCAGAATGAAATAGTACAGCTGCGCCTGCGTCTCAAAAACAATACCGAAAATATTCGGCTTTGCAATGTCCTTGACGCCCATAGCGCCGCCGGTCAGCCACTGCATGCTGTTAGCCAGCGAGTAGACGATCTGTGCAACGGACATGGTAGTCAGGGACAGGAAGATGCCGCTGACGCGGAGGCTCGGGTAGCCGAGCATGAAGCCGACAAGAACGGCGACGACCAGAGCGGCCAGCAGGCCGACGAGGTTCGTCGAGCCGGTCGCCTGCGAGATCAGGGCCGACGTATAGGAGCCGAGGGCTACGAGGGCGATGGTGCCGAGGTTCGTCTGGCCCGCCAGACCCATGACCACGTTCAGGCCGAGAACGGCGACGAGGTTGATGAGCGTCTGGCTGAAAAGCTGGATGTAATAGTTTGTGGAGTAGATCATGGGCAGGACGACAGCCACAACCAGCATGATCACGGGCAGGATCAGGGAAGTTACCGAAATCTTTTTGCGTTTCATTTCCATTACCCCTTTCCCATCAGACTTTGTGGCGCATGAAGCCGCCCGGACGGATCAGCAGCACGACGATCAGGAACACGAAGGCAACGATGTCCTTGTAGACCGTGGGGATGACCAGAATGGCCAGGGACTCGACCACGCCAATGAGAAGGCCGCCGAGGATCGTGCCGGGGATGTAGCCGAAGCCGCCGACGATACCGGCTGCCCAGCCCTTCAGGCCGATCATGTTGGACATGGTCAGGCTGATGGTGAACAGCGGGATGGTCAGGACGCCGATGATACCGCAGATGACGCAGCTCAGGCCGGTCGTAATATTGATGCTGCGGTCGATGTCGATGCCCATGATGGCCGCGGCCGTCTTGTTCTGCGCAACGCAGCGCATGGCCTTGCCGGGCTTCGTGAGCTTCAGGAACATCTGAAGCGCGATGATCAGAAGGATGGCCACAACGATGATATATCCATACGCCTTGGCAAAGACGAAATCGCCGATTTTGATTACGCCGGTCAGGAAGCCGGGAATCGTGAAGGAGTAGGGACCGTAGATCAGACGCAGGGCCTCGGAAATGACCTTGGCAAAAATCTGGGTGCCCACAATGGAATACATGGTCAGCGGCATATTGCGCAGGGGGTTGAAGATGGTGGCGGAGATCAGACAGCCGAGCACGAACATCACGAGGAGCGTGCAGAGGATGCTCAGCCAGATGGGCCAGCCGAGGCCGACAACGAAGGTCCCGCCGAAAACGAAGGCGGCAGTGGTGATCAGCATATTATGTGCAACGTTCAGCAGGCCGGAGGACTGCCAGACCAGCGTATATTCCACGCCGACCAGAGCGTACACGAAGCCGAGGGCAACACCTGTGATCAGCAGCTGCAGGATAGTTTCAAGCATTGCTTTCCTCCCTTTCTTGCTAATGTAAAGGCCGTCCAACCAGTTTATCCAGTTGGACGGCCTTGGAAGAGTCTAAAAACCTATTTCGTTTCGATTATTCCGCGGAGACCGTGGTGTACATCACAGGAACATTGTCCTTGATGACTGCGACGGTAGCGGAGTGGATGAGCAGGTTGTTCTCGTCGCAGGTAGCAACGCCCTGGAGCATCGGGAAATCCTTCGTCTCGGCGACGGCGTCGCGGATGGCCTGGCGGTCAGCGCTGCCCGCACGCTCGATGGCGTCGAACACAAGCTTGAAGGTGCTGTAGACGTCGGCGACGTAGAGCTCAGCCTTCTGGCCTTCGCCGTAGTCGCTGGCATACTTGTCGCAGAACGCGGTGACCTCGGGATCATCGGAGTTGCCGACGAAGTCGGTCACGGAGTACCAGCCCTCGACCCAATCCGGCTCGCAGAGGTCGCGGACCTGGTCCATGGTGATGGCCGGAGAGGCAACGGTCGGGACCTGCAGGCCCAGCTCGTAAGCCTGGCGGGCAGTCAGAACGTACTCGGCGTCGCTGGCCCAGACGACCATGCACTCAGCGCCCTTGCTCTTCAGATCGAGGATCTGACCGGTAACGTCGGTGTCGCCGATGTTGATGGCTTCGGGATAGACAGCCATGCCGGCGTCCTTGCAGGCGGCTTCGATGACTTCCATAGCGCCGGTGCCGAACTCGTTGTTCGTATACATGATGCCGACGGACTTGACCTTGAACTCATCGATGATGAGCTTCGCGGCGCAGGAGGCCATCAGGTTGTCGTTTGCACGGACGAGGAAGCAGTACTCGTTGTCCAGCTCAAGGAGCTTGGGGTTGGTGCCGAGGCCGAAGAAGGGGATCTTCGCATCCTTGTAAACGCCTTCAGCGGCGAGGATCATGCCGGAGTTCCACGGGCCGACGACTGCGGAGATCTTGTCGTTGCCGGCAAAGATGTTCGCGACGTTAACGGCAATGGCGTTGTCGGTGGCGTCGTCCTGGATGACGAGCTCGACCTTGCGGCCGCCGAGGAGGCCTCCGGCTGCGTTGACTTCGTCAACGGCCATCTGCGCAGCCTTCACCATGCGGTCGCCGTTGGCGGCGTCAGCACCGGTGATCTTGGCGCTCAGGCCGATGTAGATGGGCTCACCGGAGCCGGTATTGCTATCGCCGTTGCTGTCGGCGGTATTTTCGGTGTTGGTGGTATCATTGCCCTTTGTCTCGTCATTAGAACCGGCGCAGGCGACCAGGCCGGCGACCATTACGAGGACAAGCAGAAGCGCGATCAGCTTTTTCATTGGTTGTTCTCCTTATAATAATAATTCTCTGTCGACCGAGATGCGGGACCAGTGCGTGGGAAAGGGGGTGGTGCTCCGCCGTGGGAGGCGGAGCACCGGAGGAAGAATCGCTTTTGTGAGGATGAATTACTTCATGTCGGCAAGGATCTTCTCGATCTTGCGCTTGTTGGCCTCGTCGAGCTCGCCGAGGGGCTTGCGGGGCAGGCCGACATAGTCGAGGCCCTGAGCCTGCAGCGTGTACTTGCAGATCTCCTGCCAGTGAGGCACGCCGTTGACCTTGTCATAGAAGAAGTAGTTGATGTACGGCTGGATGTTATCCTGCGCAGCGCGGGCAGCCTTGACGTCGCCAGCGAAGCAGGCATCCTGCAGAGCGCGGCACTGCTTCGGCAGGACCGCCGGGAAGCCGGACAGCCAGCCATCGGCGCCGCAGAGCAGGCCTTCCATTGCGCAGTAGTCATGGCCATAGAAGACGGTCAGCTTGTCGCCGCAGGCGAACTTCAGCTCATGGACACGGTTGGGATCGCCATGGGCAGCCTTGATGCACTGGATGGTGCCGTCGTCGACGAGGGACTTGACTTCCTCGGTGTTCAGCTCATAGCCGGCGAACCAGGGGTTGTTGTAGACCATGATGTCGATGTCCAGAGCAGCGCGGATGTCGCGGAAGTGCTGGAGAACGGCCTTCTTATGCGGGTTGAGATAGAAGGGCAGGATGACCATGACGCAGTCAGCACCGTGATCCTGAGCAAACTTGCTCATCTTGATGGTGTTGAGGGTGTCGTAACGGCCGGTGCCGCAGACCAGAGGAACCTGACCAGCGAGGAAGCTGGAGACATGAGCGATGATCTCGCGCTGCTCTTCCATGTTCATGGCGATGTTCTCACCGGTGGAGCCGCAGATGGAGATGGTCTGTGCGCCGTTGTCGAGCAGCCAAGTCAGATACTTTTCCATGCCGGTCTTGTTGTAGGTCTGATCGGCATTCCAGATCGTCATGCTGGCCGGGCAAAGGCCGTAAGCTTTCTTGTGATCTTTCATTGTGTTTTCCTCCTTGAAATGATCCTTTCGGATTTTGGAACAAAGTAATTATTTCCACCGGCTCATGCCGGACATGGATGGGTTCAGGCGAAGCGCATCACGACGTAGATGCCGAGGGCCACAACGAGGCCGCCGATGATCGCGCCGCGCAGCCACGGCGTCGGACGCTCGATACGGCTGCGGATAAGGGTCGGCAGGCCGCCGCAGAGCACCAGCGCGGCCGCAAGGCCGAGGGAATTGAAATGCTCGCCGTCGTTGCCGAAGCGGAGGATGCAGTAGCCGCCGCCCGCTGCCAGAAGCAGGCCAAGTGCAAGCTGCGCCAGGATGAAAATGCGTTCCGGCACGTTTGCGATGCGTTCGTTCAGCTTCGTCATGTTCCGTGCTCCCTTCGCTCTTTCTGACTGGATTATACACCGCTCGACACCGGTATGTCAACAGATTGTATGACAACAAAATCAATTTCGTAGAAATGTTCAAGAAATCTCGCCAGATTTTGTGCACTTCGACCATTTATTGTCTGACAATACGACATCATGCCAACTCCGCTCGGAGGCGTCTGCGCTTTCCTGCCCGCGCCGCCCCCGCCGCCGGAGCAGAAAAAGCGCGCCGGAAGCGCGCATTTTCTCCGATTCGGCCGATAAAAAAATGCAGTCTCAGAAAAGAGAGACTGCATTTTTGGGGGGTATTGTTGAAGTATCGATGGCGTGTTGTAGGGTGCGGCGTCCCCGACGCACCGTGTACAGCCCGCAAATTTGGGGCCGCTCCCGATGCATGCACCTGCCATTGTAGGGGAGCGGCATGC
>DQIA01000079.1:0-8216 GCA_003525905.1 Clostridiales bacterium
CCCTTCGCACGTTTGCGAGCCGAGCGGTATTTTCTCCGACGTACACGCCGCCGGAGAAAATGATTCCTATTTTCTTTGCGCTTGCGAGCGCAAACTCTGCGAGGCTTTCCTTCCCTCTGCAACCTTCGGCTGAGCATGTTTTTCGACAGTCTGGCGGACAGCCCGCCTTGCGGCGGGCCGTCCGGCTTTATTTTATTTTGCGGCGCTTGCCCGTCATGGACTCGACCGCAAGGCGGAACACCCGCGTGTGCGCCACGGACGCACGGTCAAAGGCAAAGTCCGGGCGGCCGTAGTGCGCCATCAGGCACTGCAGCGCTGCCTCGCGCTCCGCCTCCGGGACCGTCTCGAGCCGCCCGCGGCCGATGACGCTCTCATAGGCCATGGTGCACATGCCCTTTGCTTCATCGGTGCAGAGCATGTGGCCGCAGTCCATCTCAAACGTCGCGCGCGGGTCCCGCTCCATGCGGTCATATTTCGTTCCGGTCAGCGCACCGTGGAACAGCAGATACAGCGTGCCTTCCCGCTCCTCCATGCCGAAATTCAGCGGCACGACATAGGGATAGCCGCTTTCGTCATTCAGGGCAAGGCGGCAGACGTCACAGCGCGCCATGACGTCCAGCAGCTCCTGCCGGTCTGTGATCTCCCGGTCTGTTCTTCGCATTCTCGTCCCTCCTCAGGAATTCAGCAGCGGCCGCAGCACGGCGCGCTCGTCGAAGCGCGTGTCCTTCGAGTTGACCAGGAACACGAGCTCCGTCAGATTTTCCGCGCTGCCATAGGCCTGCGCGAATTTTTCGATCTTCGAGCCGTCCACATCGCGGATATACAGGCGGCCTGTGCAGACGTCGGCCGGGAAGGCCGTGTCGTCCGTCTCAAACGAGATCATGAGATTGCTCCCGGAGAAGAACGTCGTCAGCTCCTGCGCCGCGTCCTGCGTCAGCTCCGCGCCGGACTTTTCGGAATGATAGGAGATGCTGTTGCTCGCCGGGAAACGGAACTCCGAGAACACGACCTCGCGGAAGCCGCGGCTCGAAAGCTCACGCGCGATCTGCTTGAGGTAGATCATCACGGTCTCGCTCGCTGGGTCAAGCCAGTAGCAGCCGTTGGAGTCCATCCACAGCACGCCGCTCGAAAGCGGGAGGGCCGCAGCGGAATTGGCCAGCGCAAACGCCGTGTCGCAGAAGGCCGGGACCTCCGCAATGAGGTAATAGCCGTGCTGGCTGAGCCATTCGATGAGGGAATCTACGGCCGCCGTATCGACGTCCGCCAGCTCCGCGCCGTCGATGGAGCTGGAATAGTAAAAATTGCCAAACGTGCTCTTGAGCTGCAGCAGAACGGCACAGGCCCCCTGCTGCTCGAGCGCCGCGCGCACGGCCTCGGGGTCGCGCAGCATCTGCGTCGTGACATATACGCCGCCGAGGTCGGTGATCCGGTCCGAGCCGGGCTGCGCCTCGTCATAGACGATCTGCGCGTCCGAGACCTCCGGCAGCGCCGCCGTCGCGCCCGTGCCGTCCGGATCCTGCGCGTTTTTCTTCAGGGAGAGGTGCGCGCCGTCGCGGTCATAGGTGACATAAGGCTCAAGGTACAGCAGCAGCGCCGCGCCGATGACGATGGCCGCCGCCAGCACGATGCCGAGCACGCGCAGGAGCTTGCGCAGCATCAGGCGCCTGCGGTAGGAAAGGCGGGGCATCTCAGCGCTCCCCCAGGCGCGCCGTCAGGCCACACCATTCACCCTCGTGCGCCGCATGGACGATCTCCAGCCCGGCCGCAGCAAGCGCCGCGCGCACGTCGTCCTCCCGCGTCGTGAGGATGCCGCTGCAGACGAACGCCGCATCCGGCCGCATGAGCTTCGGCACAACGGGCGCAAGACGGATGATGACATCCGCCACGATGTTGGCGCACACGATGTCAAAGCCGTCTCCCGCCAGCGCCTGCAGAAAATCCGCATCCTCGACGACGTCGCCCGTCCGCGCCGTGAAGCGGTCCGGGCCGAAGCCGTTCTGCGCCGCATTTGCCGCGGCGATATGCTCCGCGCTCGGATCGATATCGACGCCGACGGCGCTTGCCGCGCCGAGCCGCAGGGCACTGACGGAAAGGATGCCGCTGCCGCTGCCGAGGTCTGCCACGCGCTCTCCGCCGTGGAGGAGCGACTCGAGCGCGCGCATGCAAAGCTGCGTCGAGGCATGCTCGCCTGTGCCGAACGTCAGGCCGAGATCGAGGATCACGGGCAGACGGCCCTGCAGGTCGTCGACCGTCATCCACTGCGGAACGACGAGCAGGCGCTCACCCACTGGCAGGGGGCGGTAGTTCTGTTTCCAGGAATTGGCCCAGTCCTCGTCCGGGATGCGGTCGAGCGCCAGCGTCAGCGGGCCGAATTCACAGGCCGGATAGCGGCTGGGCAGCTCCGCGAGCAGGGCACGCAGCTCTGCAAGCTGAGCCTCCGCAGTCTCCTCAGGCAGGTACAGGCGCACCTGCGACAGGTCGCGCATCCGCGCGGCAAGCTTTTCATCCACATAATCCCAATAGGCGCGCGCGCCGTCGAGGAACTGGCGGAACTGTTCGCTGTCATCGATGACGAAGCTGTCAAACCCGGCCTCCGTCAGCTCGGCGCACAGAAGATCGATGCCGCCGGACGCCGTGCGGATGGTCACTTCAAGCCACTGTTCCATGTTCATCCCTCCATAAATACAAATTACTTCTCCCTATTCTACAGGATTCCGTCCGGAATAACAAGCGAAATCTTTTTGCGGCTCTTTCATTTCCGGGAAAAACGTGTATAATAAAGGCAAACACGCTGAAAAAGGATGAATGCCCATGATCGAAACGATCGAGCTGGCCGCAGGCGTTACCCTGCTGGCCGTGCAGACCGAGAAATTCAAGTCCGGCTGCTTTAGCTTCAACCTGATGCGCCCGCACACGAAGGCCGCCGCCCCGCTCGATGCCCTGCTGCCGAGCGTGCTGCTGCGCGGCTCGGAGCGCTGGCCGGATATGCGCGCCATCTCGATGCGCCTTGACGAGCTGTACGGCGCAACGCTCGGCACGCTCGTCCGCCTGCGCGGCGAAACGAAGCTGACCGGCTTTTACGCTGATTTTATTGAAGAGGCCTTTCTCCCGGCGGGCGAAGCCGTCTTTGCCCCGATGGTGGAGTTTTTCCGCGACATTCTGTTCCATCCCGCGCTGGAAAACGGCCTGCTGAACGCCCGCTATGTCGAGAGCGAAAAGCAGAACCTGATCCACGCCATCGAGTCCGCGCAGAACGACAAGCGCGTCTACGCCGCCATGCGCATGCGCCGGATCATGTGCGAGGGCGAAGCCGCCAGCATCCCCCGCCTCGGCTATGCTGAGGACGTCGCCGCGATCACGCCGGAGGCCCTGACGGCGCACTGGCGCACGGTGCTGCGCACCGCTCCCATCATGCTGTTCTACGCAGGCCGCCGCACGCCGCAGGAGGCCGCCGCCCTGTTCCGTCCGCTGTTTGACGGACTGGAGCGTGACCCCGTCTCTCCCCCGCCGACGGTCGTGCGCCGAAGCGCGGAGACCGTGCGCGAGGTTACGGAGTCCATGGATGTCACGCAGGGCAAGCTCGTCATCGGCATGCGTACCGGCATCACCGCCTCCGACCCGGACTATCCCGCCCTCGTGCTGCTCAACTCCGTCTACGGCAGCGGCGTGACGAGCAAGCTGTTCGTGAATGTCCGCGAAAAGCGCTCACTGTGCTACTATGCCTCATCCGCCGTTGAGAAGTTCAAGGGTCTGATGATCGTGTCGTCCGGTATCTCGTTTGATCAGTATGAAACGGCACGCGACGCCATTCTGGCCGAGCTGGACGCCTGCCGCCGCGGTGAGATCACGCAGGAAGAGCTGGAATCCGCCCGCCGCTCGCTGATCTCCGCTGTCCGCGCCGGGCTGGACACGCCCGCCGCGCTCGACGACTGGTATATCGGCATGTCCATCGAGCCGTGCGACGACCCCGAGACCATGCTGCAGAAGCTCCCCGCCCTGACGGTCGAAGATGTCGTGCGCGCAGCCCGGCGCATCACCACGGACACGATCTATTTCCTGAAGGGAGACGAAGCATGACACTGCATGAATTCCCGCGCCTCGGCGAGCGCTATTGGGAGCAGCGGCTAGAAAACGGCCTGCTCCTCCGCGTCGTCCCGAAGCCCGGCTTTGCCCGCAGCTACGCCTTCCTCGGCGTGGACTACGGCTCCGTCGACACGTCCTTCACGCGCGGCGGCATCCCCTGCCGCACGCCGGACGGCGTGGCGCACTATCTGGAGCACAAGATGTTCGATCTGCCGGAGGACAACGCGATGAACCTCTTCGCGGCCCACGGCGGCTATCCGAACGCCTTCACCGGCTATGCCATGACGGCCTATTATTTCGACTGCACCGAGCAGTTCGCCGAAAATCTCCGTATCCTGCTGCGCATGGTGCTCACGCCGTGGTTCCCGGCGGAGAGCGTGGAAAAGGAGCGCGGCATCATCGCCCAGGAGATCCGCATGTATGAGGACAGCGCCGACTCCCGTGCCTATGAGGACCTGTTCGGGGCGATGTTTGCGCATCACCCCATCCGCGTTCCGATCGCCGGAACGGTCGAATCCATCGGCGAGATCACCCCGCAGGTCCTGCAGGACTGCCATGCGGCATTCTACGCGCCCGCAAATCTCATGCTCTGCGTAACGGGCGATGTCGACCCTGCGCTGGTGGAGGAGATCGCCCGTGCGGAGTCCGCAAACGCCCATGCAGAGCCGGTCCCCGTGCGGGACTACGGCCCGGCCGAGGCCATGACCTGCCCGACAAAGCGCACGGTCCGGCATATGGAGATCGCCATGCCGACGTTCTGCCTCGGCTTCAAATGTGAGCCGCCCGCCCGCGGGCTGGAGTCCATGCGCCGTGAGATCATTGGCGATCTGGCTGCCGAAATTCTCGTGGGCGAATCCTCGGCGCTCTACACGCGCCTGTATGACGAGGGCCTCATCAATTCGGACTTTTCCGCCGGATATGAGAGCGTGCGCGATGCCTGCCTGTTCAGCGCGGGCGGCGACAGCCGCGACCCGGACGCCGTGCTCCGTGCCATTCTGGACGAGGCGCAGCGCCTGTCCTGCGAGGGCTTTGACCGCGCGCTGTTTGACCGGCTCATCCGCTCGTCGCTCGGCCGCCGCACCCGCGACCTTGACAGCTTTGAAAGTGTGTGCTACCGTATGTGTGCCTACCACTTCGACGGCGTGGATTACTTCTCCTTCCCGGAGGCCTACGCTTCCGTCACGCCCGAGGACGTGCTGCAATTCATCCGGCAGGTCATCCGTCCGGAGCGCGCCGCGCTCAGCATCATTCTTCCCAATGAAAGTGAGGAATCCGCATGAATATCTTCTTAACCAGTCCCATCAGCTTCCCCGGGCTCGGCATTGAGGGCATTGATCCGCCCGACGGCTTCTGCATCCCGGGAACAAACTTCGAGATCAAATTCTACGGCGTCATCATCGCCATCGGCGTGCTGCTCGCCGTGACGTACTGCCTGCGCCGGGCCAAGCAGTTCGGCGTCACGCAGGACGACATTCTCAATCTCGTGCTCATCTGCCTGCCGTCCGCCATCGTCGGCGCGCGCCTGTACTACGTCGTGTTCGAGTGGGACCAGTTCTTCGGCCCCGGCATCCCGTGGTACCGCTTTCTCGACATCCGCAGCGGCGGCCTTGCCATCTATGGCGGCGTCATTGGCGCGGTGCTCGGCATGCTGATCTATACCCGTGTTCGGAAGCTCAAAATTTTTCCCTTCCTCGACCTGACCGGCATCGGTCTGCTGCTCGGGCAGGCCATCGGCCGCTGGGGCAACTTCTTCAACCGAGAGGCCCACGGCGGCGTGACGACCTGCTTCCTTCGCATGGGCCTGGTTGAGAACGGTGCGCTGCAGTATTTCCACCCGACGTTCCTCTATGAGTCCGTCTGGAACCTGACCGGCTTTGTCGTGCTGCACTTCCTGTCAAAGAAGCGCAAATTCGACGGTCAGATGTTCCTTGCATATCTCGCATGGTACGGCGCAGGGCGCATGGTCATCGAGGGCCTGCGCACGGACAGCCTGTGGCTCGGCCCGGTCCGTGTCAGCCAGCTGCTTGCAGCCGTGACCATGCTGCTGGCGCTTGGCATTCTGCTGTATCATGCTATTTTCGTCAGGCACGACCCCGCGAAGATGCAGGTCAACCGCATGGCGGCTGCCGAGGCCGCAGAGACGCAGCCCGAGGAAGGCGCCGAGCCGTCCGGGGAAGCGTCTGAGCAGGAGGACGAGGCATCCGAAGAATCCGAAGAATCCATTGGACCAGATGAATCAAAGGAGTGATCTTTTATGAAGGAAACCATGGAAACCCTGAAATGCAAGGCCGTCCACGTTGCGGGCAGCGCAGCCCAGACCGCGCGTCTCGTCGCGCTGATCTCCAAGAAGAAGTTTGCCATTCTGGCGGAACAGGACAAGATCCGCCGCTGCTACACGCAGCTTGGTAAGGTCTACTACAAGGACTACGTCACGGATGAAGAGCCGGATGACGCCGAGTACGACCCGCTGTGTGAGCGCATCTCCCAGTCGTTCCGCCGCATCAACCGCCTGCGTCAGGAGCTGGAAGCCGCGAAGACCAAGCTTGCCGGCGAGCAGCCTGAGGACGAAGCCGAACCCGAGGCCAAGCCTGAGACGGAGCCGGAAACCGAAACCGCTGCGGAAGAAGAGGACTTTGCGGACAACGAAACTCCCGAGGCCCCGGAAGAGAACTTCTGAAGCAACTGCCGGACTGTCGAAAATACCGCCCGGCCGAAAGTTTCGGAGAGAAGGTTCGAAGGAGCTTATTTTGACAAGCTGCACATGAATGTTCCCCCTCCGGCATAGATATGTCCCGGAGGGGGAATTTTCTATGCGCTTGACCGAGCTTGCCCTGCGGCGGGCGGGTGCCGCCGATCTGGAGGAATTCCAGCGGCGCGAGGGCCTGTATCCGTCCGGGCAGGAGGATATTCTGACCATGCAGCGGCTCACGCCGCTGCTGCTGGGCTATGAACGCTATATGGTCAAGCCCGGCGACACCTATTACCGCATCGCCACGGCGCGCGGCACATCCGTCCGCGCCATGCTGACGGCCAATCCGAACCAGAACCCAAATCTGCTCATCCCGGGGCAATATCTGAACGTGCCCTACGGCTTCCCCGTCGTGCCGACGGACGTCCCGTTTTCATCGGAGCTGCTGCAGATCTGCGTGCAGGGACTTCTCGTGCGCTATCCGTTCCTGTCACAGAAATGCATTGCCCGGACGGCGTGGGGCAGGCCCGTCACAGCCCTGCGCATCGGGCAGGGGCCGCGCTGTGTGCTCTATAACGCCAGCCACCATGCGAACGAGTGGATCACAACACCGGTCCTGCTGCTGTTTCTGGAGCAATACGCCTATGCCGTGGCGACGGAGGGGCGCATCCTCGGCATGGATGCCCAGCAGCTCTGGCGGCGCACAACGCTGTGGCTCGTGCCAATGGTGAACCCGGACGGCGTCGACCTCGTCACGGGGGCCATCCGGCCGGGCAGCCAACAGTATCAGGCAGCGCAGCGCATCGCGGCAGGCTTCCCGGAAATTCCGTTCCCGGGCGGCTGGAAGGCGAATCTGACGGGGACGGACCTCAATCTGAACTACCCCGCAGGCTGGGAGCAGGCGCGCACAAACAAATTCGCGCTCGGCTTCACCGGCCCGGCCCCTCGGGACTATGTCGGGGCCTCGCCGCTCGACCAGCCGGAAACGGCTGCTATGGCAGCTCTGACTCAGGCCATCCGGCCAGACGTCACGCTGTCCTATCACACGCAGGGAGAAGAAATTTACTGGCGCTTTCAGGACTATGCGCCGCCCGGTGCGCAGGAGCTCGGTGAACGGCTGGCGCGGGTCAGCGGCTACCGGCTGGAGGACACGCCGTTCGCCTCGGGTTTTGCGGGCTATAAGGACTGGTTCCTGCAGGACTTCCGCCGCCCCGGCTATACGATCGAGGCCGGTCTCGGCACGAATCCGCTGCCGCTTTCCCAGTTCGACGAAATTTACCGGCGCAACATCGGCATCCTCGTCCATGCGCTGCCGTAACAGCCAATGCCTGACTTCCGTCAGGCATTCCAGCTTGCCAAAAAAGTCCCTCCGTGACTTTTTCGCCAAACTGCTTTCAGAATTGCAAAATCCATTTTTGTAGTTTTATTTTGCAATTCTGCCGCT
>DQIA01000079.1:8265-34243 GCA_003525905.1 Clostridiales bacterium
TGCCGCTGCGGCGGGTGATGGAACGCGAAAGGAAACCCTGACGGCTTCCTTTCACACGATCCTTCCCTCCGAGACTTTCGGCCAAGCAGTTTTTTGACAGTCTGCAATGCCTGACTTCCGTCAGGCATTCTTCTTGTTGCAATCGGGGACGTCGTATGCTATACTGAGGATACATTTCTGAAAGGTGAGCTGAAACGATGATCGATTGGCTGTTCGGCACCGTCCTTGGCAAATGCGTGATGACGTTTCTCATTTCGCTGCTGCCGGTCGTGGAGCTGCGCGGCGGCATCCCCTATGGCATCTCGCAGGGACTGGATCCCTGGCTGGCCTTCGCCGCAAGCGCACTGGGCAATATGCTGCCCGTCCCGTTCCTGCTGCTGTTCGTGCGGAAGATCCTGCACTGGATGAAGCGCTATCCCCGCCTCGGCCGTCTTGCCGTTTCGCTGGAGCGCCGCGCCGACCGCAAGAGCAGCCGTGTGCGCAAATCCGAGCTGGTCGGTCTGTGCATCCTTGTCGCCATTCCCCTGCCCGGCACCGGCGCCTGGACCGGCGCCCTCGTCGCCGCGCTGATGGAGATGCGGCTGAAGCGCGCCCTGCCCGCCATCTATGCCGGCGTGCTCATTGCCGGTCTGCTCGTGACGCTCGCCCTGACCGGCGTGAAGGCCCTGCGCTTTCTCGCCTGACCCGTCCGAAAGGAGCCGCGATGAAACGAACCGACTACATTTCCTGGGATGAGTATTTCATGGGCGTCGCCCTGCTGGCCGCCCGCCGCAGCAAGGACCCGAACACGCAGGTCGGCGCCTGCATCGTCTCGCCGGAGAACATCATTCTCTCTACCGGTTATAACGGCCTGCCCTGCTGCTGCAGCGACGACGTTTTTCCGTGGGAGCGCGAGGGCGCGGAGACAAAATATCCCTATGTCGTCCACGCGGAGCTGAACGCCATTCTGAATGCAGGCGGCCGTGTGCTGCGCGGCGCGCGGCTGTATGTGGCCCTGTTCCCATGCAATGAGTGTGCCAAGGCCATCATCCAGAGCGGCATCCGGGAGATCATCTATTTTTCCGACAAATACGCCGAAACGGCCAACATCCGTGCCTCAAAGCGCATGCTGGACGCCGCAGGTGTGCGCTATCACCCTCTGCAGACGGAGCTTGCCTCCATCACGCTGGATTTCCGCGCGCCGGAAAGCGCCGGGATCCCGCAGAAAAGCGACGCGGACGAAAAATAATCCTTTACTTTTCCGTCATTCTATGCTACGATATTACGGCTGGTAATTTTGCCGGTACATCCACGCGCTCAGTTCTGGGAGACCGCTCCGGAAGGAGCATTCCGCCCGCCCGGACTTAGCCGTTGGATAATATTTTGAAAGGTGGAGTATTCCCATGATCCAGAAGGAAAAGAAAACCGCTATCATCGCCGAGTATGCGACCCATGAGGGCGACACCGGTTCCCCCGAGGTCCAGATCGCGATCCTGACCGCCCGCATCAACGAGCTGACCGAGCATCTGCGTGAGCACAAGCACGACAACCACTCCCGCCGCGGCCTTCTCATGATGGTCGGCAAGCGCCGCAGCCTGCTCGACTACCTGGCCAAGAAGGACATCAACCGCTATCGCGCCATCATCGCTCGTCTGGGCATCCGTAAGTAATCACGAACAATGGGCGGCCCGCCAGCGGTCCGCCCATTTTCACCGTCTCCCCTTCCCCCGCATTACCCCCGCACACGGGAGCGAAGTTTAGCAGTTGAAGGCGCTGCCGAGCGCGCGTTTGGCCGCGGCTTCAAGTGCTAAACCTCCCGTGGAACTTCATTCTGACAGGAGGATAAACCATGATCACCAGAAAACAGTATCCCAACCACCATGTGTTTGAGACTTCCATCGGCGGCCGTCCCTTTACCGTCGAGACCGGCAAGGTCGCAGAGCTGGCCGACGCCGAGTGCATCTGCCGCTACGGCGACACCGTCGTGCTCACGACCGTCACCTGCTCCCCGGACCCCAAGCCCGGCATCGACTATTTCCCGCTGACCATCGAGTTCGAGGAGAGAATGTACGCCGTCGGCCGCATCCCCGGCAGCTTCAACCGCCGCGAGGGCAAGCCCTCCGAGCGCGGCATCCTCAACAGCCGCATCATCGACCGTCCGATGCGCCCGCTCTTCGACGATGAGCTGCGCAACGATGTCGTCGTGACCTGCACTGTCCTTGCCAACGACTACGAGAACCCCGTTGAGATCGTCGCCTCTCTGGGCGCTTCCATCTCTGTGGCCTGCTCCGACGTTCCCTGGAACGGCCCGATCGCCACGACGAACGTCGCCTATGTCGGCGGCCAGTACGTCATCAACCCCTCTGCCGAGCAGCGCAGCGCCTCCGAGTGCTTCGTGTGCATCGCCTCCACGTTCGAGAAGGTCGTCATGATCGAGACCGAGGCCAAGGAAGCCCCGGAGAGCATCGTGCTCGAGTGCATCCGCATCGCCCATGAGACGAACATGGAGGTCGTGAAGTTCATCAACACCATCGTCGAGACCATTGGCAAGCCGAAGTTCACGTTTGAAAAGGCAGCCGTCAACCACGACCTGCTCGACGATCTGTGCGCCTATGGCATGAACCAGATCGAATATGCCCTCGACACCGACGACAAGAACGTCCGCGAGGAGCGCCTGACCGCGGCCCGCCGCGATTTCGCCGACAAGTTCGCCGAAAAGTATGAGGACTTCGACGTCAACATCGAGGTCTGCCTGTATAAGATGCAGAAGAAGGTCGTCAAGAAGTGGCTGCTCGAGGGCAAGCGCGTCGACGGCCGCCAGATGGACGAGATCCGCCCGCTCGACGCCGAGGTCGGCGTTCTGCCGCGCGTCCACGGCTCCGGCCTGTTCTCCAGAGGCCAGACGCAGGTCCTGTCCATCTGCACGCTCAACACACTGTCCGCCGCGCAGAAGCTCGACACCATCTATCCGGAAGAGACGAAGCGCTATATCCACCACTACAACTTCCCGTCGTTCTCCACCGGCGAGGCCAGAGCAAGCCGCTCCACCTCCCGCCGCGAGATCGGCCATGGCTCCCTCGCCGAGAAGGCCCTGCTTCCTGTGATCCCGAGCGTTGAGGAGTTCCCGTATGCCATCCGTGTCGTCTCCGAGGTCCTGTCCTCCAACGGCTCGACGTCGCAGGCCTCCATCTGCGGCTCCACGCTGGCACTGATGGACGCCGGTGTTCCCATCAAGCGCCCGGTCGCCGGTATTTCCTGCGGCCTCATCTCCGATCAGGAGACCGGCGCATGGCGCACGTTCACGGACATCCAGGGCGTGGAAGACTTCCACGGCGAGATGGACTTCAAGGTCGCCGGTACGACGGAAGGCGTCACCGCCATTCAGATGGACCTGAAGAACAAGGGCCTGACGATGGAGATCATTGCCGACGCACTCGAGCGCTGCCGCAAGGCCCGTCTTGAAATTCTGGACAAGGTCATGCTCCCCTGCATCTCCGAGCCGCGCGCGGACGTCTCCGAGTACGCTCCGAAGATGATCTCCATGAAGATCCCCGTCGAGAAGATCCGTGAGGTCATCGGCTCCGGCGGCAAGACCATCCAGAAGATCTGTGCCGACACCGGCGCCAAGGTCGACATCGATGACGAAGGCAATGTCTTTATTGCCGCCGTCGATCCTGCAGCCGGCTACGCCGCCAAGAAGATGATCGACGACATCTGCTTCGTCCCCGAGGTCGGCGCCCTGTACTACGGCAAGGTCGTCCGCATCCTGCCGATCGGCGCGTTCGTCGAGATCGCTCCGGGCCACGACGGCATGGTCCACATCTCCAAGCTTGAAAACCGCCGCGTCGAAAAGGTCGAGGACGTTCTGAACGTCGGCGACATGACGTGGGTCAAGTTCATGGGCTTCGATGAGAAGGGCCGCGCGAACTTCAGCCGCAAGGATGCCCTGAAGGAGATCGCTGAGTCCGAGAAGAAGTAAACCTGATTTCTCCAATGTCCGGCGCGAAAGCGCCGGGCATTGTCGTTTTGAGAGACGCAACCGCCGCTCAACCGGAAGTTGAGCGGCGGTTTTTTGCAAAATGAACGACCGGATGATAGCTTTTTCGGCCAATTCATGATATGGTAATGCCAGAACATGAAGGAGGGAAACCACAATGGAACAGGGAACGCTTGGAAAGCGCATTGCCTATCACCGCAAGCGGCTGGGCATGACGCAGGAGCAGCTGGCGCAGCGCGTCGGCGTGAGCGCGCAGGCGGTGAGCAAATGGGAGAACAACCTCTCCTGCCCCGATATCACCATTCTGCCGGAGCTTGCCTCCATCTTCGGCATCAGCGTGGATGAGCTGCTCGGCCGCACACCACCGAAGGAGGAGCGCGTACACGAGGCAGAGGTCATCAAGCCGGAGGAGAAGGAACACATTCTGGATTACACCATCGGCAGCGCCGCACGCAGCGGGCTGTGGTTCGCGATCTACGTCCTCGCCATCGGTGCGCTGTTTCTTGTCAATGCGCTGGGAAAATTCGATGTATCCGTCTGGACGATCCTCTGGACATCCGCCCTGCTGCTGGGCGGTCTGAGCATGCTGACGCACCGCTTCTCCTGCTTCAGCATCGGCCTGATGCTCGTGGGCGGCTATTCGCTGCTGACCGCATTCGGCTTTCTGTCCATCGGCTTCCGCTGGAGCGTCCTGATCCCGGTCTTTCTGCTGCTGTGGGGCGTGAGCCTGCTGGTCGATTATTTCTGCGGCCGCAGGCGGAAGCAGCACCATGTGCGCGCCTCCTACGGCGGGAAATTCACGCAGGACACGCGCTGCGATAACGGCCACCTGAGCTGCGAGCTGAGCTTTGGCTCCTGCCGTGTGCCGGTCGTGACACCGCTCCTGCGCAGCGGCAGGATCGAGACGAGCTTTGGAGACTTCACCGTCGATCTGTCCGGCTGCGAGGCCGTGCAGGACAACTGCCCGCTGACCGTTGAGACGAATTTCGGCAGCCTGACGCTGCTCGTGCCGGACCGCTTCGCCGTCACGGTCTCCGGGAAGGATACGACGGCGGCCAGCCTCAACCAGCGCGGGGCGCCCTGTGAGCATCCTGAAGCACAGATCCTGCTGGATGCCGATCTCAGCTTCGGCAGCCTCGAGATCAAGTACATATAAATACCGGGACCGCCTCTCTTTGTGAGGCGGTCCCGCTTGATATCAGCGGATCACATAGAAGTACAGCAGCACGAGCAGGCCGAGGCCGATGCGATACCAGCCAAATGCCGTGAAATCGTGCTTGCGGATATAGCCCATGAGGAAGCGGATAGCCAGGATGGACACGCCGAAGGCGACCGCCATGCCGACGAGCAGCACGCCAAGCTCCGTGCCGCTGATCGCGCCGAATTTCACGATCTTCAGCAGCGACGCGCCGAACATCACGGGCACGGCGAGGAAGAACGTATATTCCGCGGCGACCTCGCGCGACGTGCCGATGAGGATGCCGCCGAGAATGGTCGCACCGGAGCGCGACGTGCCGGGGATGAGCGCGAGCACCTGGAACACGCCGATGAGCAGCGCATCCGACCAGCGCAGCGCCGCGATGGAATTCACGCGCGGCTTGCGGCTGCGGTTATACCGCTCGACGAACAGGAAGCCGGCGCCATAGAGCAGCAGCATCAGGGCCACGACGGTCGGGTTATAAAAGTGCTTGTCGAGCCAATCGTTCAGAGGCAGGCCGATGAGCATGGCAGGCAGGCAGGAAACCGCGATCTTCAGCCACATGACGATCTTGTCCATGCAGCAATAACGATCGCCGAAGCGCTGCAGGCTGCCCACGAAGCCGTTCGTGCTCTGCTGGGCGAACCACGAGCGCTGCGGGATGCGCTTACGGTGGAAGGGCCAGAGCTTGCTCCAGTAGAGCACCACAACAGCAAGGATCGCGCCGAGCTGGATGACGACGTTGAACATCTCCTTGAACGCATCCGACTGCTGCAGCGGCCAGATGGCGTCCGTCAGGATCAGGTGGCCCGTGCTGCTGATGGGGAGCCATTCCGTGATGCCCTCCACGATGCCGAGCAAGATGACCTTCAGCCATTCGATAAAATTCATGAAAAACCTTCTTTCCGGTTATCTGTTCGATTCTATGCCAACACCGGGAAAGTATAGCACATCTTCCGCCGGATGTCAAAGCAAAAGGGGATGCGGCCGCATCCCCCTTTATCTGTCTTTTCTGCAGGACGTCCGGCAGTGCGTGCAGTCTCCGCAGCAGCCGCAGCAGCCGCGGTGGTGCAGCATGCGCCAAAGCGACACGGCCAGCCATGCCGCCAGCAGCGCCAGCACGACCCATTCCAGCCAGCCCATGCGTCAGACGATCAGCAGCAGGAGCTGATACAGCCCCGCCGCAACGCACCAGGCCACAACGCACTGGAACACCGCAACGACTGCGCCGCGCAGCCTGCCGCCCAGCTCGCGCCCGATGGCCGCAATGGCCGCGACGCACGGCGTGTAGAGCAGGGTGAACGTCAGGAAGCTCACGGCCGACAGCGGCGTGAACAGGCCGGAGAGCGCCGCGCTCAGGTGCTCCGTTCCCGCGCCGGTCAGGATGCCGAGCGTGCTGACCACGGCCTCCTTGGCCGTAAAGCCGGTAATGAGAGCCGTCGTCACACGCCAGTCCTCAAAGCCCAGCGGGCGGAACACCGGCGCGAGGATGCGCCCGATGGACGCAAGCAGGCTCCTGCTGCTGTCCGTCACGAAATTCAGGTGCAGGTCAAACGACTCCAGGAACCAGATGGCAAGCGTCGCCACAAAAATGACCGTAAACGCGCGCTGCAGGAAGTCGCGCGCCTTGTCCCACAGGAGCATGGCCACGCTCTTGAGCGTCGGCAGGCGATAATTCGGCAGCTCCATAACGAACGGGACGGGATTTCCGCGGAACACCGTGTGATTCAGCAGCAGGGAGATGAGCACGCCGATGGCCATGCCGCCGAAGTAGAGCAGTGCCATAGCGAGCACAGCATGCTGCGGGAAGAATGCCGCCGTGAACACGGCATAGATCGGGATCTTGGCCGAGCAGCTCATGAACGGCGTCAGCAGGATCGTCAGGCGGCGGTCGCGTGCGGACGGCAGCGTCCGCGTTGCCATCACGGCGGGGACCGTGCAGCCGAAGCCGATGAGCATCGGCACGAAGCTGCGGCCGGACAGGCCGATCTTGCGCAGGAGCTTGTCCATCACAAAGGCAACGCGCGCCATATAGCCCGTATCCTCCAGAATGGACAGGAAGAAGAACATGACCACGATAATGGGCAGGAAGCTCACCACACTGCCGACGCCCGCAAAAATGCCGTCGATGATAAGGCTATGTACCACCGGGTTCATGCCATAGGCCGTGAGGCCATGGTCGACCACCGCGCTCAGGCGGCTGATGCCCAGCGCCAGCAGGTCCTGCAGGCCCGCGCCGACCACGTCGAACGTCAGCCAGAAGATCAGCAGCATGATGCCGACAAAGATCGGCAGGGCTGCATATTTGTTCGTCAGTACGCGGTCAATGCGCACGCTGCGCAGATGCTCGCGGCTCTCGCGGCACTTGACCACGGTTTTGGAGCACAGGCGCTCGATGTAGTCATAGCGCATGGAGGCAATGGCGGCATTGCGGTCCAGCTTGCCCTCGTCCTCCATCTCGACGATGCTGTGCTCGACCATCTCCAGCTCGTTCTGATTGAGCAGGAGGCGGCTGATGATGTCCTCGTCGCCCTCGATGAGCTTCGTTGCCGCAAAGCGCCGGGCCATCCCGGCAGCCTGCGCGTGATCCTCGATCAGGTGCGAGACGGCGTGGATGCAGCGGTGCACCGGACCGTCATCACAGAAATCCACGCGCTTCGGCAGCGTACGCGTATGCGCGACGCGCACGGCGCTTTCGACCAGATCCTCAATGCCCTCGTTCTTCGCCGCGGCGATGGGAACGACCGGAATACCGAGTTCATCGGACATTTTCTGCACATCGATGGTGCCGCCGTTGCCGCGCACTTCGTCCATCATGTTGAGCGCCAGCACCATCGGGATCTGCATTTCAAGAAGCTGCAGCGTCAGATAGAGGTTGCGCTCGATATTCGTGGCGTCGACGATATTGATGATGCCGTCCGGCTTCTGATTCAGGATAAAATCGCGGGTCACGATCTCCTCGGCCGTATAGGGTCGCAGAGAATAGATGCCCGGCAGATCGACGACGCTGCAGCCCTTTGCGCCGCGCATCACGCCCTCCTTGCTGTCGACCGTCACGCCGGGAAAATTGCCGACATGCTGGTTGGACCCTGTAAGCTGATTGAACAGCGTCGTTTTGCCGCAATTCTGATTTCCGACCAGTGCAAAGATCATGCGCCCACCTCCGGCAGGATCTCGATCTGCGCCGCGTCGTCCATGCGAAGCGTCAGCTCATAGCTGCGCAGGCGGATCTCCATGGGGTCACCCATCGGGGCGATCTTCTGCACCGTCACGCGTGTGTTGGGAATCAGGCCCATATCCAGCAGTCTGCAGCGCAGGATCCCCTCGCCGCCGACCGCCGTAATGAGCCCGCTTTTTCCGACAGGAAGCTCCTTTAAGGTCATGGCTTCTCCCTCCAAAGTTAGACAGTCTTAACATTTTTTCATAGTAGCATACTCGGCTTTCCCTGTCAAGGGAAAAAACGGTGCACCGAAAATCGGTGCACCGGAAATTTATCTTGCGGTCATTTTTCTGCGGAAGATCACAATGGCCGCCGTCAGCAGGCCAAAGGCCCATGCCAGAACGATCCAGAGCTGTGGGAACATGCCGCCCCAGTCCCCTGCCAGCGCGGCCCGCGCCGCGTCGACGGCGTTGGCGAACGGGAGCGCGTAGGCGATGCGGCGGAAAACCTTTCCGCCGAGGTCGAGCGAGAACCAGATGCCGGAGAGCCACGCCGAGACATTGGTCAGTAAGGCTCCGCACATCCCACCGACGGCCTTTTCCGGCAGCAGCGTGCCGCACAGCATCCCGAGCGCCAGATTCACAAGCGCGATGGGCACGTTGACCGCCGTGCAGGCCAGAATGCGCCACGACACCGGCAGGCCGAGCGGGATGGCCGCCAGCAGGCACACAAGCGTCTGCGCCAGCGCCATGGGGAGCATGGGCAGCAGATAGCCGAGGATGAAATCCCGCCCCGTCAGCGGCGAGGCATACAGCCGCAGAATGAGGGCCGACGAGCGGTCGCGTGAGAGCAGCAGCGCGGAAAACAGC
Organism: Clostridiales bacterium; assembly: GCA_003525905.1. Classification (GTDB taxonomy): domain Bacteria; phylum Bacillota; class Clostridia; order Oscillospirales; family Oscillospiraceae; genus JAZOXB01. The sequence goes on from DQIA01000079.1 coordinate 17,469, forward strand.
GCCAGAAAGCTCAGGCTGAACACGCTGACGCCCGGCGCAAGCTGCTCCGGCTCAAAGAGCGTCATGTGGGCCTCCGCCGGGATATGCCGGTTCAGGAAGCTCAGCAGCAGGAGCAGCAGGATAGGAAACGCGACGCCGAAGCCGACGCTGATCGGATCGCGGAGAATTTCGCGCGCGTTGCGCGAGGCAAAAAAGCGCATTCTTCTCATTGGACTCCCTCCCCTGCCAGCTTGATAAAGGCCTCCTCAAAGCGCGTCTCGCCCGCCGCGGCGCACAGCTCCTGCGCCGTGCCGCAGATACGCAGCCTGCCGTGCGACAGGATACCGATGCGGTCGGAAAGCGCCTCCGCTTCCTCGAGATAATGCGTGGTGAGGATGACGGTCACTCTGCCGCGCAGGCTTCGGATGACCTGCCACAGCTCCCGCCGCGCCAGCACATCCAGCCCGAGCGTCGGCTCATCCAGAAATACGAGCTGCGGCTGCGAGATCAGCGCCATAGCGATGGAAAGCCGCCGCTGCCAGCCGCCGGAAAGCGTTTTGGCCCGGCTGCGCTCTACCTCGCCCAGATGGAACTCCGCGATCGTCTCCGCCGCGCGCTGCGCGGCCTCCCGGCGCGATGCGCCGTAGATCCCGGCGATAAGCTCCAGATTCTCCCGCACCGTCAGGTTCGGCGCAACGGCCGTCTCCTGCGGGGAGAGATTGATGCGCCGCTTGATCTCCTGCGGCTGCTGCGTCAGGCGAAAGCCGAGGATGTCCGCCTCGCCGCCCGTCGGCTGCAGCAGGCCCGAGAGCATGCGCAGCGTCGTCGTCTTGCCCGCTCCGTTCACGCCCAGCAGGGCAAACAGCTCGCCCTGCCGGACGGTCAGGTCCAGCCCGTCCACGGCCGTGCGCGGCCCGAAGCGGCGCGTCAGAGCATGAGTCTCAATGGCGTTCATGCTTTGTCATCCTTTCTCTTCGGCATTGCCGCCGTAATGGCCGCAAAGATCTGCCCGGCCTGTGCCTTGGGCGGCAGAGCGATGCCCTGCTCCGTGTCGGCCAGCAGCAAAAGCTGGTCGCCCGGCTCGATGCCGAACATTTCGCGCACCTCGGCCGGGATGACGATCTGCCCCTTCGGCCCGACCTTCACGGTCGTCATGTATTTTCCCTCCGGGAAGCCGTTGTTTCCCATGGTTCTTCCTCCGTTTCCGATTTGTATAACTTGTATTACTAGTTATACCACCAATGGGAGAAAAAATCAACCCGTGCGCGGAATTTTCCGCGCACGGGCTGCAGGTTATGAGATCTGATTCACAATCCCGAGGAAGACGATGCTCTGCGTCTCATGGTCGAAGATCACAAAGAGGAACGGCCGCGTGAGGGCAATGGTCTTCGGCTCCTCCATATCTGCCGCTGCAGTGGGCGCCATGAGCGTGCTCGTCACGGCGGCTGCCTGCGTCCCCTGCTCGTCGAGCTGCAGCCAAACCTTGTGCTGCACGGAATCGATCTTCAGCGGCTTCTCTGCAAGGCGGGAGAAATCCGCAGCGTCGGTAAACGCCAGCTCCATGCCCATGGCGCGCAGCGGCTCCTTCAGCTGCATCCTGTCCGTGGCAGCGATGAGCTTTGGGATCGCGACATGGACCTCCTCTGTCTGCGGCTCGCCGAGGGCGTTTAGCAGAGCCTCGCCGTCCAGCGCCTGCAGCAGCTCCTCCGGTGTGGTGCCCTCGGCAGGCAGAAGGCCCGCAAACACATAGCGCTCGCCCGCATACGGCCGCACAAAGCCCTCCGCGCCCGCAAGCTCGAAATAGCTCTCCTCCACGCTGTGCAGGAATGGCACGACCTGCCTGCTGCCGTCGCTTGTGAAAAACGTACCGTCATAGACGGATTCCGGCGTATAGGCCACGGGCCATTCGGCATCGAATGTCAGGGCGTTGACCAGACATGCCTGACTCATCGGGTCGTCCTGCTCCAAAATCTTTTCGATCCGGCCCTTCGTGTTCTTCCGGACCCAGTCATTCACAGCTTCCATGCTGAACTCGCCCTCGTGAAGCTCCGCATCATACTGTTTCCGGATCGTCTTCCGGAACTCCTTCCGGACCTCCAGCTCCTGCCGCGTCCAGAGGGAATTGGCCGAGACGACCTTGCCGTCCTCCGCCAAGCGGCAGGCGGCAAGCCAGTGGTTCAGGTCGTCCGTCTTTGCGCCGAGGGCCTGCTCCATCTCCTGCAGCGTAGCGCTGTTCGCGCCGTTTGCGGTCATGCCGAGGGCCAGCAGCACGGAATATGGCGACAGAAGAGTCGTTTTATCCGGCTTTGCAGCATTCCGCAGCAGCGTGATGGAGAAATCCGCCGCTACGGCGGCAGTCCGGCAGTCCGTTTCCGTCAGCGTCACAGGTTCGCGCGTGCCGCAGGCCCCGAGCAGGAGGACTGTAAGCAGGGCTCCTGCCAGTAAGCTTCGCTTCATTCCATTTCCCTCCGACTCAGCCGTCCACCCGGTTCACAATCCCGAGGAAGACGATGCTCTGCGTCTCATGGTCGAAGATCACGCAGAGATACGGGCGCGTGAGATAGACCGTCTTGGGCTCCTCGGTCTGGACCGCCGTTGCCTCCATCATCGGTATGCTCGTCACGGCCGCGCCGATCGTGCCGCTCTCATCGACCTGCAGATAGGTCTTCTGCTGGACGGCGTCGATCTTCAGAGGCGTGTCAGACAGCAGCGAGAAATCCGCAGCGTCCGTAAAGGCCGCCTGCATGCCCATACGCTCCAGCACCGGCTTGAGCTCTGCCGTGGTCGCAGCGGTAAATTTCGGCATACGCGTGTAGACCGTTTTCGATTGCGGATTACAGATTGCCTGCAGCAGCGTCTCGCCGTCAAGTGCCTCCAGCAGAGCCTCCGGGGTACTGCCCTCGGCCGGGAGCAGGCCCGCAAAGGAATAGCGGCCGCCGGAATAGTGCTTTACGAAGCCAGTTGCGCCCGCGACCTCGAGATAGCCGCGCTCTTCGCCGGACAGGTAGGTCACGGTCTGCTCCGTGCCGTCGCTCGCGTGGAACGTGCCCTCGCTGCAGCTCTGCGGCTCATAGGGGCTGGCCCACTCTGCGTCGAATGTCATGGCGTTGATGAGATAGGTCACGATGCTCGGGTCGTCCTGCTCCAGGAGCTTTTTGATGCGCCCCTTTGTGTTAGAATCGACCCATTCGTTGATGGCCGCAACACTGAGGTCCCCGGCATGGACCTCCGCGCCGTATTTCTGCTCCATGGTCTGCCGGAACTCCGGCAGGAGCTGCACGGTTTCATTCCGTGTCCAGATCGAATTTGCAGAGACGACCTCGCCGTCCTCCGCCGCGCGGCAGGAAGCAAGCCAGGCATTCAGATCCTCCAGCCTTGCGCCAAGCGCGTATTCCATCTCCTCCAGTGTTCGGCCGCCTGCACCGTTTGCGGCCATGCCGAGGGCCAGCAGGGCGGAATACGGTGAGAGGATCGTTGTGGCATCCGGCTTTGCTGCGCCGCGCAGCAGATCGAGTGCAAAATTCGCCCCACCCACAGCGGCGGTCTGATCCGGCACGGTCAGATCCTCGACCGGCTCCGGCTTTCCCAACGATTCGGCAGCATCCGTCGGAACAACCGGGTCCAGCCAGGCATCAGTCGGCTTTGTTTCCTCCGTTGCTTCCGTCGGTCCGGCAGGACTGCCGCAGGCGCCGAGCACCACCGCTGCCAGTAGCAGGCAGATAAGTTGTTTCAGCTTCATGCGTGATTCCTCCTTTGCAGATGTTCTGCTGGTTAGACGCAGCAGCGCACCGGAAGTTCCCGCAAAAAGGAGGCAGTCGCTCTCCAACAATCATTCTCTAATAAAGCACCTATTGCATGCCGTCAATGATCGCATGATCATCCGCCTGCACGCTGGAGAATATCTTCAACATCTCCGATTCCGGGATTTCTTTTTCGCACATCAGCGTAAACATATACTCATGATTTGTCCAGATGTAGGTTATGACCTCATTATCGGTAATTTTGATCACCTCAAATCCATTTATGCCGGTTGATTCCGCTGTTGCTCCCTCCGAATTAATGCCTCCCCTTGTTGCATTCTCGTAGTCCTCCGGCATGGGGACTTGATCAAAGCAAATCCACCAATTGTTCGCATTGTGCCAGCCGATTGACACAGCTGCAATGCTGACTGTTTTGAATTCCTGCTGATATCCATCCGGTATATATGTTGGGAGATACACTGTCTCGATAGAATCCGGGGCAGAAGCCGCCTGTATTGGGTCGAATGAAACCTCATAATGGGTGCCCTCATCATGGAGGAAGAACTTGATAATTGCTTCACGGACTGCCGGAATCGCCATTGCGCTTGCCGCCAATACTGCCGCAAGGATTGCAATAAGGGCCACTCGCTTCCACACTGTATTCTGATACTTCCAACCTTTGGATACTGTCTTCCTGTTCAGCTTTTCTGTCTTTCGGATAAAGTGATCCGACAATTGAATTGCAATTTTATCCTCACAATCTGGTACATCCGAGTACTCCTCCAGCGTCGCATCGATCAGCGCCCGCTCAAACGGCGTTTCAGCCCTGCTCTTCAAGGCACATTCCCTCCTTCCGACAAAAATCAATCAGGAGTTTTTTCCCGCGATTGAGCTGCTGGCGCACTGTCCCCGGCTTGCGATGCAGTATGGCCGCTGATGCAGCTACAGTCTGCCCCTCTACGCAGATTATCAGCAATACCTCACGATATGGAGCGGGCAGCATTCTCGCAGCACGCAGTAATGTGTCATAGTCCTGAGATTGCATAACCTTCACAAACAAATCCTCGTCAGAGGCTATTGGAAGCTCATCAATGTCAAGCATATTGTCCTGCCGTTTCTTCTGCGGAAGCAACGATAGTGCAGCGTTTTTGGCTGCGGTAAGTACATAAGCCCGTAAACGCCTATCATCAACCGGCAGGGATTTTATCCTTTGTGCGATGCCCAGAAATGCGATCTGAACAGCATCTTCCGCATCTTCATCACTGTGCAGAATACGCTTCGCCACAAGCAGCATCTGCTTCTGATAGTTGCTGTAAATATCGGAAAAGCGAAGCTGGTCGGCTTCGCTGTCAATCAGGGCAAAATACAGCATCAGCAAGGAAACGCACCTCCCAACTATTCATCATGATACCCCGCACGCCGCACACTGTCAAGCAACCCATCTGTCCAAAATGTATGTAAAAAGCGAAAAAGTTGTATCATTTTTGCCCCAGCAGCTGTCTTAGAAAATAGAGGCAATGGTAAGCGTAGCATACACCATACAGAAATAGGAGGTGAAATAATGAAACGTGTATTCAGTTTTCTAATTGCAATTATTGTTACTATTTCAATATCATATAATGTGCAAGCACTTCGGGCAGATAGCATTCGGCCACAATACGCAAATGCTCGACAGGCGGAGGTTCTTCTTTCTATCAGTAGCTCCGGAAAAGCAGTTGTTGTTAAGTGTTACGGGACAAACGGATTAAAATCAGCGTATGTGACAATGTATCTTGAAAAAAGGTCAGCGGTACGTGGATTCGGGTGAATATTCCAGCACCAAATAATACTTGGACATATTCTACTACGAGCCAATCTTTTAGTCAAGAATACATTGTCGCGCTTGATAGTGTGGGGCAATATCGGGCAACGTCGCAATTTGTATTAACCGCAGCTACGGTTGAATACATAACCGACACCAGCTATGCAACATACAAAAGTTGATTTTTATAACTGATTCATCGAAATATCCAGTACGTTTACTGAGGTTCTAAAAGTGCTAACGCATAGCCATTGCTTGGTTCAGTGCTGATTGATTTAATTTACCATCATAAAGACGTACATACATTAATTTGAGCACATTTGCTCATAACGATAAGATTCTGAAAGGAGAAAGTGTCATGAAAAAAATCAAAAAAGTGGTTGCCCTCTTGTCCATTGTTTCTCTGCTCATTGCAACAGCATTTTCTGCTTCCGCTGTTGAAGCAAATGCCTCTTATGACCCGGAGACAAACCATGCGACTGTGCTTCATAACGAAAATCAAGTTATACCTGTTGCAGGCACGACACAACTCTCACAAGATGAGTACAAACGCACTTGGGCAAGTCTGACTGATAACGCGGGAACAGCTGCCGAAATACAGGCGACCTGTGAGCTTTTTATTTCTTCAATCTATGCCAGCAGACGAGATAGTGATTACAACTGCACTACGTTTACTGTTCAGTCTATTCGGAATGAGCAGGTTGACAGCACGATCGCATATATCGAAAGCCAGAATCAATACCAGCGTGAAATTGCTGATATTTGCGATTTTAAGATCATTTCTGATAGTATTGAATTTGAAAATTTCTCGGGCGTATTAACTGGGAATACTTGCACCGCGGAAATAGGCGTTCATTATTGTTATGAAATGGAAGGTGCTTTCGAGGATACATTTTATCTAAACTGTGTTTATTATCTGACACTGGAAAAAATCAACGGAAACTGGGGCATCGTCACAGCAAAGACAAGTATGCCGAATGAACAAGCAGACGGGTTTGTTTATGACTCATTCGATGCCCACGCAGCCGCTTTGGCCGTTGTCGGTGACCATGATTTTTCGACAATGGAAAAGCCCGCCAACACGAATAACACAGCTACAACCACAGCAACATACCAAACAACATCATATAGCTCGACGGCGGCAGTAAATTACGCCAAGCAATATTACAATAAAACTAATAGTTTATTTGGTGCAAGCAGTTCTAATTGCCAAAATTTCGCGTCGCAATGTGTTTGGGCCGGACTTCTATCTGGATGTGGCGCTTCAGGTACTTCGACAACTGCATTCCCCGCTGTTTCTACAGCTTGGACAGGCACTAATTCTACAAATGTCTGGTGCAGAAATCAATACACTACCTACTATGGTGATAAATATTGGTTAAATTGGGGATGGGATAATGTAAACGGCTTCCTCAAAATCATCTGGCTCAGTGATCATACTATATCCGGTCCACAAGGCTATTATTGGCTGGGCTTAGCCAAAGCGTGTGTTGGCGATGTAATTATCTGGGACACAGCTGGCACGCGAAGTGTAGACAGTGGAACCTATGATCACGCAATGGTAGTTACACGAACAACAGGAACAGTTGGTTCACGCGGCGTGAGTAATTTTTGCATAGCAGCAAATTCGAGTTCGACGACATCTGCCTATATGCCTCTTGCGCAGTATTGCAGCTATTCTGCAAGTTGCTTTGCAACTGCTCATATTACTGGCGGCTACTACTACATTTGATGAAGGCAGGATTTCGCAAACGCATTATTGCACTGCTTTTTCCATGTGCATGCTGTACTATTTTGTCAATATATCTCTCCGCCTGCTGTTCAGATATACTTCACGACATTGAGGGAAATATACCAACCATCGAACAGGAGAGCATTCCACCCCGTACCGCACCCACGGAGGCCACAGAGGCAGGAAACGTTCCCTCCCAGCCACAGAATACCGAGAACAGCACCCATATGCCGGAGGCGCCATCGGTCATTGCCACGGAGCCTGAGCGCACATACGCCGTTTGGGACGAATCCTTCTATCAAAACGGTGTACCAATTTCGCCGCAGCCGGGAGACACGCAGGCTACATGGCAGCCTGAACTGGCAGAAACATTTCCCGCTGATCAGAATTGCAATGAGATGGAGCTGTTGGAAAAATGGATGGCAGTTGAGGGGCTTACGCCGGAAGGCCTTGACTCTCGCGAGTGTAACCAACTGGTGCTGGTCGTAGCACAGGAGACGGATGGCATTCAGACGGAAACCGTGTGTTATCAGCGGGAGGCGGGCGGAGCCTGGCAGCCTGTATCCGGTCTGAGCAGGATGCATGGCTGGGTTGGAGGTAACGGCATTATGCACGGACGCAAACGCGGGAGCAACACATCTCCTGCGGGACTCTGGTCGCTGGGTTTGGCTTTCGGAAATTCTCCAAAGCCAGATGGACTGAAGATGCCATGGCGAGACGTTACGCCAAGCTCAGATTGGGTATGTGACGAAGATTCCATTTACTTTAATTCGTGGCAGGAACGCGACGACCCGTCCATCCTCGATCTGTGGAGCGATGATGTTGAGCATCTGGAAGACTATCAGAGTGCCTATGCATATGCTTGCGTCATCCGTTTTAACACTGCTCCCTATACCATTCCGGAACGCGGCTGTGCAATATTCTTTCATTGCAGCAAGGGTGCAACGGGAGGCTGCATCGGGCTTCCCGAAGCCGATATGGTAAACACACTCTTGTGGCTAGACCCGCAGGAAAACCCGTACATTCTGATAACGGGCTATCAGCGCAGTGCAGGAAACTGAATCGTCTGCTTGCTAAACTGTCTGAAAGCTCTCTTACAGAAAAACCGCCCCGGAGCACCTTCCTTTCGAAGGGTGTTCCGAGGCGGTCCGTCATTATTCAGGTTCTCCTTAAGAAGATCTCTCCGCATTTGCGGCAGACGATCTTCGTCTGGCCGCAGCCTGCCGGGACGATCTGCACGGCTCTGCAGGCCGGGCAGCGGAAGAAGCGCCTCCTGCGGCCGCGGTGCAGCGCCTGCCGCGGGGCATGCGCCGCAAAAAACGAGAGGATCGGCGCATTCATGCCTGCTTCCGCGCGCCGTCTGCGCGCGCCTCCCGCAGAATGCCGCCGTAGCGGATGGCATACTTCACGAACGCCAGCAGGATCAGGCAGGCACACAGCGCGGCATCCGCATACAGGAACCAGTCCGGCGCCGTCCGCCAGAGCATCAGGACGAACATGGAAAGGTAGATCACGGCCGTGCACAGCTTGCCGTACCAGCCCGCGCCGTAGACCATGCCGGTGTGGTGCAGGGTCAGGAGCGTCATGATGCCGATGGAGACCTCTTTCAAAACCAGAATGCCGACGACCCACCAGCACTTCATAGGCATGAGGCACAGCAGCACGGCGATCTGCGTCAGCTTGTCGGCAACGGGGTCGATGGCCTTGCCGAAATTCGAGACCATGTGATACGTCCGCGCGACCCAGCCGTCCACAACGTCCGTCACGCCGGACAGCACGAGCATGCCGAACGCCCACCAGACCTCATTCTTTGCATACAGTACGATGATCACGGGAATGAGCGCCAGCCGGAAAAAGCTTAGCACATTGGGGATCGTCAGGATCCGGTCCGTATCCGCCTTTCCCGCGCGCTCCAGATTGCGGTGCTCCTTGTCATTCATGCTGCACATCCTCCTCTTTTTCGTCCACCTGCGGGACGAACAGCTGCGTCACAACGGACTTTTTGCGGTGCTTCTGATGGAAATAGCCGATGACGCTGAACACGACCGCGCCGATGAGGTTGACGATCAGGTCGCCCATGGTGTCATACAGGCCGATATCCAGATAGCCGCCGAGGCCGAGGCTCTCGCCGTTCACGACGACATCCTGAATGTTTGAAATGGTGATGGGAATGTTGCGGTTCGTCGGGTCGAGCGCCACGGAGGTGATCTGCTGGATGACTGTGTCCTTCTGCATATCCTTGTGGAACAGGTTATCCACGGAGAATTCAAAAATTTCCCACAATGCGCCGATCGTCATGGAGAAACAGAACGCCACGAGCGCCAGAAACAGCGGTGAAAGCTCGAAGCTGACCTTCTTGTGGCGGTTCAGAACGTCCGCCATGGAATAGCCGACCGCCGCATAGATAAAGCCGCTCGTCGTATGCAGGGCCTTATCCCAGAACGGGACCGTCACATAAAAGCAGGCGATCTCACCGAGGATCTCCGCTGCAAAGATGAAGACGACGACCGTGATCTCCAAACCGGCCGGGAGGCGTACCCCCAGCTTCCGCTCCAGAATGGAGGGCAGGAGCAGCAGCACGAGCGTCAGGAGGCAGGTGTAGACGCTTTCGATCTGGCCGTTGAAGGCCGAGCGGACGAGCACGCCGACCACGATGAGCCGGATCACGGCATAGACGATGAGCGTCAGCTTGCTCTTCTTCTGCAGGCGCAGCTTTTCCTGGCGCAGCCGCGCCTCGCGGCGTTCCTGCCGCGACATTTTATTTTTCAATTCCGTTCCCGTCCTTTTCATGTTTCTACCGATATCATATCCCGGAATTATCAATTCTGCGTCAACCGATTATGAATTTCAGTTCATAAACCGGAAATTTTCCGTTCCAAAATCCGGCCGTCTGTGGTATACTGAGAAGACGGAAACGGAGGGATCCCCATGTTCAAGATTCTCGTTGCCGAGGACGACGCCGAGCTGCGGCAGCTGTTCTGCCGCGTACTGACGCGCCACGGCTTCCAGCCCATCGGCGCAGCCGACGGTGTGGAGGCGCTGCAGGTCCTCGAGCGCGACTATATCGACCTCATCGTCTCGGACATCATGATGCCGCAGCTGGACGGCTATGCGCTGGTGCGCGGCCTGCGCGACAGCGGCAGCACTATCCCCGTGCTGATGATCACGGCGCGCGACGGCTTTCAGGACATGCAGTTCGGCTTTCTGGCCGGGGCGGACGACTATCTGGTCAAGCCCATCAACGTCAACGAGCTCGTGCTGCGCATCAACGCCCTGCTGCGGCGCGCGCAGATGGTCGCGGACCGGCGTCAGACGCTTGGCACAACGACATTCGAATTCGACTCGTTCTCCGTTCTGACGGGCGGCGTGCAGACCGTCCTGCCGCAGAAGGAATTTTTGCTGCTATACAAGCTCGTCTCCTCGCCGGGGCACATCTTCACGCGGCAGCAGCTCATGGACGACATCTGGGGCATCGACACCCACACGGACCCCCGCACGGTGGACGTGCACATCAACCGGCTGCGCGACCGCTTCCGGGAGAATCAGGACTTTGAGATCATAACCGTTCGCGGCATCGGTTATAAGGCGGAGCGGAAGCATGAAGAAGGATAAACGATTTTCCCTGCGTCTGCGGACGTATTACCTGCTCATCATCGCCATCGTCGTCATCATCTCGTTCGGTGCCGTTGTCGGCGCGCTGACGGCCCTGCAGCAGCTCGGCGTCATCGGCCACATCAACGTCTCCACGCTCGTGGCCCTGCTGCTCGTGGCGGCCGCCGCAAGCGGCAGCGCCAGCTTTCTCGTCGGGCGGCGCGTGCTGGCCCCGATGGTCAAGCTGAGCAAGGCCTCGCGCGAGGTCGCGCGCGGCAACTACAGCATCACGGTCGAAGACCCGAGTAAGCTTGAAGAGGTGCAGACGACCCTGCGGAACTTCAACGCACTCGTGCGCGAGATGAACCGGATCAACAACGTCACAAACGACTTTGTCTCCAGCGTCTCACACGAATTCAAGACACCGCTGACCGCCATCGAGGGCTATGCCATGCTCCTGCAGGACACCGGCCTGACGCAGGCGGAGCGCGACGAATATCTGGACAAGATCCTCTATAACACACACCGCCTCTCCACGCTCGTCGGCAACATCCTCATGCTCTCAAAGCTCGAGAATCAGTCGCTTTCCGACCAGCGCAGCACGTTCCGCCTCGATGAGCAGCTGCGGCAGGCCGTTGTGATGCTCGAGCCGCAGTGGGAGGAAAAGTCGCTGAGCTTTCGTGCCGAGCTGGACGCCGTGAGCGTGACGGCCTGTGAGCCTCTGCTGCTGCAGGTCTGGACGAACCTCATCGGCAACGCCATCAAATTCAGCGAGCCGGGGCAGGAGCTGTCCCTGCGCCTGCTCGACCAGACGGAATGCGCCGTCGTCTCCGTCATGGACCACGGCTGCGGCATGACGCCCGAGGTGCAGGCGCGCATTTTCGAGAAATTCTATCAGGGCGACAGCTCCCGCAAGGCTATGGGCAACGGCCTCGGCCTGCCGCTCGTCAAGCGCATCGTCGAGCTGTCCGACGGCGTCATCGAGGTCGACAGCGCCCCCGGGCAGGGCTCGACGTTCCGCGTCATCCTGCCGAAAAAGTAAAACAGACGCTGCAGGTTTTTATCGCTGCAGCGTCTCAGCGTGTCGAAAAACTCTTTTCGACACGCTGGAAGACTGCGAAAAAGTTCGGAAGGCAAGCAACTCGCACCCGTCGGCGTACAAAGGTACGGTAGGGTGCGAGTTGCGCAGTAAGTCAAAATCCATGTAAATCAAGAGATTTTTCGCTAAAAAGTTTGAAAATCCTAAATAATACGGAAAGTCCAAAACCAACGAATATCTCTAAAATGTTTTCCGGATTTTGACGGTTACGGACTTTTTCGACGGTCTCAGACGCTGCAGCCACGAAAAAGCTGCAGCGTCTTTGGTTTTATTTCTCCGGCTTTTTGCCGGTATAGAGCTGGTAATAGCGGCCCTTCTGGGCAATGAGGTCGTCGTGCGTGCCGCGCTCGATGATGCGGCCCTGCTCAAGGACCATGATGCAGTCCGCGTTGCGCACCGTCGAAAGCCGGTGGGCGATGACGAACGTCGTGCGGCCCTTCATCAGGCCGTCCATACCGGCCTGCACGAGCGCCTCCGTGCGCGTGTCGATGGAGGACGTCGCCTCGTCAAGGATCAGCACTGGCGGGTCTGCCACGGCGGCGCGCGCAATGGCAAGCAGCTGGCGCTGGCCCTGACTGAGGTTCGCGCCGTCGCTCGTCAGCATGGTGTCATAGCCGTTCGGCAGGCGCTCGATGAAGCCGTCCGCATTGGCCAGCTTCGCCGCAGCGATGCATTCCTCGTCCGTAGCATCCAGACGGCCGTAGCGGATGTTCTCCATGACCGTGCCGGTGAACAGGTGCGTATCCTGCAGGACCATGCCGAGGCTTCGGCGCAGGTCGTCCTTGCGAATTTTGTTGATATTGATGCCGTCATACCGGATCTTACCGTCCGCAATGTCATAGAAGCGGTTGATGAGGTTCGTGATCGTCGTCTTGCCTGCGCCCGTCGAGCCGACAAAGGCAATCTTCTGGCCCGGCGTCGCATAGAGATCGATGTTGTGCAGAACGATCTTCTCCGGTGTATAGCCGAAATCCACGTCATGGAACACCACGTCGCCCGCGAGCTTCGTATAGGTCACGGTGCCGTCCGCCTGATGCGGATGCTTCCACGCCCACACGCCGGTGCGCTTCTCGCTCTCGGTCAGCGTGCCGTCCGGATGCTCGACCGCGTTGACGAGCGTCACATAGCCCTCATCCGTCTCGGACTTTTCATCGAGCAGACGGAACACGCGCTCCGCACCGGCCATGGCCATGACGACGGAGTTCAGCTGCTGGCTGACCTGCGTGATGGGCTGGTTGAAGCTGCGGTTGAGCGTCATGAACGCCGCGAGCGTGCCGAGCGTCAGACCGACATAGCCATGCAGCGCCAGCGCCGCGCCCGCCACAACGCACAGCACGTAGCTGACGTTGCCGAGCTGGGCGTTGACCGGCATGAGGACGTTTGCATAGCTGTTAGCACGGCAGGAGCTGTCGCGCAGCTGCTCGTTGAGTTCGTTGAAGCGCTCGATGGCAGCCTGCTCGTGGTTGAAGACCTTCACGACCTTCTGGCCCTGCATCATTTCCTCGATGTAGCCGTTGACCTTGCCGAGGTCCTGCTGCTGCCGGACGAAGAACTTGCCGGACTTCCCGGCGATCTTCTTCGTGGCGAACAGCATCAGAGCCACCATGACAAGTGTCAGCAGCGTCAGCGGCACATTGAGCACGATCATGCTGACGAACACGCTCACGATGCTGATGATGCTGGAAAACAGCTGCGGCAGACTCTGGCCGATGAACTGGCGGAGCGTGTCGATATCGTTCGTATAGACGGACATGATGTCGCCGTGGGAATGCGTGTCGAAATACGAGATAGGCAGGCTCTCCATATGGCCGAAGAGCTTTTCGCGGAAGTTGCGCATCGTGCCCTGCGAGACATTGACCATCAGGCGGGTATAGCCCCACGAGCACAGCACGCCGATGGCGTAGACCGCGCCGACCTGGATGAGCTTGTGCAGCAGCGGCGTGAAGTCCGTGCTGCCGCTCTCCAGCATGGGGGAAAGATAGCTGTCATAGAGCTTCTGCAGGAACAGCGTGCCATTCAGCTGGGCCAGCACCGTCAGGACGATGCAGATCACGACGGCAAGGCAGTGCCACTTATAGTGCTTCAGGATGAAGGCCATGGTGCGGCGCATGGTCTTGCCGGTATTCTTCGGCCGTTCCGTGGCGTGCATCGCGCGCCCGCCGGGGCCGCGCATCGGTTTCGTCGCCATATTATGCACCCTCCTTCTCGTCGAAGTCGCCGCCGCCCTGCGTCTGGCCCTGATAGACCTCCTGATAGATGCGGTTCGCGGCAAGCAGCTGCTCATGCGTGCCGAAGCCGTTGACGCGGCCCTCGTCCAGAACAAGGATGCGGTCGGCGTCCTGCACGCTGGAAATGCGCTGGGCAATGATGATCTTCGTCGTATTCGGGATCTCCTCGCGCAGGGCCTTGCGAATGCGCGCGTCCGTCGCGGTATCGACGGCGCTCGTCGAATCGTCGAGGATCAGAATTTTCGGCTTTTTCAGCAGGGCACGGGCAATGCACAGGCGCTGCTTCTGCCCGCCGGAGACATTCGTGCCGCCCTGCTCGATGTAGGTCTCATAGCCCTGCGGCATGGCTTGAATGAAATCGTCCGCGCAGGCAAGACGGCAGACACGCTCGCACTCCTCCTGCGTGGCCTCCGCGTTGCCCCAGCGGAGGTTTTCCAGGATCGTGCCGGAGAACAGCACGTTTTTCTGCAGCACGACCGCGACCTCGTCACGCAGCGTCGTCAGGTCATATTCACGCACATCGTGCCCGCCGACGCGAACACTGCCCTCCGATACATCGTACAGGCGGGAGATCAGGTTGACGAGGCTCGACTTCGCGCTGCCCGTACCGCCGAGGATGCCGATGGTCTGCCCGGCCTCGATGTGCAGGTCGATGTCCTGCAGGACGGGCTTGCCCTTGCCCTGCCGGTAGGAGAAGCTGACGTGGTCAAAATCCACGCTGCCGTCCGGAACGGCCGTGAGCGCCTGCGCCGGGCTGGTGAGGTCGGCCTTTTCGTTCAGCACCTCGCAGATGCGGCGGGCGCTTGCCACGCTCATGCTCATCATGACAAAGATCATGGAGATCATCATCAGGCTCATGAGGATGCTCATGACATAGCTGAACAGGCTCATCAGGCCGCCCTCCGTGAAGCCTTCAAGCACGATGGCCTTTGCGCCGAGCCACGACAGGCCCAGCATGCTGCCGAACACCGTCAGCATCATCACGGGGTTGTTGAACGACACGTAGGTCTCCGCCTTTACGAACATGCGGTAGACGGCGTTGGCCGCTTTGTTGAACTTGCTGCGCTCATAATCCTCGCGCACGAAGGCCTTGACGACGCGGATGGCACCGACGTTCTCCTGCACGCTGGCGTTCAGATCGTCGTACTTCTTAAACACGCGGTTGAACGTGCCCGTCGCTTTGAAGATGATGAACGACAGCGCAGCCGCCAGAATCACGATGGCCACAACGAAGATCATGCTCAGGCTGGCGTGAATGGAAAATGCCATGATGAGCGCCGTGATGAGCATGACAGGCGCGCGCACGCAGATACGCGTGATCATCTGATAGGAGAGCTGCACGTTGCTGACGTCTGTCGTCAGGCGCGTGACAAGGCCCGCCGTGGAGAAGCGGTCGATGTTCGAGAACGAAAAGCTCTGGATGTTGGCAAACATGGCCTGCCGCAGATTCGCCGCGAAGCCTGTCGAAGCGATCGAGGCGAAGCGGCCCGCCAGAATGCCGCAGACAAGCGCACCGATGGCAACGGCCACCATGATCGCGCCGTAGTGCAGCACGGCCTGCATACCTGCCTGCCCGCCGACCTTGACGCCCTTGTCGATGATCTGGGACATCAGCATCGGCAGGAACATATCGGCCACGGCCTCCAGCGCAGAAAAAACGGGCGTGATGAACGTGACCCAGCGATACTGCTTCACCTGCGCCCCCAAGGTTTTCAGCATGGTATTCCTCCTTGCTTCAAATTGTTAGCATGCTAATTATATGGCGATATCACTAAATTGTCAATGGATTTTTTGTTAATTCTGTCATTCCACGGTTGACGGAGCCGCGATCCGGCGGTATAAT
The DNA here is from genome assembly GCA_003525905.1 of Clostridiales bacterium. GTDB lineage: Bacteria > Bacillota > Clostridia > Oscillospirales > Oscillospiraceae > JAZOXB01. The sequence continues at coordinate 33,482 of DQIA01000079.1, forward strand.
AAGATTTATAAATTCCAAAAGCAGAAACGGAGGCGGAGCATCCATGCAGCAGATGGAGCAGCCCATCGGCGGTGTCGTAAAATGTCTGTCCAATCAGATCCGCCGCCATCTGGACGCAGCGGCATCGGAGGCCGGGCTTGTAGAGCTGACCGGCACACAGGGCATGATCCTGCACTATCTGCTGCGCAACGAGGGCCGTTGCCTGACGCAGCGCGACGTGGAGCAGCGCTTCCAGCTGCGCGGTGCAACGCTCAGCCGCCTGTTTCAGCGCATGGAGGCCGCAGGCCTGCTCGAGCGCCGCGCAGTCTCCCGCGATCAGCGCTGCAAGCAGCTGCTTCCAACCGAAAAAGCACGCGCCATGCATGCACAGTTTGTTACCTGTCTGGATGAAACGGACCGCCTGCTTCTGCAGGGAATCCGGCCGGAGGACGAGGCTGTTTTCCGCAGCGTGTGCCTGCAGATGCTGGACAACCTCACGCAGCAGGATGCAGCAGGCCCGGCCACTCACTGAGAGCAGCCGGGCTTTTTTGACAAGCTGAGCCAAGGGACTGCAGCTGCACCATATGGATCAGAAATGGAGCGTATCTGCACCGATACGCTCCATTCACTATCTTATACTAGAATCTAATAAAAAGCTTTAAAAGCTTTTTATAGCGCCGAGGGCGCGTCAGATTCTGCATGAGACGGCGCAGCGTGCGTCAGCACGATGCGAGTGTGCGTAGCACACGGGATTCCTGATGAAATGTTTTAATCAGGAATCAG
>DQIA01000034.1 GCA_003525905.1 Clostridiales bacterium
GCCGCTACACCCCATACTTCGGCATTTTCCGTTTTAACGACGGCTGGTACGGGGCGACAGTGCCTTCCCGAGATTGCCACGGCCCCTTCGGGGCCTCGCAATGACAAATCGGAGGCCAGTACTGTTTTTAACGGCAGCCTGTTCGTATCGGCGGCATTGCGCCGGTCGGGGCATGCCCCGACCCTACAGTCATAAGCCTTCCCATCCAAACCTGCAAAAAAATTGGCAGCCGCCTCCGGCCCAGACCCGGAAGCGGCTGCCTTTTTAAGAAAGGAAGAAAGAAAAGAGAGAGTATTGGTAAATTGATTTTGCAGCGATCAGCCGCCGAAGCCGAAGCCCCACGGGAAGCCGTAGCCGCCGCCCTGCTGTTGCTGCTGGCTCTGATCCTGCTGCTGGCTCTGCTGCGTATCGCTTGAGCCTTCCAGCGCGGACTGCTTCTGCTCGGCAACGGTAACGGTCAGCTCCAGTGTCTGGCCCTGACGGTAGACGGAGAGCTTCAGCGTGTCGCCCGCCTTCTTGGCGGTGACGATCTGGACCAGATCGTTGCTGCCGCTGATCTCGGCGCCGTCCACGGCGGTGATGATATCGTTGGCCTGCAGGCCTGCCTGTGCAGCCGGAGCGCCGTCCGTCACGGAGCGGACGACCGCGCCGGTGGGAAGGCCGTAGCTCGTCATTTCAGAGCTGACATCTTCAACGGAAACGCCGATGTACGGCTTGACGATATAGCCGTTTTTAATGATGCTCTCCACGATGCTGCGCACCGAGTTGATCGGGATGGCAAAGCCGATGTTATCGATGGACGCCTCGCTGGAGGAGCCGCTGCTGGAATACTTCGCATTCGTGATGCCGATGACCTCGCCATAGAGGTTGAACAGCGCACCGCCGGAGTTGCCGGAGTTGATGGCGCAGTCCGTCTGGATGAGATCCATCGTGACGTTGCTCGAGAGCGTGACCTCGCGGTTCAGCGCGCTCACGGCGCCGGACGTCAGGGAGAACGTCAGCTCGCCGAGCGGGTTGCCGATGGCGACCACGGGATCGCCGACGTTCAGCTTGTCGGAATCGCCGAGCACAACGGGCGTCAGGCCGGTCGCGTCGATCTTCAGGACAGCGATGTCGTTGCTCTCGTCGTAGCCGACGATGGTGGCGTCGTAGCTCGTGCCGTCATACATCGTGACCTTCACGGAATCGGAATTCTCAATGACATGGTAGTTCGTCAGGATATAGCCGTCAGCCGTCAGGATGAAGCCGGAGCCGGAGGCAGCGGCCGTCGTCTGATAGCCCCAGTAGTTCGTGGTGATGGAGGTCGTGATGCCGACCGTGGAATTGACGTTGGCGGCATAGACCTCAGCAGCCGTCATTTCCTTGCTCGTGTCGATCTTTGAGACGTTGATGGCCGAGGTGGGACGGTCACCCTGCAGGATGGTGGAGGTGCTGCTGCTGCGCGAGCCGCCGGACGTGCCGGTCATGCTCGTGCCGATGGCCATGGCGCCTGCGCCGACCGCGCCGCCGAGGAGCGAGCAGCACAGCGCCAGCGCGACGACGCGCCCTGCGGTATGCTTCTTCTTCGGCTGCGTATGCTCCGGCTGCTGCGGCATCTGGTAGAGCGGCTGCTGCCACTGATTGCCGCTGGTCTCACTGCTCTGCGCTTCATACCGGTTCTGCGCATCGTTGTTATCTTCATAGGGATGGAATCCGTCGTTTTCGTACATGATAAGCACTCCTTCGATCATATTTCTCAGGAACCCCGCCGCGCGGCCGCTTCCGGCTTTGCTGCGGTGCCTTTGTTTTTCTTTCTGGCCACATTGTAGCGCGCCAAGCTGAAATGTTCCTGAAAGAAGGATGAAGGAATTATGAACTTCCGGAAAGCAGGCTGTGAACGGCCCGGATGCGGCATGGTTCCGCCGCTTTTCCTATTTCCCGCGTATTTCCCAAGATATTGTGGTCTATCATTTCGAAAAACACAATTTATTGCGTTTTAGTCCCTTTCATTCGCGCAATTTCGCAGCGCAAACGCGTAAAATAGATAGCAGAACAACGCGCACGGCAAAGGAGGAGAGCAGGATGCGCAGAACAGGTGGACTGCTGGAAACAGGGAAAATTCTATATCTTCCGGCCGCACAGATCCGGCCGAATCCGGGCCAGCCGCGGAAGATCTTCGACCCGGCAGGGCTGCAGGAGCTGGCGGCGAGCATTGCGGAATACGGCATCGTGCAGCCGCTGACCGTCCGGCGGCGGGACGGATTTTATGAGCTGGTCGCAGGCGAGCGCCGCCTGCGCGCCGCGCGGATGGCGGGGCTTCGGGAGGTGCCCTGCATCCTGCTGTCGGTGGACGAGGCGCAGAGCGGCATGGTCGCGCTGGTGGAGAACCTCCAGCGGCGCGACCTCGACTACATCGAGGAGGCCGAGGGACTGGCGCGGCTCATGCGCCTGTATGGTCTGAGTCAGGAGCAGGCGGCCCAGCGCGTGGGCAAAAGTCAGAGCGCCGTGGCGAACAAGCTGCGCTTGCTGCGCCACAGCCCGCAGGTGCTTGCCCTGTTGCGGGAGAACCAGCTCTCGGAGCGGCACGCGCGGGCGCTGCTGCGGCTGCCGGAGGAGGAGGACCGGCTGGCCGTGCTGCAGACCGTTATCCGCCAGCAGCTCAACGTGGCAAAGACGGAGGCGTATATCGACGCCTATCTTGCGAAAAAGAACGCGCAGGAGCCGCCGAAGCGCGGCATCCGCAAGCTCATCGTGCGGGACGTGCGGCTGTTCCTGAACAGCGTGAATCACAGCCTCGAGCTCGTCCGCAGTGCGGGTATCCAGGCGGAGACGAAGCAGGAGGAGACGGATCGTGAGATCGTCCTGACCATTCGCCTGCCCAAGCGGGCAGGATGAGAAATAGGGAATTGCAGGAAGGTTCCCAGCCGCGCGCTGTAGGGGAGCGGACAGCCGGGCCCGGATCCGCACTGGCAGCCAGTACAGGGCAGCGATAAAAACGCACAAACCGATTGCGTCTGTACGTTTTCACGGCAGCCTGTACGGACTGCGAGTGCCTTCCCGAGATTGCCAC
>DQIA01000020.1 GCA_003525905.1 Clostridiales bacterium
AACGGTACGCACGGTGGTGTGAGAGGACGGGGCTAAACGTCCCTCCTACTCGGTTTTGCGTCTCTGGAATCGATCGTTCCGCGGAAGACGACGAAACGGTCATAGAGAAATTCCAGCACGAGGTTCAGCACCATGTTGAGCGCCGTGACAAGGTAGTCGTTCCAGAGCTTCACGTCGGTGAGCCAGTGCTCCAGCCAGGTGGTGCAGGGCGTAAAGACGAGGTAGAACAGCGCAACGAGCGCCATGGCGCGCGGCACGCTTGCGGCGGAGCGGAACGTATAGCGCCGGTTCAGCGTGAAGTTCCAGAGCACGGAGAGCACCAGCGCGATGAGATAGCCCAGCCATGCGGGCAGGTGAATGACGTCGTTGCACAGGGCGAACGCGCCGATCTGGATGAGCCCGGCCGAGGCGGAGAACAGGGTGAACTTCAGCGAACGCAGCAGCTCTGCGCGGCGGTTCACCGTGCCCATGCGGCGTCCTCTGCCTCCGAGGTGCGGTCGCGCAGCATGAGCGAATTGAGTGCCTCACGCGGATCGCGGCCCTCATAGAGCACGGCATAGGCCGCCTCGGTGATCGGCATGTCGACATTCTTGCGCTGCGCCAGCTCCCAGGCGGACTGGGCGGCATAATAGCCCTCGACGACGGCGCCGACCTGCTTCATGGCCTCCTGCACGGGAACGCCCTGGCCGATGAGGATACCGGCGCGGCGGTTACGGGAGTGCATGGACGTGCAGGTGACGATCAGGTCGCCCACACCGGCCAGACCGGCGAAGGTCTCGCGGTGCGCGCCGAGTGCCATGCCCAGCCGGGCGACCTCGGCAAGGCCGCGCGTCATGAGCAGGGCCTTGGTGTTGTCGCCGTAGCCCATGCCGTCGCAGACACCGGCGCATAGGGCAATGACGTTCTTGAGCGCCGCGCCCAGCTCGATGCCGGCCGTGTCGGGGCTGGTGTAGACGCGGAAGCGGCTGCACATGAAGGCGTTCTGCACGCGCTCGGCAAGCTCCCGCTCCGGGCAGGCGACGACAACGCCCGTCGGGATGCCGCGGCTGACCTCCTCGGCGTGCGAGGGGCCGGACAGGGCGACGACGGTGCGGCCGGTCTCCTGCGAGACAAGCTCGGACATGCGATAGCCGGTACCCTCCTCGATGCCCTTCGTCACGGAGACGAGCAGGGGCGTTTCGGCGAGGTACGGCGCAAAGGCGTGGGCCGTGGTGCGCACGGCGAACGACGGCGTGGCGAACACGACCATCTCCTTGCCCTGCGCGCAGGCGGGGTCGGCGGAATAATGCAGTCCCTCCGGCAGCGTGACGCCGGGGAGATATGGATTCTGATGGGTCTCGGCGAGCTGCTTGCTCTCCGTTTCGAAATGCGACCAAAGGGTGACATCGTGACCGTTTTCATGCAGCAGAATGGCAAGGGCCGTGCCCCAGCCGCCGCTGCCGGCGATCGTTACCTGCATGGAAGATTCCTCACTTTTTCTTGGATTTCAAAAGATAGGTTTTTGTCTCCGTGCCATGGAGCAGACGGGCAATATTGCTGCGATGCATGAAGATCGCAAGGACGGCCATAGCAATGGCGATGCTCCAGATCCACGGCTGCCCGGGGAAAAAGATGACAAACAGCACGGCATAGGCCGTGGCGGCCAGAATGGAGCCGAGCGAGACATAGTGCGTCGCAAAGACGATGATCAGAAACAGACTGAAGCCGATGACAAAGATGCGCCAGTCCATCATGATCGCCAGTGCAGCGCTCGACAGGATGCCCTTGCCGCCGCGGAAGCCGTAAAAGACCGGGAAAATATGGCCCAGCTCCGTCATCGCGCCTGCGATCATCATCCCGAGCTGCGGGTTTCCGGGCAGGAGCCAGCGGCCGAGCAGGCAGGCGAGCACGACCTTACCCATATCCATCAGGACGACGAGCAGCGTTGCCCAGCCGCCGAAGTTCCGCAGAAAATTCGTCAGGCCGGCGTTTCCGCTGCCTTTTTTGCGGATGTCGTCGTGCATGCAGGTGTGCGACACGACGATAGCGCCATTGCAGCTGCCGAGCAGGTAGCCCGCAGCGGCACAGCAGACGATGCGCCACCAGTCCATGCTCAGTCCTCCTTATCGCCCTTCTGGCGGATGGTCAGCCGGATGGGCGTTCCCTCCAGACCGAAGACACCGCGGAGCTGATTCTCCAGATAGCGCTGGTAGGAGAAGTGGAACAGGCGCGCGTCGTTGCAGAAGATGACAAAGTGCGGCGGCTTCACGCCGACCTGCGTCATATAATAGATCTTCAGACGGCGTCCCTTGTCCGTGGGCGGCTGCACGCGGGCCGTGGCGTCCTCAAGGATGTTGTTGAGCATGCCGGTCGTGATGCGCATGGCGCTCTGGTTGGCCACGGCGTTGATGCGCTCATAGAGCTTGCCGACGCGCTGGCCCGTCAGGGCGGACAGGAAGATGATCGGCGCGTAGGTGAGGTAGCTGAGGTCGCGACGGATCTCTGCCGTCTTCTCAGCCATGGTGTTCGTGTCCTTGTCCACAAGGTCCCACTTGTTCACGACGATGATGCTGGCCTTTCCGGCCTCGTGGGCCAGACCGGCGATCTTTGTGTCCTGCTCCGTCACGCCCTCGACGGCGTCGATGAGGATCAGGCAGACGTCTGCGCGCTCAATGGCGGCGATGGATCGGAGATTGGAATATTTTTCAATGGCGTCATCGACCTTGGACTTGCGCCGCATTCCGGCGGTATCGATGAAGCGGTATTTGCCGAATTCGTTTTCAAAATAGCTGTCGATGGCGTCGCGCGTCGTTCCGGCGACATTGGAGACAATGACGCGCTCCTGCCCGAGAATGCGGTTGAGCAGGCTGGATTTGCCGACATTCGGCTTGCCGATGATGGCAACGTTGATGACCTCGCCCTCGTCCTCCTGCTCGGAGGGGGCGGGGAAGTGCGCAACGCACCAGTCGAGCAGGTCGCCGGTGCCGTGGCCGTGGACGGCGGAGACCTCGATGGGGTCGCCGAGGCCGAGCGCATAGAATTCGTAGACGTCGGGGTTCGTGGGGCCGACGGAGTCGCACTTGTTCACGGCGAGGCAGACCGGCTTGCGGCTGCGCAGCAGCATATTGGCGACATCCTGATCGGCAGCGGTCACGCCGGTCTTCACATCCGTGACCATGACGATCACGTCGGCGGCGGCGATGGCCAGTTCGGCCTGACGGCGCATGAACTGCAGCATCTCGCTGTCGGTGTTCGGCTCGATGCCGCCCGTATCCACGAGCTCGAATTCGCGGCCGTTCCAGTCACAGTCGCCGTAAATGCGGTCGCGGGTCACGCCCGGCGTATCCTCCACGATGGCGGCGCGCCGGCCGGTCAGTTTGTTGAAAAGCATGGACTTGCCGACGTTCGGCCGTCCGACGATCGCAACCAAGGGCTTGGGCATAGCGCAAGCCTCCTCTCTGCGGCAGAGCGCCGCGGGTTCTTTTTCCTATTATGGCACAAAACGCTTCGATTTGCAAGGCACAAACAAAAATGCCCGCAAACAAAGCAAAACCTGCCGGGATACCACCCCGGAAGGGGCGCTGTCCGGCAGGCTGAGAGAAAGGAGCTTATCCTTTCCTGCTTTCCTTGTGGGAACGGAATTACTTCGCCTCGGCGGCAGGAAGAACCTCGCGGCCATTGTAGGTACCGCAGTTCTTGCAAGCTCTGTGCGGCAGACGAGCCTCACCGCACTTCGGGCAAGCGACTACGCCGGGGATGGAGAGCTTCCAGTGGGAGCTGCGTCTCTTATCCCGTCTTGCCTTGGAAACCTTACACTTAGGAACAGCCATGAATGACACCTCCTTGGTCAGATGCTTTCGCAGAAAATAATCATTTATCCTTCAACAGCTGCCCAAGGACAGCCAAACGGGGATCGATCTCAGGGCGGCACGAGCATGCGCCCTCATTCAGATTCTTGCCGCAGCGGGGGCAGATGCCCTTGCAGTCCGGCTTGCAAAGCAGCTTCGAATCCATGTTCAGCACGAACGCGGTCGTCAGGATCTCGTCCAGATCGGCCTTGTCCCCCTCCTGCAGGAGGAAAGTCCACTCGTCTGCCTCATCCTCCCGCTCGAGCGAACGGGTGAGCACAGCATGCACCGGCCAGGAGACGCGGCGTTCAAACGGCGCGGCGCAGCGGTCGCAGACAGCGTGCAGATTTGTGGAGATCACGGCCTCTAAAACGAGGACACCGGCGGTGTTGCGCACCGTCCCCTCGGCGGAGACGGGCTCCTGCACGGGAAAACTCCCGCCGAATTGCAGATCGTGCAGATCCAGCGCGGTATGGAAGGGCAGAACACTGTCCGGCTTTTGCATGATTTTTGATAATCCAAGCAGCATAATGATCCCCTGTTCCATAGTCGTGCAGGAGATATTATAACGGTTTTTCGTGATTTTGTCAAATCCTTTTTCGATTTTTTCATAAAAAACCTTGACAATCCGAACGATCTGCGGCATAGTAAAGGCAGCAGCGCCCCATTGCCGATTCGGCCATCGCCGAATCTTTTTCGCCGATCCATCGGTTCGAAAAGTTTGGAGTACACAAAGTACGCCTGCACTTTCCGAATCTCGGCTCGACAAAAAATCTCTCGCCGAATGCTTTCGCTTCATGGTGCGCTGCTGCCCGATTTCAGCGAAGGAGACCACGCTCCCATGAAAGAACTGACCATCGGCCGCAATGACGCCGGGCAGCGGCTCGACCGCTTTCTGGCCAAGGCCGTTCCGCTGCTGCCCGCCTCGCTGGCGCAGAAGTATATCCGCCTCAAGCGTATCAAGTGCAACAACGCCCGCGCGCAGCGCGACACGCGCCTGCAGGAGGGCGATGTGCTGCAGCTTTATATCAACGACGAGTTTTTCGACAAGCCCTCCGAGGCCAACGCCTATCTGACGGTGACGGCACCGAAGCTCAACATCGTCTATGAGGACGAAAACATCCTGCTTGTGGACAAAAAGCCCGGCGTGGCCGTGCATCCGCACGACGGCGCGGAGTACGGCCGCACGCTCATCGACCATATTCAGGCCTATCTCTATGCAAAAGGAGAGTGGCGGCCGCGCGAGGAGCAGGCCTTCACCCCAGCCCTGTGCAACCGCATCGACCGCAACACCGGCGGCATCGTCATCGCGGCCAAAACGGCCGAGGCTCTGCGCATCCTGAATCAGAAAATTCGCGACCGCGAGTTGGACAAGCGCTATCTCGCCGTGGTGGAGGGAACGCCCCGCCCGGAGACCGGCGTGCTGAAGGGCTATCTCTTCAAGGATGCGGTCAAAAACCGCGTTTTCGTCACGGATACGCCGCAGAAGGGTGCAAAGACCTGCGAAACGCGCTATCGAACGCTCACAAAGCGCGGCGGCCTGTCGCTGGTGGAGTGTGAGCTGATTACGGGCCGCACGCATCAGATCCGCGCGCAGTTTGCGCACGCCGGACACCCGCTGCTGGGCGACGGCAAGTACGGCAAGCTCGATCCGCACGCTGACCGGCGCTATCAGGCGCTGTATTCCTATCGCCTGACGTTCTGCTTCACCACGGACGCAGGCGTACTTTCGCCCCTGAACGGCCGCAGCTTTCAGGTGGCGGACGTCGAATTTGTGAAGACGTATTTCCCGGACTTTCGCCTGCCGGGAATTGCAGAATAAGTAAACCGATCAAAATCGCCCCCATCGGCCAAAACCGATGGGGGCGATTTTATAGGTATCAGGTCAGATGCAACAAGGGCTTAGTCCTTGTACATCTCGACCAGCTTGAGCAGGTGCTCATAGCGGGCCTTTGCGGATTCCTCGTTGCGCTCAAACAGCTCGTTTGCACGCTCCGGGAACTCGCGGGTCAGGCGGCTGTAGCGGGCCTCGTTCATCAGGAACTCCTGATAGCCGCCCTTCGGCTGCTTGGAGTCGAGGGTGAACTTGCCGGTCTCCTTGGACGGGTCGAAGCGGAACATGTTCCAGTAGCCGCAGTCGACAGCCTTCTTCATCTCTTCCTGGCAGTGCATCATGCCGCCCTTGATGGAGTGCATTTCGCACGGAGCATAGCCGATGATGAGGGACGGGCCATGATAGGCCTCGGCCTCGGCAATGGCCTTGAGGGTCTGAGCCTGGTTGGCGCCCATTGCGACCTGCGCGACGTAGATGTAGCCATAGGACATGGCGATCTCGGCAAGGCTCTTCTTCTTGGTCTCCTTACCGGCAGCCGCGAACTGAGCGACCTGACCGATGTTGGAAGCCTTGGAGGCCTGTCCGCCGGTGTTGGAGTACACCTCGGTATCGAAGACGAAGATGTTGACATCCTCGTTCTGGGCAAGGACATGGTCCACGCCGCCGAAACCGATATCGTAGGCCCAGCCATCGCCGCCGAAGATCCAGACGGACTTCTTGCTGAGGTAATCCTTCTGGCTCAGGATCTCAGAGGCCAGCTTGCAGGCGTCGCAGTCGCAGCCGTCGCAGATGCTCTCTTCGAGGGCGGCGATGTAAGCCTTGGCAGCTTCCTTGTTGGCAGCGCCGTCTTCCATGGTGTCGAGCCACTTCTGAGCGGCTTCCTTCAGCTCTGCAGCCGTCCAGTCGATGGCGAGCAGGGCGTGAGTCTTCTCGGCGAGGTTCTCGCGGATGACCTTCTGCGCGGTGTACATGCCGTAGCCGTGCTCTGCGTTGTCCTCGAACAGGGAGTTGGACCATGCGGGGCCGTGGCCGTTCTTATCGGTGCAGTACGGGGACGTTGCGCCAGGACCGCCCCAGATGGAGGAGCAACCGGTGGCGTTGGAGATATACATGCGGTCGCCGAACAGCTGGGTGATGAGGCGTGCATAGGACGTCTCGGCGCAGCCTGCGCAGGAGCCGGAGAACTCGAGCATGGGCTGCTTGAACTGGCTGCCCTTGACGCTCAGGTCCTGAAGCTCTTCCTTCGGCGCGACCTTGGCGACCATGTAGTTGAAGACCGGCTGCTGATCGAGCTGGCTCTCCTGAGCGACCATGGTGATGGCCTTCGTCGGGCAGACGCCGACGCAGACGCCGCAGCCCATGCAGTCGAGCGGGGAGACAGCCATGGTGTACTGATACTTGCCCTTGCCCTTGCCGGCCTTGACCGGACGGATCTTCGCAGCGGCGGGAGCGGCAGCGGCCTCCTCCTCGGTCAGTGCGAACGGACGGATCGTGGCATGCGGGCAGACAAATGCGCAGCTGTTGCACTGGATGCACTTGTCGGCGTCCCACTCGGGGACGGTCACGGCGACGCCGCGCTTCTCGTAAGCGGAAGCACCCAGCTCGAACTGGCCGTCGACATGATCCATGAACGTAGAGACGGGCAGGGAATCGCCGTCCATCTTGTCGATGGGCAGGAGGATGTTCTTGACCATCTTCACGAGCTCCGGCTTGCCCTCGAGCACGGTGGTGTCGGGCTGATCCTCAGCCTCGGCCCATGCGGCGGGGACATCGACCTTGACGTAGGCGGTAGCGCCGGCGTCGATGGCGTTCCAGTTCTTCTCAACAACGTCCATGCCCTTCTTGGCGTAGGAATGCTCGGCGGCGTCCTTCATGTACTTGATGGCGTCGGCCTCGGGCATGACCTTGGCGAGGGAGAAGAAGGCGGACTGCAGGATGGTGTTCGTGCGCTTGCCCATGCCGACCTTGATGGCCAGATCGATGGCGTTGATCGTGTAGAGCTGGATGTTGTTCTTCGCGATGTAGCGCTTCGCCTCGGCGTTCAGGTGGTGCTCCAGCTCGGCCAGATCCCACTGGCAGTTGATGAGGAACACGCCGCCCGGCTTGACGTCGTTGACGATCTTGAAGCCCTTGGTGATGTAGGACGGGTTGTGGCAGGCGACGAAGTCGGCCTTGTTGATGTAGTACGGGCTCTTGATGGGCTTGTCGCCGAAGCGGAGGTGCGAGATGGTCACGCCGCCGGTCTTCTTGGAGTCGTACTGGAAGTAGGCCTGCACATACTTGTCGGTATGGTCGCCGATGATCTTGATGGAGTTCTTGTTTGCGCCGACGGTGCCGTCGCCGCCGAGGCCCCAGAACTTGCACTCGATGGTGCCTTCCGCAGCGGTGTTCGGTGCGGCATGCTCCTCGAGGGACAGGTGGGTGACATCGTCGTTGATGCCGATGGTGAAGTGGCGCTTCGGCTCTTCCTTCGCCAGCTCTTCATAGACGGCGAAGACGGATGCGGGAGGCGTATCCTTGGAACCAAGGCCGTAGCGGCCGCCGATGACCGGGATCATCCGGCCGGCGTTGGCCAGTGCGGTCACGACGTCGAGGTAGAGCGGCTCGCCCAGGGCGCCCGGCTCCTTCGTGCGGTCGAGAACGGCGATCTTCTTGCAGGTGGCCGGAATGGCCTCGAGCAGACGGTCGGCGCGGAACGGACGGTACAGGCGGACCTTCACGAGGCCGACCTTCTCACCGTGAGCGTTCATGTAGTCGATGACTTCCTCTGCGACGTCGCAGATGGAGCCCATGGCGATGATGACGCGCTCAGCGTCCGGTGCGCCATAGTAGTTGAACAGCTTGTAGTCGGTGCCGAGCTTGGCGTTGACCTTGCCCATGTACTCCTCGACGATCTCAGGCAGAGCGTCGTAGTAGCCGTTGCAGGCCTCGCGGTGCTGGAAGAACGTGTCGCCGTTCTCGTGAGAGCCGCGCATAGCGGGGCGCTCCGGGTTCAGGCAGTGGTTGCGGAAGGCAGCCACGGCGTCCATGTCACACATTTCCTTCAGGTCATCGTAGTCCCAGATGGCGATCTTCTGGATCTCATGGGACGTGCGGAAGCCGTCGAAGAAGTTGATGAACGGGACGCGGCCCTTGATGGCGGACAGGTGCGCGACAGGGGCGAGGTCCATGACTTCCTGCGGGTTGGTCTCGCAGAGCATGGCGAAGCCGGTCTGACGGCAGGCGTAGACGTCGGAATGATCGCCGAAGATGTTCAGCGCATGGGTCGCGACGGTACGCGCGGAGACATGGAAGACGGCGGGCAGCAGTTCACCGGCGATCTTATACATGTTCGGGATCATCAGCAGAAGACCCTGCGAAGCAGTATAGGTCGTCGTCAGAGCGCCGGCGGCCAGAGAGCCGTGAACGGTGCCGGAAGCGCCTGCCTCGGACTGCATCTCGACGACCTTGACGCGGTTGCCGAAGATGTTCTTACGGCCCTGCGCAGACCACTGGTCGACATAGTCGGCCATCGGGCTGGAGGGGGTGATGGGGTAGATGCCGGCTACTTCCGTAAAGGCGTAGCTGACATGGGCGGCGGCGGTGTTGCCGTCCATCGTCTTGAATTTACGTGCCAAAATAAATACCTCCTGAAAGTATTTCTTTCAAAACATCTCCATTCTAACACTAAAGTCCGGATTTGTAAATCAGAAAAACGAAAAGAACCGCGAAAATCTTGGAACTGTGCCACGTAGCGTGCGGCAAATTTCTGCCCATTGCTGCGGAGACCGGAAAAAGCGGGGAAGCCGCCGCCGCGGCACTCCCGCATCAAAAGCAGAAAAAAGTTCGTGTTTATTTGTGCGAGTTTTTTGCAAAATTTTATGCAAATCGATATGAATGCAGATTCGGCCGGAATCCGATACTGCTTTTGCACGGCGGCGCTTGTATTTTTGCGGTCTGTGTTGTATGATAAAGAATAAAGGAAAAAAGGAGGGGGAACGTATGACTTCACGCGTGGATTCCGTGGGCCTGTCCGGCATCAGTGGATATCCCGTCATGGTCGAGTGCAGCATCTCCAGCGGCCTGCCGGGCTTTGAGCTCGTCGGCCTGCCGGATGCCGCCGTGCGCGAGTCGCGCGAGCGGGTGCGCGCCGCCATCAAAAACAGCGGCTTCCGCTTTCCGGTCAGCCGCATCACGCTGAACCTTGCCCCGGCCGGGACGAAAAAGACCGGCACGCTCTATGACCTGCCGATCCTGCTCGGCATTCTTGCGGCGCAGGAGCTTGTCCGTCTGCCGCGTGAGCCGTCCGCCTTCCTCGGCGAGCTGAGCCTCGAAGGCAAGCTGCGCCCAGTCAACGGCGTGCTGCCCATGGCCATCGCCGCCCGGAAGGCCGGCATCCGCACGCTGTATGTCCCGGCGGAAAATGCGCGCGAGGCCACGCTGGCGGGCGGCCTGACCGTCATCCCCGTGAAGGAGGTGCGGCAGCTGGCGGCCCATCTGCGCGGTGAATTCTCCATCGAGCCGGAGCCTGCCTGGCAGCCCGAGGAGACGGAGGAGCGCCTGCCGGACTTCAGCGACGTCATGGGGCAGGAGCATGTCAAGCGCGCGCTCGAGGTCGCGGCCGCAGGCGCGCACAATGTGCTGCTCGTCGGCCCGCCGGGTTCCGGCAAGAGCATGCTGGCCCGCCGCCTGCCGTCCATCCTGCCGGATATGACGCGCGAGGAAGCGTTGGAGGTCACGCAGATCCACTCCGTCATGGGCCTGCTCACGCCGGAGTCCCCGCTGGTGCGCCGCCGCCCCTTCCGCAGCCCGCACCACACGATCTCGGCCCCCGGCCTGACGGGCGGCGGCTCCACGCCGCGCCCGGGCGAGATCTCACTGGCACACCGCGGCGTGCTGTTCCTCGATGAGCTGCCGGAATTCCGGCGCGAGACGCTCGAGGTCATGCGCCAGCCGCTTGAGGACGGCATGGTAACGATCTCCCGCGCAAACGGCTCTGCAAGCTACCCGAGCCGCTTTCAGCTCGTGTGCGCCATGAATCCGTGCCGCTGCGGCTGGTACGGCGACCCCTCGGGGCGGTGCACCTGCTCGCAGGGCGCGGTGCAGGCCTATCTTTCGCGCATCTCCGGCCCGCTGCTCGACCGCATCGACATCATCACGGAGGTGCCGTCGCTCCACTTTGACGAGCTGCGCAGCACGACCGTGCCGGAGTCGTCCGCCGTTGTCAAGCAGCGCGTCGAAACGGCCCGTGCCATCCAGCGCGAGCGCTTCAAGGGCACGTCCTGCCGCTGCAACGCCAATATGCAGACGCCGGAGCTGCGCCGCTTCTGCGAGTTGGACGAAACGGGCGCTCTGCTGATGCAGCAGGCGTTCGAGAGCCTCGGCCTCACGGCCCGCAGCTATGACCGCATCCGCCGCGTGGCCCGCACGATCGCGGACCTTGCCGGGAGCGAAAGCATCCTGCCGGAGCACCTGTCCGAGGCCATCCAGTACCGCACGCACCAACTGATCCAGAACTGAGGAATTGAGGAATTTACCATGAATGAAATGTTTTTGCTGAAGCTGGGCGAGATCGTCCTGAAGGGCGGTAACCGCTTCCAGTTTGAGAACCGTCTCAAGACGAATATTGCCCGGCGTATGCGCCCGTTCGGCGACTTCCGCGTCTCCATCGTCCAGTCCACGGCCTATGTGGAGCCGGAGAACGCCGACTGCGACCTCGACGGCGCGTGGGAGGCCTGCCATGCTATCTTCGGCGTGGTGAGCCTGTGCCGCTGCCGCCCGTGCGCCAAGGATCTCGACGCCATTTTTGATACGGCCATGGCCTACCTCGGCGACGACCTGAGCATGGCGAAGTCGTTCAAGGTCGAGTCGCGCCGCTCGGACAAGCGCTTTCCGCTGACGTCCATCGGCCTGTCGCAGGAGATCGGCGGCCGTCTGGCTGAGGCCTTTCCGGACGTGACGGTCGATGTGCATCACCCGGATTACACGGTCTATGTCGAGGTGCGCGACCGCGCGGCCTATGTGCACGGCCCGGCGGAGCCCGGCGCGGGCGGCCTGCCCACGGGCGTGGGCGGCAGAGCCATGCTGCTGCTGTCCGGCGGCATCGATTCGCCGGTCGCGGGCTACATGATCGCCAAGCGCGGCGTGGAGCTGGAGTGTGTGCACTTCTTCTCCTATCCCTACACGAGCGAGCTGGCGAAGGACAAGGTGCTGGAGCTTGCGCGCCTGATGACGCGCTACTGCGGCCGTATGACTGTGAACATCGTTGGCTTTACCGAAATTCAGGAGGCTATCCGCGACAACTGCCCGGAGGAATTCTTTACGCTGGTCATGCGCCGGTTCATGATGAAGATCGCCGAGCGCATCGCGCGCGACCACGGCTGCGGCTGCCTTGTTACCGGCGAAAATCTCGGCCAGGTCGCCTCTCAGACTATGGAAGCCATGGCCGTGACGGGCGCCTGCGTGGACCTGCCCATCTTCCAACCGCTCATCGGCATGGATAAGGAGGAGATCGTCACGCGCGCCCGTCAGATCGGCACAATGGAGACGTCCATCCTGCCCTATGAGGACTGCTGCACGGTCTTTACGCCGCGCCATCCCAAGACAAAGCCGACGCTGGCCCAGGTGGACGCCGCCTGCGCCCCGCTCGACATGGAGGGCCTGATCGCCCGCGCGCTGGAGAACACCGAGCTGGTGAAGGTGCGCTGGCATGGATGAGGCGGCGCAGGTCATTGCCCGGCTCACGGCCGTGGGGAGAACGCTCGTCACGGCGGAGAGCTGCACCGGCGGTCTGCTCGGCAAGCTGCTGACGGACGTGCCCGGCGCCTCCGCCGTCTATCTCGGCGGTGTGATCTCCTATGCCTATGCCGTCAAGGAGCGGCTGCTCGGCGTGCCGCATGCCCTGCTTGACGAGCAGGGGGCCGTGTGCGAGCCGGTCGCCCGCCGTATGGCGGAGGGCGCGCGGAGCCTGCTCGGCGCGGACTATGCCCTGTCCGTTACCGGAAACGCCGGACCGGGTGCAGATGAGAAAAATCCCCGCGTCGGGGAGATCTTTGTGGCGTGTGCCGACGCGGCCGGGACGCGGTGCGTGCGGCTGGAATGCGGCGGCACGCGTGCGGAGAACCGGGAGGCAGCTTGCCGCGCAGCCCTGCGGCTGCTGCTGGAGTGCACGGTATGAGCGGCGTGCCCGATGCGGCCATTGCCGCGTGTCCCGACTATGAGGCGGAGACCTGCCGTGCAGCCCTGCGGCAGGTGCTTGCGCCGTTCGGCGGCCTTGCATGGGTAAAGCCCGGCATGCGCATCGCCGTCAAGGCGAACCTCGTCTCGGCCATGAAGCCGGAGCGGGCCGCAACGACCCATCCGATGCTGCTGCGGGTCCTGACGGAGGAGCTCGTCCGGCGCGGCGCGTCCGTCGTCGTGGGCGACAGCCCAGGCGGCACCTACGCAGCGGGGCATCTGAACGCCGTCTACCGTGCCTGCGGCCTTGCGGCCGTCGAGGAGGCGGGCGGCACGCTCAACCGGAACTTTGCCCAGCGGGAGGCCGACCTGCCGGACGCGCGCGTGGCAAAGCACATTACTTACACGGCCTATCTGGACGACGCCGACGCTATCATCAGCTTCTGCAAGCTCAAGAGCCACGGCATGCTCGCCCTGTCTGCCGCGACGAAGAATCTTTTCGGCGCGATCCCCGGCACGATCAAGCCGGAGTATCATTATCGCTATCCCGACCCCATGGACTTTGCCGGAATGCTCATCGATCTGAACGAGTATTTCCGCCCGCGGCTCTATCTCGTGGACGCCGTCGTCGCCATGGAGGGAAACGGCCCGACGGCCGGAACGCCGCGCCCGTTCGGCGCGCTGCTGGCCGGAACGAACCCACACCGCATCGACCTGCTGTGCGCCTCACTCATCGGGCTGAAGCCGGAGAATGTGCCGACGCTGCGCGCAGCGGCCGAGCGCGGCCTGACGCCGCTCGACCCGGCGCAGCTCTGCGTTGCGGGGGATGCCGCGGCCTTTGCCTGCCCGGATTTCCGGATCGTCCAGCATGGGACGGGGACGGATTTCGGCGCGCGGGGCGGCACCTTCGGCCGCCTGCTCGGGAAGACGGCGGCGCTTGCGCTGCGGACGCGGCCGGGCCTGAAGCGGGCGCTGTGCGTCGGCTGCGGCGTGTGCCGCGATGTCTGCCCGGCCCATGCCATTACGATCGCAAACGGCCGGGCGCACATCGACCGCGGGCGCTGCATCCACTGCTTCTGCTGTCAGGAATTCTGCCCGAGGGGCGCGATGCAGGTGCACCGCACTGTGATCGCCCGCATTGCCGGACACTTGTAACCGCTGGGGAATCTCTTGAACGAATTCGGAACTTTCTGCTCGGGATCCCCACGCCGCTTCGTTTTTCGGAATGACAAAGCGGAGGGCTTTGTGCACACGGGACCCGGAGCGTTTTCTCCGGGTCAGCTTGTCAAAGAAGTCCCTTCGGGCCTTTTTGCCAAGCTGCTTTCCAAATTGCAAAATCAAATTTTGCAGCATGATTTTGCAATTCTGCCGCTGCG
>DQIA01000046.1 GCA_003525905.1 Clostridiales bacterium
CGGAGCGTATTGTCCTGCCAGTACACCCGCAGATCGCTCTCCTGCCCGCCGGTCAGGTCGTAATAGAACTCGTCTATGCTCGGAAAGACCGCTTGCTTAAAATATCCTCTTGCATTGTATGAGGTTACTTTGCCCTTCAGACGGAAGCCGGTCGTTGTCAGCTCCAGCCACTGATCATCGGTCTCGCTTTTCAGCTTGAGCAAGACAAAAACCTCATCGGACTCCACCCGCATCGAGGCGTTTTCCACCGTGACTTCAAAACGCAGCTTTCCCGTATCAGGGATCTGATAGCTCGGTATCGTTGCCGAAACACCTGCCAGCCATGTGCTCTCTTCCAGGATCTCCATTGTGGAATCTGCCGTTACCGGCGAAGCATCCTTTGTATGATACGCATCATCATATACAACATGCAGGTATTCCCCTGCCTCATTGTATAGCCAGCCGGGGATGTAGCAAGGCGATACCCAAATATTTGTCATAGGCTCCAATTTCTGCTTTGTGCAGCCGAATAAGAGCGAGGAAATCACTATTACAATTACAATAAAAATTGCTGTTCCTTTATGCGGCGCAAGATATTTCACGAGTGCAGCCTCCTCTGCAATTGATTATTGGACTTGGACAGTGATCTTTCTAGCTTTCAATTTAGTCCACCACCGAGTTCGGGTACTTGATCACAAAACCTCCTGGTGGCATTTCTCGTGGTTCACCCATCATGTCCTCAATAGCAAGTTTCGATGTTTGTACCGTCGAAACATGCAGGCCATCTTCGCCCCAGGTGAGATGCACGCAGGTCTCGTCCTCGCCTCTAAGAGAGTTGAGTCTAAGCTGTATTTCTGAAGAAATCTGGTACGATACATCATAAGACATACCTTCTCCAACCACCTGGACCTCGTTTGCCGTTACAAGGATTTCCACCGTCTCCGAAGTGAATTCCACATTCAAGTGGAAAAACAGCTGTTCGCACTGCACGTTGACCCAGCCGCTCCCTCCGGTCAGGACAAAACGCAGTTGTTTGGTATCCGGAAGTCGCTGGCTGCTCATGCCGTTGATATCCGGTCCCTCTGCCTCCAGAACCTCCATCGTAGCGCCGTCAGTGCAGAGCCGATCGCCTTGTGCGTTATAAACGGCGTTCTCCGGATGGGCTTGATAGCATTCCGGCGTGATCCAAATTCTGGTCATAACGGGCAAATCCGCTGGCAGTGCCGTCTCCGTCGGTTCTGCTGACGAAGCAGCCGTTGGGGCGCAAGCCGGTAGAAATACCAAAGAAAGAATAAGCAATACCGCCAATAAAACTGACGTCAACCTTATTCGCATTGTCGCGCCCTCCTTTTTATCAGCCAGACAGCGTGTTGCCTTGTTCAACAAGATTGGGTGTGCCAGAGACGGTTATACAGAGGATTGTCCTGCTTTTTTTCTCAACGCCAAAATTAATAGAGCGAATGCCATACTGCACCGACCAGCATCGCACGACTGAGAAAGGAATTCGGTTCAAACTGTGTGGACGAGGTCCCGTTCATCAGGCCATTATCTGTTACATAGTTGATCGCGTCAAAGTAATCCGGAAAAGCAGAACGAGTCACATCGGAATAGGCCGAGGCCAGCGGTACGGTGAGAGAAACCAACAGCGCAGCGAGCAAAAGAATGCTGCAAAGACGAGCCAAACGGTGTTTTTTCATGTCTCTTCTTCCTTTCGTATATTCTACTTTCTATGGCGACAGAACAGCTCATTCCGGGGACTCCCTTCCTTCCCCAGTAAGTCCAGCATATCACCCCTTCACTTTTTTGTCAATATTTTTACAGAAAATATCCCGTAATTTTCAATAATATGCAGTACAGTAAATGGAAAAAGTCCCGGCGGGAATGCCGCCGGGACGATGTGCGAAGGAATTTTGAATTTGCTGTGGGTAGCCTGTGATCCGGCCGGGCGCTGCGAGCTTGCCACGGTCCATTTGGGGCTCCGCAATGACAAATCCGGGGACTTCATTCCCGCAGGGTGCCGCCGTTGTTCCACACGGCCGTCGAGCAGAGATAGAGCACGTCCGTCGCGTCGGACAGGTCTGCATAGTCCGTCAGCCGGGCGGCAGAGATATAGCGCAGGTCCACGAGCGTGATGCGCTCGAATGAGCCGAGCAGCAGCGGCGCGAGCGACGAGCCGAACGAGTCGCGGAACAGCACGAGGTGCCGCCCGTTGTGCACGTTGGGCGACGTGACGGTCAGGACCGCCTGCGCGCCGGAGAGGAAGACGTCGTAGCCGTCCGTCCCGTCCAGCAGCTCCGGCCGGTAGACCGGCTGCGCCCCGTCCAGCTCCGGGCCGGTGACCTCGGCGGCCTTCGTGTCGGCGCTTTCGAGGTACGTCAGCGTATCCGGGGCCATCGGCAGGGCCGCCTGCCCGTAATACGCGCCGTAAAACGGAGAGAGCGTTTTTTCCGTGAAGGTTCCCGGCGCGTCCGCGCCCAGCGCTTCGCAGATGGCCGCTGCGACGGGGAGCAGCCGCTCCTGCCGCCAGTGGGGGTCCGTTTTGTAATAGTCGTCTGCGGACAGCAGGTCCCAGATGTCGATCTCCGTCATACCGGGCAGGGCCTCGCGCACGATGCCGCGCAGCGCCTCCGTGTCCAGCCGGGGGCGGCTGGTCTCCGCCTTGGCATTTTTATCCGGTACGATGACATAGTGCGACGGAAGCGACGGGAAATAGGTTTCCTGCACGGCGGAAAAGACCGCTGCGGCATGGCGCACCTGCTTTTCCTGCAGCGGGCCGTCCATGCGGAAGGCCCCGCCGCCCTGCAGATAGATGCTGTGGATATCCGCCTGCCCGAGGCCGTAGAGCCGCACGAGGCTGTTGACCGTGCGCAGCTGCTCACGCAGCGGGAACTGGTCAAGCATATATTCCTCAAGCTTGTCCGAAAAGCCGGAAGACAGGGGAGGAAGCTGCGCCAGCCGCCGCCGCTCACTGCGGGATACTTCCCGGTCCGGCAGGGCGAGATGCAGCAGGGAAAAGCCGAACAGCACCGCGAGGAACACGGCCGCCGTGGCGATGGATGCTTTGCGTTTCATGGCTCACCTCAGAAGCGGAAATAGAGGAAGGGATTGAACGAGCCGTCCACGAGCGCGGCCGTTGCAGCAAGGAGCAGCAGGCCCGTCAGCACCGGTCCGAGCGCGGCTGAGACGGGGTGCGGCTCCAGCCGCTTCCACAGACGCTTCGGCAGCCGCGTCGCGCCGACAACTCCGAGGGCGAGCACGCCTGCAAAGCTGCGCAGGGCATACAGCGCGTCCGCGTCCCACAGCGGCGCGCCGCCGAACATGGCCCGGAGCGTCTGCCCACAGGCCTGCAGGCTCTCGGCGCGGAACAGAACGAAGCCGAGCGTCACGAGCAGGAGCAGCAGCGCATGCTGCACGGCAGCGGGCGCACGGGCCAGCCGTTTTCCGAGCCAGAGCCGTTCTGTCAGTAGGAGCAGACCGAAATAGCCGCCCCACAGCACAAAATTCCACGCCGCGCCGTGCCACAGGCCCGTCAGCAGCCAGACGACGGCAACATTGCGGATCCATTTGGCGCGGGTCGTGCGGCTGCCGCCCAGCGGGATATAGACATAGTCCCGGAACCACTGCCCGAGCGTCTGATGCCAGCGCCGCCAGAAGTCCGTCACGGAGCGGGCAAGATACGGATAGTCGAAATTCTCCGGGAACGTGAAGCCGAACATCCGCCCGAGGCCGATGGCCATGTCGCTGTAGCCCGAAAAGTCAAAATAGATCTGCAGCAGATAACCCACGGCCCCGAGCCACGCACCGAGCACCGTTGCGTTCCCGGCGGAGGACACCAGCTCACCCAGCACATTGGCAAGCAGGACCTTTTTGCCCAGACCGACGGTAAAGCGCCGCGCGCCCGCGCCGATGTCCTCGAGGCAGAAGCGCCGCGTGTGCAGCTCGGCCTCGATATCGGAATAGCGGACGATCGGCCCGGCGATGAGCTGCGGAAACAGGCAGACGAACGTGGCGAACGTCGCGAGGTTCCGCTGCGGCCGGACGTGCCCGCGGTAGACGTCGATGGTGTAGCTCATGGTCTGGAACGTATAAAAGCTGATGCCAAGCGGCAGGCGCACGCCTGTCAGCGGCAGGGAAAGGCCGAACAGGCCGTTCACCGTCGTCAGGAAGAAGTCGGCGTATTTGAAAAAGCCGAGCAGCCCGAGATTCAGAAGGACGGAGACCGCCAGCGCCAGCTTTGCTGTCCGTGTGCCGCGCCGCCGCTCGATGCACAGGCTGAGCGCCCAGTTCGAAACGGACGAGAGCAGCAGCAGGAGCACATACACAGGCTCGCCGAACGCATAGAACAGCAGGCTTGCGATCAGCAGAACGGCATTCCGCCCACGCTGCGGCGCGAGAGCGTAGACCGCGAGCGTGAGCGGAAGAAAGGCATAGAGAAATACCGCGCCGGAGAATACCATCTCAGCTCCAGAGCGCGTTGAAGTTGGCGGTGAGGGCGTCGGTCACGTCGCTCCAGGACATGACGAGCAGCACGGTGCAGTTGTGCACGAGCACGGCCGTCTTTTCGGCCTCGACGCATACCCACTTGGCCGGGTTCAGGTTGGCCTCCACGTCGGCGGCGAGCTTCTTGGCCGTCTCGGCATCCTGCGCGCGCATGAGCACGACGGAGTGCGGCACAGCGTTGATGAGCGCGTCGGCAGCAATGGCCTCGACGCCGTCGGGCATTGCGGTGAAGGCGAAGTATTCGAAGTTGTCCTTCGTCAGCGCCGTGGTCTCAGTGTCCGGCAGGTCGGCGACGTCCTTCGTGATGGAGGTGAGGATGTCCTGCAGCGTCATTGTGTCGCCCGGCTTCGCGTTCGGCTCGGCGGGGGAGCCTGCGCAGGCGGCAAGGCCGAAAACAAGCAGGACGGCAAGGAGCAGTGCGGTCAGTTTTTTCATGTTCATGATTTCCTTTCAAAAATGGAATACGGCTATTAGACGGCGCAATTCTCTGCAGGTTCCATAAAAATTTCCCGGTGGGGAATAACCTCCCCACCGGGACCGGATTTTATGCGCGCCCGGAATATACGCGCTCGGCCATCAGGGCAGCCTCCTCGCGCGTGGCGTAGCCGCCGGGGCGCGTGCCGTCCGTGATGCCGTGCGCCATGGCGCGGGCCAGCTCCTCCTGCGCCCAGCTGCTCGCCTTGCTGCCCGTTCCCTCCAGAACGGTGCGAATGCGCGCATCGATGCGGGCATCAAGCTCCTGCAGTGTCAAATCCTCCGCCTCCTTTTCCGCCGGCCTGCGCAGCAGCGCGGCCGTCTCCCGCCGAAAATCGTCCATGGTCTTCCCAAACCGCGGGAACCAGTGCGCCACGTCGCCGTGGGCACTGGCAATGCCGCGGCGATTGCCCTCCGCGTGGTCGAGCACGACGCCGTCTGCCAGCGGGTCCAGCCCGAACCGGCGGCAGAGATAGGCCGTCAGCTCGACGGCTTCGCGGTACACCGCCGTAAAATAGGCACGGTCGTCCAGTCCGTCCTCGCAAATTTCAAAGGCCAGGTGCGTCCGGTTGCCGGACCGGCCGCAGTGCCAGGCCTGCACCTCCCACGGCAGCGTCTGATAGACCGCGATGCCGCCGCCGGCCTTTTTGCCCAGAAATGCGTGGACGCACACCGGAAGTCCCGGCCGGTTCCAGTCATTGTCATAGCGGTTTTTGCCCAATTCGCCGTCATCCGGCTGCACATAGCGGCGCAGATATGGATTGTTCGCGCCCGTGGAGTGCACCATGACGCCGCGCGGGACGAGCGGTGTGCCGCGGCGGCAGCAGTCGTTTCGCGTGAGGATGTATTCATGCAGCTCCATGCTTTCGCCTCCCTTCGCGCCAGCTTATGCCGAAGCCCGGCGCGCGGTTCCTGAATTTTCTGTGAATTTTACGCCCGCCGTGTGCGCTGCGCTTGCAATCCGTCCCCACGATTCGCTATACTATAATAAATAGAGTAGCGATGTACCTGAAGGAGGCCCCGGAATGGGAGAAGCATTCATCCGTTTTGAAAATGTGGAAAAAATTTACGGCTCCGGTGAGGGCGCGGTCCGTGCCCTGCACGACGCGAGCTTTACGATCGGAAAAGGCGAGATCTGCGTCATCGTCGGCCCGTCCGGCGCGGGCAAGACGACGCTTCTGAACATCCTCGGCGGCATGGATACCCTGACGAGCGGCCGCGTCTTTCTGAACGACCGCGAGGTCTCGGCCTTTGACCGCCGCCAGCTTGCGGACTACCGCCGCCGCGACATCGGCTTCGTGTTCCAGTTTTACAACCTTATCCCGAATCTGACGGCGCTGGAGAACGTGGAGCTTGCTTCGCAGATCGTCCGCGACTCTCTGCCCGCGCCGCAGGTGCTCACGGACGTCGGCCTCGGCGAACGCATGAGGAATTTTCCGGCCCAACTTTCCGGCGGCGAGCAGCAGCGCGTGGCCATCGCCCGTGCGCTGGCAAAAAAGCCGAGCCTGCTGCTGTGCGACGAGCCGACCGGCGCGCTGGACTATGCCACGGGCAAGCAGATCCTCGCCCTGCTGCAGGATCAGAGCCGGAAGAACGGTATGACCGTCGTCATCATCACGCATAACTCCGCGCTTACTGCCATGGCCGACCGCGTCATCGGCATCCGCAACGGCACCGTGGCCTATGCCCACCTGAATGAGCACGTCACGCCGGTGGAGGAGATCGAATGGTAACGGGCAGCGCCTGGCGGAAGAACAATCGCCGCGAGCTGCGCCATTCGCTCGGGCGGTTTCTGGCCATCGTCGCCATCGTTGCCCTCGGCGTCGGTTTTTTTGCGGGCCTGAAGGTCGCGCAGCCCGCCATGCTCCGCACCGGATCGCAGTATGTGCAGAAAACGGAGTTGTTTGACTACCGTCTTGTCAGCACGCTCGGCCTGACGCAGGAGGACGCCGATTATTTTGCCGGGCTGGACGGCGTGCGGGCTGCCGAGGGCGCGCGGAGCGTCGACCTCACGGCCGAGTTTGAAGACGAGGGCATGACGCTCAAGGCTCTGACGCTCTCCGATGCGGTCAACCGCCCCAGCCTGACGGCCGGGCGCATGCCGGAGCGTGCGGACGAGTGCCTTGCCGATGCCGACCGCTTCACGGAGGCCGACCTCGGCAAAACGCTCACGGTGCAGGCTGCGTCCGTGAACGATGCGTTCACGCAGACGGCCTTCACCATCGTCGGCCTTGCGGAAACACCGCTGTATCTCGGCGCGGAGCGCGGTACGACGAGCCTCGGCGGCGGCACACTGAACGGCTTCGTGCTGCTGCAGCCTGAGGCGTTCGCCATGGACTATTTTACGGAGATCTATCTGCTGCTGGACGGCACGCAGGGTACGGACCTCTATTCCGATGCCTACGATGCCGCCGTCGACGCCATGCGTCCCACGCTGACCGCCGCGCTGAAGGAGCGCGCGCAGAAGCGCTATGACGACATCATCGACGAGGCGCGCGATGCGCTTTCCAAGGCGCAGAAGGAATATGACGACGGCCTTGCGGAATATCAGGAGCGGCGCGCGCAGACCGAGCAGGAGCTTGCTGACGCCCGCACGCAGCTCGACGACGGCGCGCAGCAGCTGGAATACAACCGTGCCCGCCTCACGCAGGCAGAATCCCAGCTGGCCAGCGGCGAAAAGGAGCTGGAGGCCGGGCAGAAGGAGTATGACGAAGGCCTTGCCGCCTTCACGCAGGCAAAGCAGGACGCGCTCGACCAGCTTGATGCCGCACAGGCCCAGATCGACGCCGCGCAGAAGCAGCTCGATGACAGCGGCATCCTCGTGCAGTATGAGGCCCTGCAGATCACGCGCCGCCAACTCACGGAGCGCCTTGCCTTGCAGGAGCCGGGCAGCGCTGAGGCCCTGCTGACGCAGGGACTGATCGAAGCGACGGATCTGCTGCTGCGCCAGTTTGAGCAGAGCGAGGCCTATCAGGGCTATCTGCAGCTGCAGCAGGCGCAGGCGGAGCTGGATGCAAAGCGCAGCGAGGCCATGCAGACACTGAATGAAAAACAAGCGGAGCTCGATGCGGCCAAGCAGAAGCTCGAGGACGGCAAAAAGCAGCTCGAGAACAGCCGGAGCGAGATCGCAGCGGGCTGGGCTGCCGTGAACGCCGCGCAGGCTGAGCTGGAGCAGGGCGAGGCCGACTATGCCGCCGGAAAGGCCGAGGCGGAAAAGCAGTTCGCCGATGCCGAGGCGAAGCTTAAAGACGGCAGGCAGCAGCTCGAGGACGCACAGGTCGAGGTCGACAAGCTTGAGCACCCGAAGAGCTATGTGCTTGACCGCAGCACGAACACGGGCTATGTCTCGTTTGAGAACGACAGCTCCATCGTCGCGGGCGTCGCGAAGGTGTTTCCACTGTTCTTCTTCGCCGTGGCGGCTCTCGTGTGCATCACGACCATGACGCGCATGATCGATGAGCAGCGCACACAGATCGGTACGCTCAAGGCCCTCGGCTACAGCGACGGCACCATCGCATGGAAATATATGTCCTATTCCGGCGGCGCGGCGCTGCTGGGCTGCGCGCTCGGCTTTGCCCTCGGCACATGGATCTTCCCACTGTTCATCTGGATGGGCTATTCCATGCTATATGACTTTGCGCCCATCGTCTATGTGTTCGACGGCTGGCTGCTCATCATCTCCGTGCTGGCGGCGCTGGCCTGCTCGGCGGGCGTGACGTGGCTTTCCTGCCATGCGGAGCTGCGTGAGAACCCTGCGAATCTCATGCGCCCGAAGACCCCGAAGGCCGGCAAGCGCATCCTGCTCGAGTATATCCCGTTCGTATGGAACCGCCTGTCCTTCCTGCACAAGGTCTCCATCCGCAATATCGTGCGCTATAAAAAGCGCCTGTTTATGATGCTGCTGGGCGTCGGCGGCTGCACGGCCCTCATCGTTGCGGGCCTCGGCCTGCGCGATTCCATCTCCACCGTCGTGGACGATCAGTTCCGTGGCGTCACGCACTATCAGATCGCCGTCACGTTCGTCTCGCCCATGGACGAGGCGCAGCAGCAGGCCTTCCGCGAAAAATATGCGGACGAGATGACGCAGTGCATCTTTGTGCACGCCGCGGCCTATGAGGCGCGCACGTCCAGCGGCATCAACAAGGTCAACGTCATTGCGACGGACGACCCCGCCATCACGCAGGCCATCGACCTGCATGAGAACGGCAGGACCGTCACCTGGCCGCAGCAGGGCGCGCTGCTTGACGCCGCGCTGGCGCGGGATACCGGGGTCTCCGTGGGCGAGACGCTCCCGGTCTCCGTGGACGACACGACGAGCGTCGATCTCCCTGTCGCCGGGACGTTCGAGAATTATGTCTACCACTATGCCTACATGACGGCGGAGACCTACAGGGACCTGTTCGGCGCAGACTGCGAATATAGCACGGCCTACATCCTCACGGACGGCGATGCCTACGCGCTCGGTGCGGCGCTGTCATCCAACTCCCGCGTCGCGTCCGTCACGGTCTCCGAGGCCCTGCAGGACATCGTGGACAACACCATGAAGAGCCTGGACTACATCGTCGGCCTCGTCGTGGTCTGCGCCTGCGCGCTGGCGCTCGTCGTGCTCTTTAACCTCTGCAACATCAGCATCACGGAGCGCGTGCGCGAGATCGCCACGGTGAAGGTCCTGGGCTTCTACCACCGCGAGACGCTGAACTATGTCTTCCGCGAAATTCTGCTCCTGACATTCTGCGGCGCGCTCGTCGGCCTGCCGGCGGGCTGGGCGCTGCACCGGTTCATCATGCAGAATATCCGCATCAGCCTCGTCTCGTTCCACATCCACGTCACGCCGCTGAGCTATGCGCTGGCCTTCGCCGCCACGCTGCTGCTGGCCGTGGCCGTGTGCCTGTGTCTCATCCGCAAGATCGACCGCATCTCCATGGCCGAATCCCTCAAATCCATCGAGTGACGAGGACGAGAGGACGAGAGAGTGAGAAAAACCGCGCTGCCGGAAGCAAT
>DQIA01000006.1:0-16273 GCA_003525905.1 Clostridiales bacterium
CAGTGAGCGCCGCTACAGACGCAATCGGTGCACAGCGTTTTCACGGCAGCCGGTACGAACTGTGAGTGCCTCCCCGAGATTGCCACGTCGGCCGTTGGCCTCCTCGCAATGACAAATCGGGGGCCCCTACCGTTTTTACGATAGCCGGTTCGAATCGGCGGTTTACCGCCGGGCCTGGCTGTCCCCTCCCCTACAAAACAAATCATATCCGAAATTCTGACGGAAAGTGGGAAAATTCCTGCTTTCCGCATTTTGACATGCTCGAAATTCCTTTTTCCGGAGGTGTATCATGGAACTGATCCTCGATCTTCTGCGGCGGCTGCCCGATTATCCCCGCCTGCGGACCGCGCTGGAGAGCGCGCAGGCTGTCGGCGTATCCGGCGCGGCGCAGATCAACCGTTCCCATCTCATCGCGGCCCTCTGCCGCGACACGGCCCGGCCCGCCGTGGTCGTCTGCCAGGATGAAATGGCCGCACGGCGCACGCAGAGTGAGCTTGCCGCCTTCCTCGGCGCGGAGGCCCCTATCCTGCCGACGCGCGACCTGATGTTTTATGACGCCTCCGCCATCTCGCGCGGCTGGGAGCAGCAGCGCCTGCGCTGCCTTTACGATCTGGCGCGCGGCAAAACGCCCCTGCTCCTGACGACGCTCGAGGCGTTTTCCCTGCGGACGATGCCGAAGGCGCAGCTGTTCTCCGCCGCGATGCGCCTGCTGCCCGGCGCGCAGCTCGAACTGGACGAGCTGATCTCCCGCCTGCTGCACGCGGGCTATTCCCGCTGCTCCCTCGTGGAGGGCGCGGGCCAGTTCAGCGTGCGCGGCGGCATTGTGGACATCTTCTCCCCGGCGGAGGAGCGCCCGGTGCGTCTGGAATTCTTCGGCGACGAGATCGACACCATGGGCTATTTTGACCCCGTCACGCAGCGGCGCGTCGAAAATGCCGATGAGCTCGTCATCCTGCCCGTGGCCGAAACACTGCCTGCCCTGCACCCCGGCGGCATCGAGGGGCTGGCGCAGGAGCTGGACGGCCTGCTGGCCCGCCAGCGCCGCCGCAAAACGCCGAACGAGGCTCTGATGCGCACGCTGCAGGCAGACGCCGACGCGCTGCGGAACGGACTGACCTTCTCGGCGGCCGACCGCTATCAGGCCCTCATCTATCCGGAGTTCGCCTGCGCCGCGGACTACCTGCCCGCCGAGGCGCTGGTGTTCTTCTGCGACCACGGGAATCTGCGCCGCAGCGCGCAGCGCGCGCAGGAGGAGCTGGGCATGATGCTCGACAGCCTGCTGCAGTCCGGCCTGCTGTGCGGCGAGCTGTGCGATTTTTCCGCAGACTGGGAGCAGCTGTGCGGCCGCGTGGCCGGGCACGGCGCGGCGTTCTTCGACTCGTTCCTCGCCGCGAGCTACCCGCAGAGCCTGCAGCCGTCGCTGCTCGTGAATGTCACGGCCAAGCAGCTGCCGTCCTACGGCGGCAATCTGGACGCGGCGGCCTCGGACCTCGCGTTCTACCAGAAAAACGACTATGCCTCCCTTGTGCTGTGCGGCAACCGCCGCCGCGGCGAGATCCTCGCCCAGCAGCTGCGGGAGAAGCATCTTTCCGCCTTCCTCGCCTTTCCGCTGACAAAGCTCCCCGCACCGGGGCAGATTTTACTGACGGACGGCGCGCTTCCGTTCGGCATGGAATACCCCGACCTGCGCTTCGCCATTCTGACGGAAGGCCAGCTGTTGGCGCAGGCCGCTCAGAAACCGCGCAAAAAGCATCAAAAAGCGACCAACCGGCAGAAACTCAGCTCGTTTACGGACCTTTCGCCTGGCGACCTCATCGTGCATGAGTACCACGGCATCGGCCGCTATGTCGGCATGGAGCAGATCCGCGTCGACGGCATCATCAAGGACTATGTCAAGATCGCCTATCAGGGCACGGACACGCTGTATGTCCCGGCGACGCAGCTTGATCTCATCTCCAAATACATTGGCGGCGGCGAGGACACGGTCGTCAAGCTCAACAAGCTCAGCGGTGACCAGTGGCAGAAGACAAAGGCCCGCGCGAAATCCGCGGCCAAGGACCTTGCCGCCGGGCTCATCCAGCTCTATGCCGAGCGCAAGCGCCGCATGGGCTACGCCTTCGCGGCCGACACGCCGTGGCAGGCGGAGTTCGAGGACAACTTCCCCTACGCCGAGACGGACGATCAGCTGCGCTGCATCGAGGAGATCAAGGCGGACATGGAGTCGCCGCAGCCCATGGACCGTCTGCTGTGCGGCGACGTCGGCTTCGGCAAGACCGAGGTCGCGCTGCGCGCGGCCATGAAGGCCGTGCTCGACGGAAAGCAGGTCGCCATCCTCGTGCCGACGACCGTGCTGGCGCAGCAGCATTACACGACGGCCCTCAACCGCTTCCGCGGCTTCCCCGTAAACATCGGCGCGCTTTCGCGCTTTTCCACCCCGCAGCAGCAGCGCAAGGTCCTGTCCGATCTGCGCACGGGCACGCTCGACCTCGTAGTCGGCACGCACAAACTGCTGCAGAAGGACGTGGAGTTCCACGACCTCGGCCTTCTCATCGTGGACGAGGAGCAGCGCTTCGGCGTGACGCACAAGGAAAAGCTCAAGGAGCTGGCCCGCGGCGTCGACGTGCTCACGCTCTCGGCCACGCCCATCCCGCGCACGCTCAACATGGCCCTGTCCGGCCTGCGCGACATGTCCACCATCGAGGAGCCGCCGCACGACCGCTACCCCGTGCAGACCTTCGTGCTGGAATATGCCGAGCCGGTGCTGATCGACGCCATGCGGCGCGAGATCGAGCGCGGCGGTCAGGTGTATTATCTGCACAACCGCGTCGAGAGCATCGAGCAGTGCGCCGCGCGCATCAAGCGCGCCCTGCCGGACGCCGAGATCGCCGTCGCCCACGGCAAAATGAGCGAGGAGGAGCTCAGCGACGTCATGCAGCGCATGGATGAGGGCGAGGTGCAGATCCTCGTCTGCACGACCATCATCGAAACGGGCATCGACATTCCGAATGTCAATACCTTGATCATTGAGGACGCCGATAAGCTCGGCCTTGCCCAGCTGCATCAGATCCGCGGGCGCGTCGGCCGCAGCAGCCGCCATGCCTATGCCTACCTGACGTTCCGCCGCGGCAAGGTCCTCACAGAGATCGCCGAAAAGCGCCTGAACGCCATCCGCGACTATGCGGAGTTCGGCTCCGGCTTCAAGATCGCCATGCGCGACCTCGAAATTCGCGGCGCGGGCAACCTGCTCGGCGCGGCACAGTCCGGCCACATGATCTCCGTCGGCTATGACCTCTACCTCAAGCTGCTCGAGGCGGCCGTGCTCGAGGAGCGCGGCGAGCCGTCGCCGGAGGAGAGCGCCTGCACGGCCGACCTCGACGTCACGGCGAACATCGACAAGGCCTATGTGACCTCGGGCGAGCAGCGCATGGACCTCTACCGCCGCATGGCGGGCATCCGCTCGCAGAGCGATGCCGACGAGCTGCTCGACGAGATCGTCGACCGCTACGGCGACCCGCCCAGGGGCGTCATGAACCTCATCGCCATTGCGCTGCTGCGCGCCCGCGCCAGCGCCGCCGGCATCCGCGACATCGCCCAGAAGGGCCGCACGCTCCGCTTCCGGCTGGCGCAGTTCGACTTTGCCGTCGTCTCCCGCGTGGCCGGGCAGTATCAGAAGCGCATGTTCGTCGAGCCGAAGAGCGAAGAGCCTGCCATCACGCTCCAGCTGACCGCGAAGGAGGATCCCCTGCAGGCCGCGGAAAGGTTCGTAAAGACCTATCAGGGAGAGTAGGAGCTGCACGCTTTGCAGCGGCAAGAGCAATATGGTATACAGCGGTGTACGGACATGGGACACAATTCACAGCCTTGCGATAGCTCGATGAATCATAACGTGCCTCGATCGTCCGGAATGGTGAGTGGACAGCAGGAATTGCCGTCCTCCATCCGGAACCCGCCCTTGAGATCCGCCTGCCATATGTCGTTGCAGGCATCCTTCTCGGACCGCGTGAGCGCCCTGCACCTCCGGGACTCCTCAATGCAGATGCAGCCGCGTCGATGCAGGATGCTGTATACATTGTTTTTGCAGATATGCTCACCATATTGCTGCACTGTACATGACATTATCTCGCTTAACGCCCCGAAAATTTTCTCAAAAAATTCTTCGCCTTCCCCTCTTGACAAAGGCAAAAAATATGATTATAATGCACTTAATTTCAAACGACAAACCTGTGAGGAAGAAGAGTAGCACAGCACAGGGCATCCCAAGAGAGCTTCGGGCGGTGAGATCGGAGCGGTGCGCAGCGGTGTGAATGGCCTTCCGAGGGCGGCTTGAACGGGAAATTTTCCCAAGTAGGGTCCGACGGGAACCCTCCCGTTATCCGTGGGGTACGCATGATGGTGCGTAAAAGCGAGTGGACATCGCAAGATGTCAATTTGGGTGGTATCGCAGAAGCAAAGGCTTTTGTCCCATGTGGGGCAGAAGCCTTTTTTGTTTTTAAAATCCAGGCCGCCGGCACCGGTCCCTCCATCCGCCGCCCAAAATACCCATATAAAATTTTGGAGGAAAACAAAGATGAAAAAGAACATGCTGAGCCGTGTGCTGACTCTGGCCCTGGCCGCCCTGCTGGCCCTGCCTCTCTTCGCCTGCGGCAAAAAAAGCGATGACAATTCCATCGGCTCCTCCGGTGCCGCATCCTATCAGGTCGGCATCTGCAGCTATGCGGACGATGCATCCCTGAACCAGATCGTGGACAACATCGAGTCCCGGCTCAAGGCCATCGGCCAGGAGAAGGGCGTCACCTTCGAGATCAGCTATGATAACTGCAACACCGATTCCGCCGTGCTGAATCAGATCATCGCCAACTTCATGGCCGGCAAGGTGGACCTGATGATCGGCGTAGCCACTCCCGTGGCCGTGGCCATGCAGGCCGCCACCGAGGGCACTGACATTCCCGTGGTCTTTGCCGCCGTGTCCGACCCTGTGGGCGCGGGTCTGGTGGAGAGCCTGGAGGCCCCCGGCGCCAACATCACCGGTACCTCCGACTATCTGGACACCGATGCCATCCTGGACCTGATTTTCGCCGCCAACCCTGACGCCAGGAACATCGCCCTGCTGTATGACCTGGGGCAGGACTCCTCTGCCGCTCCCATCAGGAATGCCAAGGCGTACCTGGACAAGAGGGGCGTGTCCTACAAGGAGTATAACGGCACCACCACCGACGAGATCAGCCTGGCCGTCAGCAGCATCGTGGCCGACAAGGCCGACGCCGTGTTCACCCCCACCGACAACACCGTGATGACCGCAGAGCTGGCCATTTACGAGGCTCTGGCCAAGGCCGGCATCCCCCACTACACCGGCGCTGACTCCTTCGCCCTGAACGGTGCGTTCCTGGGCTACGGCGTGGACTATGCCAACCTGGGCGTGGAAACCGCCAACATGGTCTCCGGCATTCTCCTGGACGGCAGCAAGCCCTCCGCCACCCCCGTGCTGACCTTCGACAATGGCACCGCCACCATCAACACCGACATCTGCAGGGAGCTGGGCCTGAACTATGACGAGCTGGCCGAGACCTTCGCCCCTCTGTGCACCAAGGTCCAGTCCATCGTCACCGCCGAGAGCTTCGACGATTTGAATGAATAAGAAATCAAGCATCCATCAGCGGGCCCCCGCTGATGACCCTCGCACCGCCCACTCGGGAAACAAACCCATTGCGCATGAAAGGAGAAGTCTCTCATGAACATTTTTTCTCTGGTCCAAACCGCCCTGGAGCTGGGCCTCATCTGCTCGCTGACCGTGCTGGCACTGTTTTTGAGCTACTCCATGCTCAATGTATGCGACCTTTCCACCGACGGCTGCTTCACTCTGGGTGCGGCTGTGGGTGCTATGGTAGCCATTGCCGGGCATCCCTATCTGGCCCTCCTGGCCGCCATGGCCGCCGGAGTCCTCTCCGGCTTTATCACCGCCCTGCTGCAAACGAAAATGGGCATTGACAGCCTCCTTGCGGGCATCATCGTCAACACCGGGCTCTACTCCGTCAATATCGCCGTCATGGGCGGCTCCTCCCTGCTGAATATGAACAAAACCGAGACCGTATTCACCAAGGCCCGGGCTCTGCTGCAGGGCACCTTCCTGGCTGAGCAGTATAAGCTGCTTGTGGCGGCCATCGCCGTGATTGCCGTGATCGTTTTTTTGGCCCTGTTTCTGCACACCCGCCTGGGTCTGGCTATCCGCGCCACCGGCGACAATCCCGACATGGTCCGCTCCTCCTCTATCAATCCCACCTTTACCACCATCGTAGGCCTGTGCGTAGCCAATGCCTTCACGGGGCTGTCCGGCTGCCTGCTGGCCCAAAGTCAAAAATCCGTCAGCATCGACATCGGCACCGGCATGGTGACCATTGCCCTGGCCTCCCTGCTCATGGGACAGGTGCTGCTGGGCAAGGGCAGCATTCTCAAGCGGGCCGTCGGCATGGTGGTGGGCGCCTTTGCCTTCCGCATGGTGTATACCATCGCCCTGCGGCTGGATATGCCCGCCTTCATGCTGAAGCTGGTGTCCTCGGTGATCGTGGTGCTGGCCATCGCCGCCCCCTATTTCAAAAAGCAGCTGCCCATGCTGCGCCGCCGCATGGCTGCGCGAAAGGAGGCCCGCCTTCATGCTGAAGATTGAAAAAATATCCAAGACCTTCAACCCCGGCACCATCCATGAAAAGGCAGCCCTGCAGGGCCTGAGCCTGCACCTGCTCCCAGGAGATTTCGTCACCATCATCGGCTCCAACGGCGCAGGCAAATCCACCCTCCTTAACGCCATCAGCGGCAGCTTTTTCCCCGACAGCGGCAGCATTTATCTGGACGGAAGAAATATCACCTTCCTGCCGGAATATCAGCGCTCCCACCAAATCGGCCGTCTGTTCCAGGATCCTATGCGCGGCAGCGCCCCCCACATGACCATTGAGGAAAACCTCTCTCTGGCGGCGGCCTCCGGCGGCTGGCTCAGCCATGTGACCCGGGCGGAAAAAGCCGCCTTCCGGGAAAAGCTGGCTCAGCTGGACATGGGCCTGGAGGACCGGATGAAGCAGCCCGTGGGGCTGCTTTCCGGCGGCCAGCGTCAGGCGCTGACGCTGGTGATGGCCACCTTCAAGCCGCCGAAGCTCCTGCTGCTGGATGAGCATACCGCTGCTCTGGACCCCGCCACGGCAGAAAAGGTGCTGGAAATCACCCGTCAGACCGTCTCGGAGAACCGTATCACCACCCTCATGGTCACCCACAATATGCACCAGGCCCTGGAGCTTGGCAACCGCACATTGATGATGGACAGAGGCCATATCATTCTGGATGTTGCCGGAGCGGAACGGGCGGGCATGACCGTGGAGGACCTGCTGGCTAAGTTCAAAAGCGGTGCTGGCAAGGCCCTGGACAATGACCGTATTCTCTTGTCGGAACAAACAAAATCGGATAAAAAAGGCGCATCGAATGCCGCGGACTGATCACGAAGCATGGAACAAAACAGTCTGTCCGGCGTGGCAAAGGCAAATAACATCACCGGGAGAAGCAAAAAGCTCTTATGATATGAGGAGCTGGAACGGCAGCTTTTCGGATTTTTATCATGACGGCAAGCCTTTGCCGGCCGATGCCGGCGTTTCTGCAGTAACGATTGAATATTTCCAGAATTTGTAAATAATGGAAAAAATCAGACATGTTTCCGGCCGATATTTAGAACTGCACGGCATCTCTGTATGTGTATTTTTAATTGCATATACCGGATGTTTGTGATAATATATACAGAACACCATTGGTGTAGAAGCGGCCGCATGCCCGGCTTGTGGACATACCAAAATAAAGAAAGAAGGTAGGTTTATGAAAAGCACACACTTAAGAAAACGCATTGTGGCTGCATTGCTGGCCGTGGTGTTAGCTGTTAGTTTAGCTGCGCCATCTCTGGCAATTGAGGAAACAGGCGTCTCGAAATCAGGCAGCAACGGGCTGACTTGGGAGGAAATAGACAGCAGCTCTGTTCAGGTAGAGTCCCCCATTCAGGCGAATACCGGCGTAGTGGAAAAGACGGTAGAACACGAAGACACCGATATGGTTCGTGTCTCCATTATTCTAAAGGACGCCTCTACCCTGGAAAAGGGCTTTACCTCTGATGAGATTGCAGCTGCTGATCGCAGCGCCATGCAATATCGGCGGAAGCTGGAGAAGCAGCAGGACAGCATGGCTGCCGCCATCTCCAAGCAGGCACTGAATGGTGCAACACTGGATGTTGTTTGGAATTTGACATTGGCAGCCAATATCATTTCTGCAAATGTCCAATATGGGCAGATCGAGAAAATCAAGGAAGTTGCCGGTGTGCAGGAGGTCATTCTTGAGAACCGGTATGAGCCCTGCGTGGTGAAGCAGGAGGAGACGGCGGATCCCAATATGGCCACCTCCGATAAGATGATCGGCTCCAGCGCTGCGTGGGCGGCAGGCTATACCGGCGCAGGAAGCCGGATCGCAATTATCGACACAGGCGCCGATGTGGATCATCCCTCTCTGGATCCGGATGCGCTGAAATATGCCTTGCAGGGGAGTAATGCGACGATCATGACGGAGGCTGACTTGACCGATGAGGTGCTGAATCAGCTAAATGCATATACTCGCAAGGCCGGACTGACCGCAGCAGATTTTTATGTCAACGAGAAAATCCCGTTTGGCTTTAACTATGTGGATGCGGACACGGATATCACGCATGATAATGATACGCAGGGCGATCATGGCTCGCACGTGACCGGCATCGCGGCGGGAAACCGTTTTGTTAAGGACGAAGCCGGAAACTATGTCGCAGCGTTGGACTCCGTCATGACGCAGGGCGTGGCGCCCGATGCGCAGATCCTGACGATGAAGGTCTTCGGCAAGCGCGGCGGCGCCTATGATTCAGACTACATGGTCGCGATTGAAGACGCCATGGTGCTGGGCGCGGACGCAGCGAACCTCTCTCTGGGCGGAAGCTTCCCGGGCTACTCCGAGTATACGGAAGAGAAATACCGTCATATTCTTGATGAAATCGTTGGCAGCGGCATGGTTGTCACAATTTCTGCAGGTAATTCCGGCAGCTGGTTTGACCAGACTGCGTTTGGCCTTCCCTATGCGGGCAGTGTGAACTGGGCTACAAACGGCAGCCCCGGCTCCTATGTTAACTCGCTGTGTGTAGCCTCCGTCGATAACGCGGGCGTTACAGACAATTATCTGAAGGTTAAAGGTCATAACATGACCTACACGGAAAAAAGCTATCAGAACAAACCGATCTATACCATCGGCGGAAGCCATGAGTATATTTATCTGGACAAGATCGGTACCGCGGAAGAGTTCGCAGCAGTCAAGGATGTCCTGGCAGGAAAAATTGCAATTTGCAATCGAGGCGATACCTCATTTTACGAGAAGGCAGAAGCCGCGGTTGCCAATGGCGCAATTGCGACCATTATCGTGAATAATCAGCCGGGCTCCAATTATATGGATCTGACCGATTATAAAAAAACGGAGCCCTGCGTCTCTATTTCTCAGACGGATGGCGCGTTCCTGCGTAAAAACTCCACGCCGGTGACGAGCGAGGATGGCAGTGTTCTGTATTATAGCGGCGAGATGTTTGTGAGCTCCGAGCGGGAGTCCTGGGATCTGGGAGAAGACTACTATACGATGAGCAGCTTCTCCAGCTGGGGCATTCCCGGCGCCCTGACGATGAAGCCGGAGATCACGGCGCCCGGCGGCCGGATCTACTCCCTGAAGGACGGCGGAGAGTATCAGAATATGTCCGGTACCTCTATGGCTTCTCCGCAGGTAGCCGGAATGGCGGCGCTGGTCGCTGAGTACATTAAGCAGAACGATCTGGCCGAAAAGACGGGACTGGCTGTGCGTACGCTGGCCCAAAGCCTGCTGATGTCAACTGCTCAGCCGATCGTTGAGAAGCAGGGTGTTGATGAGCAGGGGAAGACACTGGAGGGTTACTACTCTGTTCTGCAGCAGGGTGCAGGCCTTGCAAATATCGGCGCGGCTGTAAATAGCGGAAGCTATTTGATGATGGATCAGGATGCAACAGATTCGTATGCAGACGGAAAGATCAAAGCCGAGCTGGGAGACGATCCCCAGCGTACCGGTGAGTATTCCTTTGGCTTTACGCTGTACAATCTGGAGAATACGGACAGCACGTTTACCTTAAGCGCTGATTTCTTTACGCAGGCGGCACTTCAGGGCGAGCTCAATAACGGGAACGGGCAAGTCATGAATTTCTCGGACAAAAAGACTGCCGCATTAGCCGCGGACGTTGTCTGGGACGTGGATGGGAAAACGCTGAAGCCGGAAATGCCTGCGGATCTGGACGGCTGCGATTTTGACGGAAGCGGCAAGGTAACCGCGGACGACGGTCAGGCGCTGCTGGACTATGTGACCGGCGTGCGGACTGAGATCAGCAGCAAGAGCTGTGCGGATCTGGATAAGGACGGAGACATCGATACCTATGATGCTTACCTGTTCTTCTCCCGCTTGAGCAGTGCTGCCGTGACGGTTCCTGCAAACGGAAAGATTCACGTCACGATTCATGCAAAGGTCCTTGGTCTGGACAGCTACGACGAAAAGAACGGCGGTGCAGGCGCTTATGTCGAGGGTTATGTATTTGCCAACGAGGTAAGCAGTAAAGAGGGTGTCGAAGGGACCAGCCATTCTATCCCGGTGCTGGGCTACTACGGAAATTGGACCGATGCCTCCATGTTTGATGTCGGCAGCTTTATTCAGTATCACTACGGCATGGAGACCCGTCCTCCCTACATGCTCGCTGCAATTCAGCAGGCAGCGCAGCTCCAGTCGCTGACCATAAAATACAAAGGCGTGGATGACTCCTATTCCCTTGGCGGAAATCTGTATGTAGACGACGGATTCTACGATGCAGATCGTTACTCCATCAACCCGGATACCGCAAAGATCTCTGATATTTATTTCTGCCTGATCCGAAATGCGGCCAATGGCCGGATCACTGTGACCGGCGAGGACGGTACGGTATATCTCAACAAGGAGACTCAGGCTCCGATCATTGGCGCCTACTATTTCTCGAACCAGAAGACGTGGATGCAGGTGCAGAGCGGCTTGTCCGTGGATTGTGCGCCGGATGCCGCGGAAGGCGAAAAGCTGACTGTGAAGCTTACCATGGCGCCGGAGTATTATGTGGATTACAGCGGCTCGACGCTTTCGACGGATTGGGATGCGCTTGGTGAGGGAGCAAGTCAGACCTATACGATGTTTGTTGACAAGACTGCTCCTACGCTGACCGACATTACGCTTTCCGAAGACCTGATCAACGACGGACGGGTCATGACCGTTACGGCCTCCGACAACAGATATGTTGCAGCAGCGGTGCTGTACGATTACTCGACCGGGAAAATCCTTGCGAGGACGGGCGGTTCTCCGAAGGGAGCAAGCCGCGGCGAGGCTGTTACCATGTCGTTGGATGCAAACGGAACAGCAAATGCAGCACATCTGCTGCTGCAGGTATATGACTACGCAAACAACTGCAGTACCTACAAGATCAATCTGAACAAGTCCGAGCTGAATGATCCTGTTGAGGTTTCCTTGAATCGCAGCACGCTGAAGCTTTTCAAGGGCGGCACGGCGACGCTGGAGGCGGAAGTTACGCCTTTCGGCATCCATCCCGATACGGTGACCTGGACCAGCGACAATACGAATGTGGCTACCGTGGACGAAGACGGTACGGTTACCGGCATTGGCGATGGCACTGCCACGATCACGGCAACCTCTGTAAAGGATCCCACCAAGAGCGCAGCCTGCACGGTTACCGTTGAGGTTTTGAAGGTTACGCTGACCGGCGCGCTGATGGATGGCTCCTCCACCTCCCAGTTCTATACGTGGGATATGGAAAATGATACTACATGGACGCCGGGGGCTGTGATGGAGGTCGAGGGCATTACCTCTACCGCATATGACACGGATCGCAACAATGTCATTGTGGTTGACGGAAATGAACGGAAGCTCCATCAGGTCGACATGGAGAGCGGCAAGGTTCTGGCGGACTATGATGCCGTTGCGGGCGGTAACTTTAATGTGCCGCTGTTTGATCTGGAATACAGCGAGCTGTTTACCAAGGGCGACATTCCGGCCTGCTACAGTATCTATAACTTTATGCTCAACAAGCCTGCGGAACTGGGCAGCATTCGCACGGACGGCTTCATGCTGTTCATGGATTTCCTGCTTTACGGAAACGGAGCCGATAAGTTTACGGCGATGACCTCGCTCGGCAAGACAAAGCTTGATCTGGATCAGGACGGCACTGCGGAAACGGATGCGGAGGTGCTGCTGCTGCTGGATAACCGCGGCAACGT
Organism: Clostridiales bacterium; assembly: GCA_003525905.1. Classification (GTDB taxonomy): domain Bacteria; phylum Bacillota; class Clostridia; order Oscillospirales; family Oscillospiraceae; genus JAZOXB01. The sequence goes on from DQIA01000006.1 coordinate 12,357, forward strand.
GTGGACCTTCCAGATTTATGACGGGATCGACTACAGCAGCACGACAGGCAAATACGAGATTGCAAAGTCTAACCTGACCAGTGCATTTAAAATGTACTTCATGGGCGACAATAACGGCACGCCGCTGTGCTCTATGGTTCCCACAACGGTCAATGGACAGCTGGCATTGTATTTGTCCTACTTTACCGGCAAGGCCAATGAGCTCTACCGTCTGACATACGATTCCGCCAAGAACTTCTGGACCGGCGAAAAGCTGGCCAGCTTCGGCGAGAATGTATATCCGGCAACGATCCTGAAGATCGACAATCATGAGGCCAACCAGACGGAGCTGGAGCAGATCGTAAGCAATCTGCCGCTTGGCTCCCACACGGTACAGTCTCAGGATTTGACAGACATGCTCAATTCTGCTGCGGTTGAAGAAGCGGCCGCGTCTTATGGTGCGCTTAATACAGCAGCAGAAAAAACCGCATCGGCGAAACCGGCGGCTGACATCGCGGGCGAACAGCCTGCATCCTCGGAGATCATTACCTCGGAGGATCAGAACACGGTCACCCTGAAGCTGGTGTCGGGAGGAACGGCCCCCACCACGAACGGGCTTATGAGCGTCAGCTACGATGCTGCCGGCTGGGAGCTGAAGAATGTCATTGGAAACACGCAGTATTTCTCCTACAAGGCTGAAGCCGGAAAGGTAACGCTTGGTTATGTTTCCGTGGACAGCATGCCTGCCGGAGAACAAGTCGCAGAGCTGACGTTCACCAAGACGAATGCCGGCAAGGACGCCGATCCTCGGTTCACTGTCCAAAAGACAGAGCGCAATGAACAGCGGATCGATGAGGTGGAGCATCTGACGGCAAGCAGCAACCGTGATGATCCGTGCCCGTCGAAGGAATTCCGGGATCTCAGCACAACGGCTTGGTACCATGAGTCCGTGGACTATGTGTTGTCTAAGGGCATTATGCAGGGCTACGGCGACGGCACCTTCCGCCCCGATGAGACCGCGACCCGTGCCCAGGTGGTGACGCTGCTCTATCGCATTGCGGGAGAACCTGCTGTGGATGATTCCAAGGCCCTGCCCTTCACTGACGTGAATCTGGAGAGCTGGTACGGCAGCGCCCTGCGCTGGGCTTACCAGAACGGCATCACCACCGGTGTCAGCGCGGATACCTTTGCGCCTGACGACTGCGTGACGCGCGAGCAGATGGTTTCCTTCCTCGCTCGGTATGCCAAGGTGACCGGCGCCTATGAAAAGGTGTCCGAAGACCTGAGCAGCTTCTCTGACAGAGATCGTGTCTCCTCCTATGCTGTGGAATCCATGCAGTGGGCTGTTGCCAACGGCTTTATTCTCGGCACAGAAACGGGCAAGCTGGAGCCCATGGCTACGGCCACCCGTGCTCAGCTTGCGGCAGTGGTCGCCAGATACTGCCAGAGCATTCACTGATTTCTATCCGAAACGGCGTGCTTACCGGGGGCGTATTGCCCCGCGGTGAGCACGGCGCAAGCCCCAGGGCTTGACAAAAAAACAAAGTGCAAAAGCAGCCCCACAGAAGTGTTTCTGTGGGGCTGTTTAGACTCTCAAGGCCCTGCTTAGCCGAAAGTCAGTGTCCGTTTATGATACCACTTTCTGCGGCCTCGCAGCGGCACTTCGGGGGGCAGCCGCCATGATCCTGTTCGGGAGGTTTACATAAAGTTCACAATTGTAACGCTTTTGTTGGCAAAACGTTGTTGCATTTTGGCGGCTTCCCGGTATAATAGGATAGGAACAAACGGCGGCGGATGCCGTCTGGAGAATAGGCGGCATTCTGCCGTAGAACCACCGGAGAAGGAGATTTAAATGGGTAAATTTGAAAAAGGCAAACGCCCGACGCAGGCTCAGTCCTATGCCGAGCCGCAGCGTGCGCCGAAAAAGAAAAAGCAGAAAAAGCAGTCCCGCCTCGGCCTGATCGTCGCGCTGCTGGCTGCAGCCGTCGTGCTCGTCGGCTGCGGCGTAGGCTATATGTTCCTGCGCGACGACGGCAGGATCGTCAACAACCTCTATGTCGCGGGTGTCGATCTCAGCGGCATGACGAAGGAGGAGGCGCGCGCCGCGCTCGAAAAGGGCGTGAGCGTCTATGGGAAGGAAAATATGAACGTCGCACTTTACACGCGCCCCTATGACACGTTCACCTCGACATATGACCCGGCGCAGATCCCGCTCGTCGACATTTTCGGCAAGCCTCTCGATGCCTCCGCGCAGACCGAGGCGACAGAGCCGACCGAGACCGCGCCTTCGGAGACGGAGCCGGTGACGGAAGCGCCGACCGAGGCCCCGACGGAGGAGCCGACCGAGGACCCGAACACCCCGCGCGACGAGGACGGCAAGCCGATGACGCTGCTGACAAAGCTGTGCCTGACGCCGTCGGACACGGCGGTCCGCCTCGACCTCGACAAGGCCGTGGAGGCTGCCTATGCCTACGGCCGCGGCGGCGGCCTGTTCTCCCGCGTGAAGAAGAACGCGCTGACGGAGCGCACCGATCTGAACGTCGCCGATTTCCTCACGCTCGATGAAAGCTACGTCCGCACGATGCTGGACGAATATGCCAAGGACGCCGTGAGCGAAAAGACGGAGCCCTCCGTCACCGAGGGCACGACGACCGTGACGGACGACGAGGGCGAGGAGCGCGAGCTCAAGACCCTGACGGTCAAGCTCGGCAGCGCGGGCCGCGAGATCAACACGGACGAGCTGTACAAGGCCGTGCTCACCGCCTATGCCGACGCGAATTTCGAGATGCAGTATGTGGTGGAGGAGGACCTGCCGAAGGCCTTTGACCTCGACGCCCTGTACCACAAGTATTATGTTGCGCCGGTGAACGCCGTGTGCAACGAGGACACCTATGAAGTGACCGACGGCTCGGACGGCTACGGCTTCGACATCAAAAAGGCCATGGACGAGCTGGAGAAGGCAGGCCCCGGCGGCGAGGTCACGCTGACGCTCGACGTCATCAAGCCGCAGTACACGAAGGAATCCCTGCAGGAGAAGCTGTTCCACGATGAGCTTGCCAGCTATGACAGCCCGTACAACGCCGGTCTCATCGGCCGAAGTGAGAACCTGCGTCTGGCCTGCCTGGCCATCAACGGCTATGTGCTCAAGCCCGGCGAGACGTTCTCGTTCAACGGTGTCGTCGGCGAGCGCACGGCGGCCAAGGGCTACAAGGAGGGCGGCGTGTATGTCGGCGGCGAGACCGTCCAGCAGCTCGGCGGCGGCGTCTGTCAGGTCGCGTCCGTGCTGTACTACTGCACGCTGAAATCCGACCTCGAGGTCATCGCGCGGCAGGAGCACCAGTATGTGCCGGACTATATCCCCTGGGGCATGGACGCCACGATCTACTGGGGCAGCCTCGACTATAAATTCCGCAACAACACGACCTATCCCATCCGCATTCTGGCGGAGGCCTCCGGCGGCTATGTCCGCGTGCGCTTCATGGGCACGGAGACGAAGGATTACACCGTGGAGCTGGACTACAAGGCCGCGATGACCCACAAGAGCAAGACCGAGGAGGTCGAGATCTCCAAGGGCATGAAGAACTACGACAAGTACAAGGACTATAAGGACGGCGAGCGCATCCAGGTCGGCTACGACGGCTATGAGGTCGATACCTACCGCATGAAGTACGACAAGAACGGCAAGCTGCTGTCCACGGAGAAGGTCAACCACTCGAGCTACGACTGGCGCAACCGTCTGGTCGCCAAGCTCGTCGAGGAGACGGAGCCCCCCACGGAGGCGCCGACGGAGCCGACGGAAAGCCCGACGGAAAGCCCGACGGAAAAGCCCACGGAGCCGGAGCCGACGGAACCGCCCACGGACGCCCCGACCGAGTCCACCGGCGGCGATGAAGAAGCGCCGTGATCTTAAAAAACGGACCGGCTCATCCAAATGAGCC
>DQIA01000006.1:16356-16481 GCA_003525905.1 Clostridiales bacterium
CGGCTCATCCAAATGAGCCGGTCCGATTTTTGTATCTGACAGGATAGAAAGGCACGGGGCAAGCGGAAAGCGGAGAACCTGCCAAGGCTGCCGGCCGTGCGTTGTAGGGGACGGCGTCCTCGACG
>DQIA01000035.1:0-5444 GCA_003525905.1 Clostridiales bacterium
CAGGGTGTCCTTTCGCGTTCAATCACCCGCCGCGGCGGCAGAATTGCAAAATAAAATGCTACAATATTCTATTTTGCAATTCTGGAAGCAGCTTGGCGAAAAAGGCCCGAAGGGACTTTTTTGACAAGCTGGGGAGCGGACAGCCGGGCCCGGCGCATTGCTGCCGATCCGAACAGGCTGTCGATAAAACAGGGAAGGCCAAAGGTTTGTCATTGCGAGGAGGCCGGAGGTCGACGTGGCAATCTCGTGCAGGCAATTACGATTTCGCCGACAGCTTTCCCACAATCCGGCCAGGTACTGCGAGATTGCCACGGGCGCAAAGCGCCCTCGCAATGACAATTCTGGAGGCGTCACGCCACAGAATCCATGTGCCACATGCTGCTGGCCTGCATGGCGCTCACTGAGCGCCGCTACAGACGCAATTGGTGCACACCGTTTTAACAGTAGCTTGTACAGACTGCAAGTGCCTTCCCGAGATTGCCACGGGCGCAAAGCGCCCTCGCAATGACAAGTCGATAGCTTTTTCCATTTTAACGGTAGCTGGTACAAATCGTTTGTGCTGTGCCGGGCCCGGCTGTCCGCTCCCCTACAACGCACGACCGGAAACTTTCCGCTTGCCGCAGGCCCTACAATATTCGGCCCGAAATGTTGCATTTTTCTCCGGAACATGCTAGAATATTATGATAATTCCTTGATTGGAGGCGCAGGATATGACCTGGGAAGAAATGACATCCATAGCGGCAGAGGAGGGCTTCGCGGCTGCGGTTGTGACCGACACGAAGGACATTCCCTTCGATCCGTCGTTCCGGCCGCTGTGCGCCGAGAATCTCTGCGGCAAATACGGTGTGAATTACAGCTGTCCGCCCGACTGCGGCACGCCGGACGAGATGCGCGCGCGCATTCAGGCGCACCGCCATGCCCTCGTGCTCCAGACGATCTGGGAGATCGCGGACTACAGCGACAGCAAGGCCATCAAGGCCGCAAAAAAGGAGCACAACGCCGCAACGCTGCGCCTGCTCGGCCGTCTGCGCCGCGCGGACGTGCCCGGCTTCCCCGTCGGGGCCAGCGGCTGCGCCCTGTGTGAGACGTGCGCCATCGTGGAACACGAGCCCTGCCGCTATCCGGACCTGTATTATTCCTGCATGTCGGCCTACTGCATCTTCGTGCGCAGGCTCGCGGAGCAATGCGGCATGGACTATGACTGCGGGCCGGGCCTGCTGGCCTTTTTCGGCATGTACGTTTTTGACTGAGCGAAAGGAGACCCCATGGATTTCAAGCTGCACGCGCCCTACAGCGCCACCGGCGATCAGCCGGAGGCCATCCGCAAGCTGACGGAGGGCGTCCGCCTCGGGCTGGACGAGCAGGTGCTGCTCGGCGTGACCGGCTCGGGCAAGACGTTCACGATGGCCTCGGTCATTGCAAATCTGAACCGCCCGACGCTCGTGCTGGCGCACAACAAGACGCTTGCGGCTCAGCTGTGCTCGGAATTCCGGGAGTTCTTCCCGGAAAACGCCGTGGAATATTTCATTTCCTACTACGATTACTATCAGCCGGAGGCCTATATCGCCCACACGGACACCTATATTGAGAAGGACTCCGCCATCAATGACGAGATCGAGCGCCTGCGCCACAGTGCGACGTCGTCGCTGTTCGAGCGGCGGGACGTCATCGTCGTCTCGTCCGTTTCGTGCATCTACGGTCTGGGCGACCCCATCGACTATAAAAACATGGTCATCTCACTTCGCACGGGCATGGAAAAGTCCCGCGAGGAGCTGATGCAGAAGCTTGTGGAGATCCGCTACGAGCGAAATGACCTGAATTTCACCCGAAACACGTTCCGCGTGCGCGGCGATACCGTGGAGATTTACCCCGTCTACTGGTCCGGCCGGGCCATCCGCGTGGAGTTCTTCGGCGACGAGATCGACCGCATCTCCGAGATCAACGCCGTCAGCGGCATGCCGGAGCGCGTCATCAGCCATGTGGCCATCTACCCCGCCTCGCACTACGTCGCCTCGCGGGACAAGCTCAACCGCGCCATCCTCGAGATCGAGCGCGAGATGGAGGAGCGTGAGCGCTGGTTCAAGGAGCACGACAAGCTGCTTGAGGCCCAGCGCATCCGCCAGCGCACGATGTATGACATCGAGATGCTGCAGGAGATCGGCTTCTGCAGCGGCATCGAAAACTACTCCCGCGTCATTTCCGGCCGTGCGCCCGGCACGCCGCCCATGACGCTGCTGGATTACTTCCCGAAGGACTTTCTGCTGTTCGTGGATGAGAGCCACGTCACGCTGCCGCAGGTGCGCGCGATGTACGCGGGCGACCGCTCGCGCAAGGAGAGTCTGGTGGAATACGGCTTCCGCCTGCCGAGCGCGTTCGACAACCGCCCACTGACGTTCCCGGAATTCGAGGAAAAGGTCCATCAGGCCATCTACGTCTCCGCCACGCCGGGCGAATACGAGCGCAGCCGCGCCGGGCAGATCGCCGAGCAGGTCATCCGTCCGACGGGCCTGCTGGACCCGAAGGTCGAGGTCCGGCCCATCGACGGGCAGGTCGACGACCTCATCGGCGAATGCAACCGCATCATCGAGCGCAAGGAGCGCGTGCTCGTCACGACGCTGACAAAGAAAATGGCCGAGGATCTGACGACGTATCTGCAGAATGCCGGCATCCGCGTGCGCTATATGCACTCCGATATCGCAGCGCTTGAGCGCATGGAGATCCTGCGTGACCTGCGCATGGCAAAATTTGACGTGCTCGTCGGCATCAACCTGCTGCGCGAGGGACTCGACCTGCCGGAGGTCTCGCTCGTCGCCATTCTGGACGCAGACAAGGAGGGCTTTCTCCGCAGCGAGACGAGTCTCATCCAGACCATCGGCCGCGCCGCTCGCAACGCCGGGGGCCGCGTCATCATGTATGCCGACAAGATCACGCCCGCCATGCGCGCCGCCATCGACGAAACGGAGCGCCGCCGCGGCATCCAGGACGCCTATAACAAGGCCCACGGCATCGTGCCGAAGACCATCGTGAAGGACGTGCGCGAGCTCATCGAGATCACGCAGGCCGAGGGCGAGGCCCAGCGGCGCGACGGCGTGAAGATGACGGCCGCCGAGCGTGAGCGCGAGATCGCAAAGCTCGAAAAGGAGATGCGCGCCGCCGCAAAGCAGATGGAATACGAATACGCCGCCGTGCTCCGCGACCGCATCATCGAGCTGCGCGGCCAGAAAAGCTGATTGGGAGGGTCCTATGAGACTGGATAAATTTCTCAAGGTGTCGCGCCTCATCAAGCGCCGCACTGTGGCAAACGAGGCGTGCGACAACGCGCGCGTGACCGTGAACGGCCGCCCGGCCAAGGCGTCCTATGACGTAAAGCCCGGCGACGTGCTGCGCATCGCCTTCGGCCAGCGGACGCTTGCCGTGGAGGTGCTGGCCGTGGCCGACGCCGTGCGCAAGGACGACGCGGCCGCCATGTACCGCGAGCTGCCGGAATAATTCGGTCCGCACTGGACATCCGGCAGAATTTCTGTTATGATTGTACATTGTTATCTCAATTATTTTGTTTATCGAAGGATAAGGAGTCTGATCGCCCATGGAAAAGCTGATCGACCGGCTGTCCGCCGTTGTGGCGGAGGCGTTTTCCGCCGCCGGATATGACCCGGCCTGCGGCCGCGTGACGGTCTCAAACCGCCCCGATCTGTGCGAATTTCAGTGCAACGGCGCCATGCCCGCCGCAAAGCAGCACCACAAAGCCCCGCTCGTCATTGCGCAGGACGTTGTGGACCGCCTGCAGGACGGCAGCGTCTTTGCCGCAGCCGAGGCCGTAAAGCCCGGCTTTATCAACCTGCGTGTGCAGCCTGCATATCTGGCCGCCCATTTGGAGCAGATGCGCCAGAGCGAGCGCCTCGGCGTGACCGGTGAGCGCAAGCCCCGCGGCGTCGTGCTCGACTACGGCGGGCCGAACGTGGCAAAGCCCCTGCACATCGGCCACCTGCGTTCCGCCATCATCGGCGAGAGCATCAAGCGCATCTACCGCTACTTCGGCGACAATGTCGTCGGCGACATTCATCTGGGCGACTGGGGCCTGCAGATCGGCCTGATCATCGCCGAGCTGGAGCGCCGCAAGCCGGACCTGCCCTATTTTGACGAGAGCTTCACCGGCCCGTATCCCGAGGAAGCGCCGTTCACGATCTCCGAGCTGGAGGAGATCTACCCCACGGCCAGCGCCCGCTCGAAGGAGGACGAGCCCTTCGCCGCCCGCGCTCACGAGATCACGTTTGCCGTGCAGCAGCGCCGTCCCGGCTACTATGCCCTGTGGCGCCACATCATGCAGGTCTCCGTGGCCGATCTGCGTAAGAACTATGACAATCTGAACGTCAGCTTCGACGTCTGGAAAGGCGAAAGCGACGCGCAGCCCTACATTCCCCCGATGCTCGAGAAGCTGAAGGCCGAGGGCGTGCTTGTCGAGAGCGAGGGCGCGCTTGTTGTGCCCGTGGCCGAGGAGGGCGACCGCAAGGAGCTGCCGCCGTGCATCCTCGTCAAGAGCGACGGCGCGACGCTGTATGCCACGACGGATCTGGCCACCATCGTGCAGCGCATGGAGGATTACCATCCGGGCAAGCTGCTGTACCTGACGGACAAGCGCCAGAGCCTGCACTTCGAGCAGGTGTTCCGCACGGCGCGCAAGGGGCATCTCGTTCCGCCGGAGACGGAGCTGCAGCACATCGGCTTCGGCACGATGAACGGCAAGGACGGCAAGCCCTTCAAGACCCGCGCCGGCGGCGTGATGCGTCTGGAAACGCTCATTGCCGACATTGTGACCTATGTCACGGACAAGATCCGCGAGAATCAGACCGTCCCTGAGGACGAGCTGGACGCCACGGCCCGCTGCATCGCCATCGCGGCGCTGAAATACGGCGACCTGTCGAACCTCGCCACGAAGGACTATATCTTCGATCTCGAGCGCTTTGCCGCATTTGAGGGCAACACCGGTCCCTACCTGCTCTACACCATCGTCCGCATCAAGTCCATCCTGAACCGCTGCGGCGGCGAGGGCGACTGGGCCATGGCCCCGGCCGACAGCGAGAGCGCCAAGGCGCTGCAGCTGGAGCTGGCGCAGATGCCGGACGCCCTGCAGATGGCCTACCGTGACTCCGCACCGAACGTGATCTGCGCCTATGCCTATGAGCTTGCGGGCGCGGTGAATCGCTTCTACCATGAGACGCGTATTCTGGCCGAGCCGGACAAGCAGAAGCAGGCGGGCTACCTCGCCCTCATCCGCCTTGCCAGGCGCGCGCTGGAGGAGTGCATCGATCTGCTGGGCTTCTCCGCCCCGGACCGCATGTGAAGAATTCAAAAATAAAAATCAGGGAGCTGCGGCAATGAACCGCAGCTCCCATCAGTCTGCCGAAAAACCTGCCCAGCCGGAGGTTTCGGAGGGAAGAAAAGTG
>DQIA01000035.1:5554-21286 GCA_003525905.1 Clostridiales bacterium
AACCCGCCGCAGCGGCAGAATTGAAAAATAATACTACAAAATTTCATTTTGCAATTCTGAAAGCAGCTTGGCGAAAAATCCCGAAGGGACTTTTTTGACAAGCTGCAGGGAGCTGCGGCAATGAACCGCAGCTCCCATTTTTTACTGCTCCGTGATCCACGGACCCGCATTCGGGAACAGGATGCGGAAGCGGATCTCATAGCTTCGTCCAAGCGGTGCGGAGAAGTCTGTCAGACGGAATTCCGGGATCACATAGTCCGTCACGCCGTCCGGCCCGGTCACAAGCGCCGTGTCCTTCAGGGCCGTCTCGACACGGGTCGTCATATTCTGCCTGAGCAGGGCCTGCTCGATGCCCTCCGGCGTCAGGTCCTTGATCGTCGGGCGGCAATAGCGGCAGTAGGCGATGTCCTTCATATAGGCGAAGATCAGCTCGCGCGCAAAGGCCTCGCTGTCCTCCGGCTGCGGGTCCTGCTCGCCCTGCAGCCACTGCAGGCGCGTCAGACCCATGGAGAGCGCGATGCCGATGGAATTGGCCGCCGTGCCCCACGCGCTGTAGCCCATGAGCCACTGCAGCGAGGTATCCTCCAGCTGCTGCGGCAGATGCTGCGTGGCAGATGAGGCATCGATGACGATCGTCGGGACACCATTCCGGCAGTTCTCCTCCCAAGCTGCCAGATACCGGCTGCACTCCGTGGAGGAAGCGCCGCGCGTGAGCACCAGCACGACAGCATCTGACTGTTCGCTCCAGTCCGCAAGCTCCGCGCCGAGCGCCGTGATATGCTGCTCCACGGACTCGCGGAGCGTCGAGGTATCGTAGGCATCGGCCACGCTGTCCTCATAGCCGCCGAAATAGTGCACGGACAGGCGGCTGTTCCATCCGGCGCAGTCGGCATAGGCACGCGTAAAGGCCATCATGCCAAGCTCGTCCGTTCCGCAGAACAGAGCGCAGTTTTTGCCAAGCAGCCGCTGCAGATAGCGGATCTCATTCGTCTGCACGGAGATGCGCGCAGCTGAGTCGTCGACACCGACGACGCAGGCCGCAAAGCTCTCGGCATGGCGCAGCAGATAGTCCGTCAGCCGCAGCTTGCGCGCGCGGGCAGCCAGATAATGCTCCACCAGCTCGTCGTCCAACGTCGTTTCGATCCGTTCGCCGTCCGCACCGTAGGGGTAGCCTGCAATGATGTTATCGACCGTCAGGTTGTGACCGGTCAGCTCGCCGCGCTCGGCCATGCCGTAGCTGCGGAACAGGCGGTAGGCCTCGCTGTCGAGTCCCTGATAGCCGGCGGTCGTGGCAAGGCGCATCACCGTGTCGAACACATAGACCGGCTTGCGTGCAGCGATCTGTGAAAGTGTATCAATGGCATCCTTTTCCCACGTCAGGTCCGTCCCGTCCTCCCAGCGGCTGTTCACAAGGCCGCCGGAGAGCAGCTGGTCCATGCTGACGATCAGCACATCGCAGGCGTCCTCATTGTCCAGCACCCACTGCAGCAGGGCGTGCGTGTCGCCGTACTGCGTGCCGTTGGCATTCGTCGTCTGCCCGTCGAGCCGCGTGGCATAGAGGTCCTCCGGCGGCAGCAGCACATTCATACCGGTGCTGTCCGCCAGCGCCTCGACGCGCAGGTCGTTGACGGGACGGTTGTCGAGCGGCAGGTAGAGTACCGTTGTGCCGCGGGCCGTGAAATAGTCCGCGCGCGGCATGGCGTGCTCCTGCTTCTGCAGGCTGCGGCAGAAGCGGGCCAGGATCGCGGCGGTCTGCGCGCGGACAGCCAGCGCCTGCGGGCGGAGCAGAACGGCGCCGTCCTCGGCAGAGCCGGTCAGATAGCCCGCGCCGACCGCCCAGCCCATGGCGCTGCGCGCCCAGCTGCTGACCGTCCCGGCGTCCGGATAGCCGGAGAGGGGTGCCTCGCCGTCCCCGGCAAGGTCATACCACGCAGCATAGCGATAGAGGATGGCCGCCGTCTGTTCGCGTGTGACGGGGTCGTCCGGGCCGAAGCGCCCGTTGCCGTAGCCGTTGACGATCTGCGCCCCGGCCGCCCACGCGACGGCATCGGCGTACCACACGCCGTCGCCGACATCGGAAAATTCGCCTCCGGCCGCGGCGGGCTGGCCTGCCAGACGGTAAAGCACCTGCACGAGCATGGCGCGGGACGTGGCCGTATCCGGCTCGAATTCCGTCGTGCCCGTTCCGCTCATCAGCCCCTGCCGGTAGGCATAGGCGACGCTCTCAAAATACCACGCACGGCGCGAGACATCGCGGAACGGCAGCGTTTCGGGCAGGAGGCCCTCCAGGCGGCCGTCGTCGCTGCCGTAGCGCACGCAGACGAACAGCCTGCCGTCCTCGAGCCGCTGCACAGCGGCCGTCGTCCCGCAGACCGTTACGGACGGCGCATCGGAAAAGGACGCAAGGCCATCCGGCTCGAGCACGAGGCCGAGATAATAATACACACCCGGCTCCGTGACGGTTCCCGCCGGGAGCGGCTTGCTGATATGCTCACCGTCCGGAGACGAGAACCACACCATGCCGGACCAGCTCTGCCAGCTGTCCGCCAGATGGCAGGCCGCGTCCGTATGGAACGACGGCATACGCTCCGGGAGTCTGGCCCCACGCATCAGCGCGGTCGGCACGCCGGAGACGGCGACCGTTCGAATGGTCTCCTGTGTTGTCATGGCCAGCGGCTCTGCACCGCCTGCGACCACGCCGCCCGCAAGCTGCAGCACCAGCGCCGCGATCAGCATACAGATGACACCCTGTCTCATGCTCTCTCCTCCTGTGTTTGCGGACCGGCGCCGGCCGCGCCGGTCGTTCCTTCTCTCTTTGCAAGATTAGACGGCAGGAAGCCGAAATTGTTCCAACGTTTTTCTGCATTATAGCATACACGCGCTTGCCTTGCAACAGGTTGTTTCGATATGACGTCGGCATTATTCTGCAAAGCGGAGACTTTTTGACAGTCTGAGACTCCCAGACGGTTCCCGGCTTGTCAAATGTCCCAGTCTTGTCATTGCAGGGGGCGAAGCGACGTGGAAATCTCACATAAAATGTTTCGAATTCGCCGAAGTTTATCGAAAATCCTCAGTGATCCCGCGAGATTGCCGCGGCCCCTGCAGGGCCTCGCAATGACAAGCGCAACCTTTTCGACATCTAAGCGCATAAACGAAATGTACCGCCCGGCAAGCCGGACGGTACATTTCGAAGAAAAGAAAGAAAGAGAGAGAAAAAAGAGAAAAAGCATGAAAAAGGGAGGGGATGCGATCTATGGAAGACATCGGATCAGGGCCGGGTGCTGTCCTGCTCGGACGGCTCCAGCGCATTGGCCGATGTTGTTGGCTCTTCGTTCTGCACCGCATCGTCCTTGCTGTCAAACACGATGGGCAGGCGGAACGTCTTGCCGTAGCGCTCGATGGTGAGCGTCGCGTGCTGGCCGCCGCGGTAGTGCCGCAGCGCCGCGCTGAGGTCGGAAAGCGTGCGCACGGTGTAGTCATCAAGCGCAAGGATAAAGTCGCCGTCGCGCAGGCCCGCATGGGCGCCGGCGGAATCCTCTGTGACATCCCGCACCTGCACCCGGCCGCTGCGGGCCGTGTTCGTCGAATAGACCGTGCCGACCATCACGCCGAGCTGGGCGCGGTTCGGCACGCGGCCGTATTCCCGCAGCTCCGAGAGGATCTCGCGGACGTCGTTGATGGGGATGGCAAAGCCGATGCCCTCGATCGTCGCGCCGGTGACGGTCTCGCCGGAATATTTCGCCGTCGTCACGCCGACGACATTGCCGCGCAGGTCGAACAGCGGACCGCCGGAGTTGCCGGGGTTGATGGCCGCATCGAGCTGCATCATACGGATGGACGGGCCGTCCAGATCGACGTCGCGATCCTTCGCGCTGATATAGCCGACGTTCAGGCTGTAGTCCAGGTCGCCGAGCGGGTTGCCGATGGCAGCAACCTCCGTGCCGATGCGCAGCCGGTCGGAATCTCCGAGGCGCGCGTGGCGGTAGCCGGTACCGTCGATCTTCAGGAGTGCAATGTCGCTGTCCTCCTCATAGCCGAGGAGCCTTGCCGCATGCTCCGTTCCGTCAAACAGTGTGACGGTAAGCTGCGTGAAGTCCTTCACGACGTGATAATTCGTCAGGATCTCGCCGTCTCCCGTGAGGAGAACGCCTGAGCCGGTGCTGGCCTGCATGGTGTCCTTTCCATAGAGGTCCGTGACCGCGCTGAGGTTCAGCACACCGACGACGCAGGGCGCATAGCGCTCATAGAGCTGTGTCGGGGTCAATTCTCCCGCAGTCGAAGCTACACGCGCTGCGGACGGCTCCGCGCCCGTGCTCTCTGCCCCGGATACGGCCGTCTGACGACCGGCCGGCCGCATGGCCGCTCGCTCGCGGCCCTGCAGAAGCAGTCCCGTTGCCGCGCCTCCGGCGATACCGCCGAGCAGGGCGCAGCTTACAGCGAGGGCCGCCAGCCGCAGGTGCTTTCTTCGTTTGCAGGCCGATACAGGCTCGCCTGCAGCGGAGTCGATGCGCTCGTTTTGCTCCATGGTGTTCAGCTCCTTGCTGTGCTTGTAGTATATCCGCCCGATATGTCCAAATTATGACGGACCGGAAAACGATTTTTGAAGGAACGCGGGCGTTCAGCTGCAGCGATCCTGCATGATATCGAGGATCGTGCGGTCCGTCTGCCGCATGCCCTGCTGCGCCAGCACGCCGACCTTGGCGATTGTGTCGTCAACATTGCTGCCGACGATGCCCTCGCCGTGGCGGAATTCGCGGTGGTGCAGATACATGCGGTAGCCCATGATGCCCGCATCCACGGCAGCGGCGATCTTGGCCGCGCAGGACGGCTTCGCGCCGTCGCAGATGGTGCCGGAGAGGATAGCCACGGCGTTGACGACCGTGTGCGCAACGGCGTCATAGTCGCCGCCGAGCAGGTAGCAGATGCCCGCGCCTGCACCGACCCCGGCGGAGATGGCCCCGCAGTAGGCGGAGAGGCGGCCGATGCCGGTCTTCTGGTGGACGGTGACAAGGTCGGAAACGGCCAGCGCGCGGTAGAGCTGCTCGCGGGTCGCGCCGATGTGGCGGGCATAGGCCACGACGGGCATGCAGGCCGTGATGCCCTGATTGCCGGAGCCGGAGAGGATGACGACGGGCATTTCGCAGCCGCTCATGCGGGCGTCCGAGCCCGCGGCCGCATAGGCCTTGGCCCGCTGCTTGATATCATCCCCGTAATCCTCCAGTAAAATGCGCCCGATCTGCGCGCCCCATGCGCCGCGGAGGCCCTCCTCGGCAATGGCGGAGTTGCAGCTGACCTGCGGCTCCAGCAGGGGCAGCAGGTCCTCGAGCGGCACCTCGGCCGCAAAGCGCAGGATGTCCGCCACGTTCAGCAGGCTCTTGTCCGCGCGGTGCTCCTCGGCGGAGTCCACAACGGGCAGCTCGCGCAGCACCTCGCCGTCGCGCTCAAGGCAGACGATATTCGTGTGATGGTTCGTGATGCGCACGCGGGCCGTGTGACTGCCGCAGCTGCCGCGCAGGTCGATGTCGAGCTGGCAGGGGGAATGGCTGCAGGAGACGGAAATATCCACCCGCTGCAGGTAAGCGTCCAGCTCCGCAAGCTGCTCTTCCGTCACGGCGGAGATGACCTGCAGGTCGCGCGCCGCGTCGCCCGCAACGAGGCCGACGGCAATGGCGGGGGCAATGCCCTTGCGCCCGCCGGTATTCGGTACGACGACGCTTTTGACGTTTTTCAGAATGTTGCCGCTGACGGCGGCGTCTACCTGCTCGGGCAGAGCGCCCAGCAGCTCCCGAAGGGTCGCGGCGCAGTAGGCAATGGCGATCGGCTCCGTGCAGCCGGTCGCCGGGACAAGCTCTTCGCGCAGGATGTCAAGATAATTCTGCAGGATCGACTGTTCCAGCATGTTGCCAGCTCCTTGTTTCAATATTTGGGGACGCCTTGCGATGTTCTCTAATATCTATGATATCGTATTTTGCAGAAAAAGGCAAGAAAGAAAAACCGGTTCGCTGCAGGGCCTGGTGCTGCACCGGCGACACGCACAGGCTGCCGAAAAAAACGTACAAACCGATTACGTCTGCAGCGGCGCTCAGGGAGCGCCTTGCAAGCTGCAGGTTTGGTGGCACTATCGTCGACCGCACCCGCCTTGTAGGGGAGCGGCATGCCGCTCCCGGCGCTGCACCGGCGCAATCAACAAGCTGCCGTTAAAATGGCAAATACTCCCGATTTGTCATTGCGAGGAGGCCGGAGGCCGACGTGGCAATCTCGCAGTACCTTGCTGGATCACAGGAAAGGCATCGGCGAAGACGCAACCGGCTGCAGGAGATTGCCATGGCCCCGTTGAGGCCTCGCAATGACAAACTTGGAGGTGTGTGCGGTCGGCGTGAGTGCCTGGAAACTTGCAACTGCCCATGGCGCTCCCTGAGCGCCGCTACAGACGCAATCGGTGCATGCCATTTTAACGGCAGCCGGTACGAACTGCAAGTGCCTTCCCGAGATTGCCACGGCCCCTTTGGGGCCTCGCAATGACAAACTTAGGGGGCCATTGCCTTTTTAACATTGGCCCGCACTTCCCGCCGGTGCGGTGCCGGGAGGGGCATGCCCCTCCCCTACAGCGCATGACCGGCGGTCTTGTGAAATTTTCCACTTTCCAGTTTCATTTCCCGCGTGCCGCTTCCCTGCATATGTGTTATCCCATATTGCAGAAGGGCCTGCTGCGGGGTTCATGCAGCAGGCCCTTTGCTCCCCGGGAAGGGAACAGACGATATCAGAGATGGACGACCGTACCGGCCTCGCCGCGGACGGCGGCTCCGGCCTGTGCGAGCGAGGCGATGATGGCCTGCCCGCCGGTCTTGGCGAACGAAACGGCAGCCCTGACCTTCGGCAGCATGGAGCCGGGGGCGAAATGCCCCTCCTCGCAGTAGCGCTCCGCTTCCGCAACGGTCATTTCCGCAAGGCTCTTCTGGTCCGGCTTGCCCCAGTTGATGCAGACGCGGTCCACCGCCGTCAGGATGACGAGGGCGTCGGCCTGCACGAGCTCTGCGAGCTTGGCAGAGGCAAAGTCCTTATCGATGACGGCGGGCGTGCCGTAGAGCTTGCCGTCCCGGCGCACAACGGGGATGCCGCCGCCGCCGACCGTGATCACGACGCAGCCGCCGTTGATCAGGGCGCGGACGGTGTTCTTTTCGATGACGTCCACGGGCTTCGGTGAGGGAACGACCTGGCGGTAGCCGCGGCCCGCGTCCTCGACCATGGTGTAGCCCTTTTCGGCGGCGATACGCTCGGCCGTGGCCTTGTCATAGAACGCGCCGACGGGCTTCGTGGGCTTCCGGAAGGCGGGATCGTTCTCGTCCACCAGCACCTGCGTGACGACGGTGGCGACGTCCTTCTGCAGGCCGCGCGCGGCAAGCTCGTTGCCGATGGCGTTCTGCAGGTGATAGCCGATGTAGCCCTGGCTCATGGCGCCGCACTCGGGGAAGGGCATATCGGACTTGATGGCGCCGGCCTCGGCGGCCGTGGCCATGCCCAGATTGATCATACCGACCTGCGGGCCGTTGCCGTGCGCAATGACGACCTCGTTGCCCTGCTCGATGAGATCCACGATCGGCTTTGCCGTTTCCGTGACGAGGGCGAGCTGCTCATAGGGCGTGCTGCCCAGCGCATTGCCGCCCAGCGCGATGACGATGCGTTTTCCCATGGTAATTATCCTCCTGCTGTGCGGCTCAGAACATCTTGCGCTTGTTGTCGGCAGCGTCGAGCTCCATGAGAGCCTTGACGGGGTCCTTGACCTGCGCCAGGAAGATCATGGCGGCGATGATATACGGCTTGAAGGAGGCCTGCTTGTACAGCGGCACGAGATAGCGGTCAAACACGGAGTTGTCGACCTCGCCCTCCGGGCAGCTCAGGCCGGAGATGTCGGCGGGCAGGCAGTGCAGATACAGCGCCTTGCCGTCCTTCGTGAGCTTCATCATCTCCTCGCTGCAGGTCCAGTCCTTGTGCTCGGCGTTCTGCGCGAGGAGCTCCTTCTCCAGCTCGTCGATGCCCTTCTGGTCGCCCTTGACATAGAGCTCGGAGCGTCTTTCCATAGCCTGGAACGGAGCCCAGGACTTCGGATAGACGATATCGGCGTCCTTAAAGGCTTCCTTCATGTCGTTCGTCTTGTGGAACTTGGAGCCGTACTTCTCGCAGTTCTTACGGGCGATCTCCTCGACCTCGGGGAAGACGTCATAGCCCTCCGGATGGGCCAGCGTGACATCCATGCCGAAGCGGGTGAACAGGCCGATGACGCCCTGCGGAACAGACAGCGGCTTGCCGTAGGACGGGGAATAGGCCCACGTCATGGCGACCTTCTTGCCCTTCAGGTTCTCAACGCCGCCGAAGTAGTGGATGACATGCAGCATGTCGGCCATGCACTGCGTCGGATGGTCGACGTCGCACTGCAGGTTCACGAGCGTCGGGCGCTGCTCGAGAATGCCGTCGCGGTAGCCCTCTTCCAGCGCGTCCATGAACGTCTTCTGGTACTCGTGGCCCTGATGGATGTACATATCGTCGCGGATGCCGATGACGTCGGCCATGAAGGAGACCATGTTCGCAGTCTCGCGGACGGTCTCGCCGTGGGCGATCTGGGATTTCTTCTCATCGAGGACCTGCTCCTCGAGACCCAGCAGGTTGCACGCAGAGGCGAAGGAGAAGCGGGTACGGGTGGAGTTGTCGCGGAACAGGGAGATGCCAAGGCCGGAATTGAAGACCTTCGTGGACTTGTTGCGCTCGCGCAGGTCGCGCAGGGCGTCGGCCACGGTGAAGACGGCGTCGATCTCGTCGTCCGTCTTGTCCCACGTCCAGTAGAAATCGGTTTTATACATGTTATTGATGTGGAGCTTTTCGAGGTGTCTTGCCAGTTCAACAGTCTTGCTCATGATCGTTCTCCTATTTCATATTTTGGTTGGTCGGAAGCCCGGCTCAGCCGGGCTTGCTTTTTATCGGATGGACGGAAAAATCACTTGATGTCGTTGCCGGTCAGCTCCTGACGGAACTCGGCCTCGGTGATCTTGTTTTCGGGCTTGTACAGACCGGGAACGGCGGCATAGAGCGCGGCGCAGACGACGAGGTCCTGCTTCCAGGTGATCTCGTTCGGCGCATGGGCCTGCGACTCGGCGCCGGGGCCAAAGCCGACGCACGGGATGCCGTAGCGGCCCTGGATGGAAACGCCGTTCGTGGAGAACGTCCACTTGTCGGTCAGCGGGCGGCCTTCGCGCTTGGAGCGCGCGGTCTCGTCGGCCCAGAGGCGCTTGTCGCCCCACAGAGCGTGGTGCGCATCGACAAGGGCCTGCACATGGGCGGCGGATTCCTTGTTGATCCACGTCGGGAAGAAGCACTCGGTCTCATAGACGTGGCCGGTCCATGCGGGACGGTCGTACATATACATCGAAACCTTGACGTCCTTGGCATACTTCTTGCAGGCGGGCAGGTCCTCGATCTCCTTCAGGCAGGACTGGTAGGTCTCACCTGCCGTCATACGGCGGTCGATGGAGATGGAGCAGGAGTCCGCAACGGCGCAGCGGGACGGGGACGTGTAGAAGATCTGCGACGTCGTGCAGGTGCCGCGGCCGAGGAAGCGCGCGTCTTCCCAATGCTCGGGGTTGTACTTCGGGTCGAGCATCTTGACAAGGCCCTTGATCTCCTTGTCATCGGCGGCGTCGTTCTCGTTGAGGTCGCGGACGTTCAGCAGGACCTCGGCCATCTTGTGGATGGCGTTGTCACCGCGCTCCGGAGCGGAGCCGTGGCAGGAGACACCGTGCATGTCGACGCGGATCTCCATACGGCCGCGGTGGCCGCGATAGATGCCGCCGTCCGTCGGCTCGGTGGAGATGACGAACTCGATCTTGCTGCGGGCATCCTCCGGTCCTTTGAAATATTCATTGACGATGGACTGCCAGCACATGCCGTCGCAGTCCTCCTCCTGCACGGAGCCGACGACCATGATCTTATAGCCCTCGGGGATGAGACCAAGGTCCTTCATGATCTTCGCGCCGTAGGCAGCGGAGGCCATGCCGCCCTCCTGGTCGGAGCCGCCGCGTCCGTAGATGATGTCGTCCGTCTCATAGCCCTCATAGGGGTCGTTCGTCCAGTTGGCGCGGTTGCCGATGCCGACGGTATCGATGTGGGAATCGATGGCGATGATCTTCTCGCCCGTGCCCATCCAGCCGATGACGTTGCCAAGCTGATCGATCTCGACCCTGTCATAGCCGAGCTTCTCCAGCTCCTGCTTGATGCGCATGACGACGCCCTTTTCTTCGCAGCTTTCACTGGGGATGGCGATCATGTCCCGCAGGAAACGGCTCATGTCGGCACGATAGCCCTCGGCCGCACGTTTGATTGCTTCAAAATCCATCGTGGTACCCTCCATTATCTATTCATTCCGTACCGCAGTGCGGATATGCAGGCAGTCTGCGGTTCTCTGCTCCTATCTTACCATATCCTGCACAGAAGTCAAACAAATTTTTTTCAAAACAAAAAAATTTTGGAAAAAACAATTGATTTCTCCCGGCTATAATGGTATCATAGGGTCAGGAAAATCCAAATAGGGACGCTCTGACCGGCAAAAACCGGAAGTTCGTCATCCCGAGGAGCGAAGCGGCGTGGGGCTCTCAGGCACCATATTTCGTATTCGCCGGGGATCCTCAAAAATCCGGAATGATCCCGCGAGATTGCCACGGCCCCTTGCGGGGCCTCGCAATGACAAGCCTGACAGCGGGCAGTATGCGTGAGGGATTTCTTCAGAGTTTCCCAACAGGGAAGCTCGGAAGAAATCAGCAAGAGCGGAGGGCGAGAGATTTTTCGTCGAGGCGAGGTTTGGAAAGCGCAGGCGTACTTTGTGTACTCCAAGCCTTCCAAACCGATGAATTGGCAGAAAATATCCGGCATCTGCCGCAGAGGATTTCTTCAGAGTTTTCCCAACAGGGAAGCTCGGAAGAAATCAGCAAGAGCGGAGGGCGAGAGATTTTTCGTCGAGGCGAGGTTTGGGGAACGCAGGAATACTTTGTGTATTTCAAGTTCCCCGAACCGATGGATCGGCGGAAAAGCTCCGGCATCCGCCGCAGAGGATTTCTTCAGAGTTTTCCCCCAAAAAAGAAAGGGGCGCTGCGATTGCTGAAACCGAATGAACTGGAAACGCTCCGCCAAATGGCGAGAGGCCTCGCGGCGCAGTTTGGAAGCAACTGCGAGGTCGTTGTGCACGAGATCTCGGAGCGCAGTACATCACACTCTGTCGTGGCCATTGAAAACGGCCATGTCTCCGGCCGCAAGCTCGGCGACGGTCCCTCACAGGTCGTGCTCGAGCAGCTCGGCAAGGACGGCCGCGCGCCGGAGGACCAGCTGTGCTATCTCACCCGCACGCCGGACGGCAAGCTGCTGAAATCGTCGTCTATCTACATCCGCGACGAATCCGGGCGCGTGTGCGCCATTTTCTGCATCAACTTTGATATTTCCGCGCTGGCCATGGCCGAGCAGGCGCTCGCCGGGCTGACGTCCGCCCACCCCGCCGGGGAGGAGACGCCCCGCATCACGCACAATGTCAACGACCTGCTCGACGATCTCATCGAGCAGTCCGACCGCCTCATCGGCAAGCCGGTCGCCCTGATGAGCAAGGAGGACAAGGTGCGCGCCATCCATTTCCTCAATGAGCACGGCGCGCTGCTCGTCACAAAATCCGGCGACAAGATCGCGAAACATTTTGGCATTTCCAAATACACGCTATATTCTTATCTTGACGTAAAAACTGGAGGAAAGAGCAATGATTGATCTTCGCATCAACAAGGAAGGCCTGAAGCACAACATCGAGAAGGCCAAGGAAAACCACATCATCATCCCGACCATCGCGCAGATGCAGAATCCGGATCTCATCCCGGAGAAAATCAAGGAAAAGCTGACCCATACCGGCCTGTGGGACGTCGACCCCGTCAACCTGTTCCGCATTTCCTGGCACAACGAGGCCAAGGAGTTCGGCGGTCTGTATCAGCACACCCCGAATTATGTGGAGATCTCCTCCAGCCTGTCCGGCGTGCCGTGCCGCATCCTTGCCATGTCCGGCAAGTGGTTCCCCACGGGCTGCCATAAGGTCGGCGCTTCGTTCGGCTGCCTGGCTCCGCGCCTTGTGACCGGTCAGTTCGACGCCACCTATCATCATGCCGTGTGGCCGTCCACCGGCAACTACTGCCGCGGCGGCGCCTTCAACTCCAAGCTGCTGGCCTGCGACTCCGTCGCCATCCTGCCGCAGGATATGTCCAAGGAGCGCTTTGACTGGCTGAAGTCCATCGCCGGTCAGATCATCGCCACGCCGGGCTGTGAGTCCAACGTCAAGGAGATCTTCGACAAGACGTGGGAGCTGAAGAAGGATCCGTCCATGATGATCTTCAACCAGTTTGCTGAAATGGGCAACCCGCTGTGGCACTACAATGTCACGGGCTACGCCCTGGCCGATCTGTTCGAGGCCGTGAAAAAGCCCGGCCAGCGTCTGGCCGGTGCCTGCTTCACCTCCGGCTCCGCCGGCACGATGTCCTCCGGCGACCTGCTGAAGGAGCGCTATCCCGGCATGAAGCTCGCCGTCGGCGAGGCCCTGCAGTGCCCGACCATTCTGGACAACGGCTTCGGCGGCCACCGCATCGAGGGTATCGGCGACAAGCACATTCCCTGGGTCCATAACGTGAAGAACACCGACATGGCCATCGCCATCGACGACGAGGACTCCCAGCGCCTGCTGCGTCTGTTCAACTGCAAGGAGGGTCAGGAGTACCTGAAGTCCCTCGGCATGACGGACGAGCAGATCGAGAAGTTCACCTGGATGGGCATCTCCGGCATCGCCAACGTGCTGTGCTGCATCAAGATGGCCAAGTACTATGAGCTGACCGAGGACGACGTCGTTGTCACCGTCCTGACGGACTCCGCCGTCATGTACAAGTCCCGCGTGGAAGAGCTCAACGCCCAGCACGGCGCCTACTCCGCCTTCGAGGCCGAGAAGGACCATGCGCTGCATATGCTCGGCCTGAAGACCGACAGCATGCTCGAGCTGACCTACACGGAGCGCAAGCGCGTGCACAACCTGAAGTATTACACCTGGGTCGAGCAGCAGGGCATGAACGTCGAAGACCTCAACGCCCAGTGGTACGACACGAAGGGCACCTGGGACGCCGTCCATGCACAGGCGAAGGACCTCGATGCGCTCATCGATGCCTTCAACGACGAGGTCGGCATCCTCAAGACTCTGTAATTAGGGCAACCCCGCACAATTGCAGCTTCGGCCTTCGCCGGATATTTTTCGCCGATCCATCGGTTCGAAAAGTTTGAGGTATTGCGCAGCCGTTGGCGGCTTTGCCGCCTTACGGATGCGGCATGCCCCTTGCGGGTACACAAAGTACATCTGCACTTTTCAAACCTTGTCTCGACAAAAAATCTCTCGACGAATGCTCTTGCTGAATTATGCAGTGCTGCTTTAGAATCTTAGAATTTTGACAATCAGCCCGTGCCGGGGTGGGTCATCCCGCTCCGGCACGGTTTTTCACCCACGGAGGCCCCATGAAACCATTCCGGAACTGTCTGCGCGATGCGCTCGCGCCGCTCATCCCGGCCGTGCAGGTCGCGCTGATCCTAGCGGCGTCCATCGGCAATGTTCTGATCGCCGCGGCGATCTTTCTGAACGCCAAAAAGCTCGGCGCGCTGTTTCTGCCGGCGCTGGCGCTTTACTTTGTGCTGCTGACCGTCCTGCTGGCTGCGATCCTGCGCCGCCGGGAGCTGGACCGGCTGCACGCCCTTGTCGGCGACGAGCAGTTCTATGAATGGTACCCCCGGCAGCGCCGCCGGGACGAGCGCCGCCGTGCGCGGATGAAACGAGCTCTGGAAAAACACGACCGGAAAGCCCGGAGAAAGGAACCGAAGCGATGAACCATGTAAAATGCGGCCGCTGCGTGCGCTGCGGCCGGGAATATCCCGCCGTTCCGAATCTGACGAACTGCGAATGCGGCGGCATCCTCGACATCATCTATGATTATGACCGGATCAGGACCGTCCTGACCCGCGAGACGCTGAAGAACCGCACGGAGCGCTCCATGTGGCGCTACCGTGAGCTGCTGCCCGTCGAGCCGGAGACGCCCGCGCCCCCACTGCGCGTCGGCTGGTCGCCGCTGTATGAGGCCGACCGCCTTGCAAAGGAGCTCGGCATTGCGAAGCTCTGGGTCAAGGACGACGGCCAGAACCCCACAGCCTCGCTGAAGGACCGCGCCTCCGCCATGGCCGTCGCCAAGGCGCAGGAGGCAGGCGCGCATGTCATCGCCTGCTCGTCCACGGGCAACGCTGCCTCGTCCCTCGCGGGCAACGCTGCGGCCGCCGGGCTCCAGACGTTTATTTTCGTCCCCTCCCGCGCGCCGAAGGGCAAGGTCGCCCAGCTCATGACGTTCGGCGCGACCGTCATCTCCGTGCAGGGCAGCTATGAGGACACGTTTGAGCTGTCGAAGCAGGCCATTGACCGCTGGGGCTGGTACAACCGCAATGCAGCCATCAACCCCTACCTCTCCGAGGGCAAGAAGACCGTCGCCTATGAGATCGCCGAGCAGCTCGACTGGCAGATGCCGGACTTCATCGCCATCTCCGTCGGCGACGGCTGCACGATCGCCGGTCTATGGAAGGGCCTGAAGGACCTTCATGCCGTCGGCCTCATCGACCGTCTGCCGCGCCTCATCTCCGCGCAGGCCGAGGGCTGCTGCCCCATCAACCGCGCCATTGCGGAAAATCGCCCGTGGGAACCCATGGAAGAGAACACGCTGGCCGACTCCATCGCTGTCGGCGTGCCGCGCAATGCGGACAAGGCGCTCATGGCCATCCGCGAGTCGAACGGCCTGGTCGTGAATGTCTCCGACGCCGAGATCATGGCGGCGCAGAAGCTGCTCGGCCGCACCTGCGGCGTGTTCGGCGAGCCCGCCGGTGTGACCGGCACGGCCGGTGTGAAGAAGCTGTGCGAGCAGGGCGTCCTGCCGAAGGACGCGACGGTCGTGTCCGTCGTGACCGGCAACGGCCTGAAGGACGTCGCCAATGCCATCAAGGCCTGCGGCGAGCCGATCTCCATCCCGTCCGATATGGACCTGCTGCTGCGTGCCTTCGACGAGCACGGCATCAATGCCGATGTGAAATAAGATGTTGCAAACAGCCGTGCTGCGGGAGAAACCGCAGCACGGCTGTTTTGATCGTAAAATTGCAAGAGACGGGGAGCGGCAGTGCGTTGTAGGGGAGCGGCATGCCGCTCCCGGCGCACTGCTGTCGGTCGGCACAGGCTGCCGATAAAATGGTGAGCACCAATTGCGTCTGTAGCGGCGCTCAGGGAGCGCCTTGCGGACTTGCAATATCAGTGGCATGGATTCTATGGCGTAAGCCCCCCCAAGTTTGTCATTGCGAGGAGGCCAAAGGCCGACGTGGCGCCCTGAGCGCGCAGCGCGAGGAAGTGCCCTTGGGGTGCAATCTCGCAGTACCCGGTTGAATAACAGGGAGACCCCGGCGAAATCGTAACTGCCTGCACGAGATTCCCACGTCGCTTCGCTCCTCGGAATGACAATTCGGGGGCATTCACCATTTTAACGATGCCGTGTACCGCCTGTTAGTGCTTACCAGGCGGTCACTGACCGCCGCTACAGACGCAATCGGTGCATGCTGTTTCAACGGCGGCCTGTACAATCTGCGAGTGCCTTCCCGAGATTG
>DQIA01000113.1:0-3469 GCA_003525905.1 Clostridiales bacterium
TTTTAATCAGGAATCAGTATTAATCCATGGTGACCTGATCCTGATAGGACGGCACCAGATTCTTCATCACACCGATGATGGCGGTATGGGCAAGCTCACGCTTGTCGTTGGCCGTGTAAACACCGTAGAGCGTGTCGAGGTTGATGGTCTTCAGGGCCTCGCAGAGGTCAGCAGACTCCAGAGAGGTCGCGCGCTTGGCAGCGTCGGCAAAGGCATAGACGCCGTTGTAGTACGTTGCGGCATAGATCTCCGGCGTGGAGCCGTACTTCTCGTCATAGTTCTTCGAGAAGGTCTGAACGAGCTCAGAGGGGTTCTCGGCGATGAAGTCGGTCACATAGTTCCAGCCCTCGATCCACTCGGCGTTGCACAGGGAGTAGACCTGCGGGGTCGCGATGGTCGTGGAGCTGATGACGGGCAGGTTCAGGCCCTGCTCATAGAACTGGCGGGCAGCCAGGGCGCACTCGTCGTCATGGGCCCACATGATGACCACGTCGCAGTTCTCTTCCTTGACCTTGAGGATCTGCGTGCTGAGGTCCTTATCACCGGCGTTGTGGCCGGCTTCGTAGTATTCCACACCGTTGGCATCGCACCACTTCGTGATGGTGTGCATCGCGCCGGAGCCGTAGTCATCGCTGCAGTAGAAGATACCGATCTTCTTGGCACCGTAGTTGGAGACGGCATAGGACGCCGCGACCTCCGCCATGATGGTGTCGGAGCAGCGCAGACGGTGGAAATAGGGATTGTCGATGTTGTCAGTCAGAGCGGCGCTCGTTGCACCGATGAGGAGGGGGATCTTGCCGGTCTGGACGTTCTGGTCCATGGCCAGTGCGAGGGAGCTGAGCATCGGGCCGACGATAGCGACGACCTTCTGGCTCTGGAGCTTGTTATAGGCGTTGATGGCCGTGTCGGCCTTGCCGCCGTCATCCTCGATGACGAGCTCGATCTGCTTGCCGTTGATGCCGCCAGCAGCATTGATTTCTTCCACGGCCATCTTGGCGCCCTGCTGGGCATAGCCGCCGTTCGTCTGGGAGTTGCCCGTCAGGGAGCAGAGGATGCCGAGCTTGATGGTATCGTCACTGCCGCCCTTGCCGCAGGCGGTGAAAGCAAATACCAGCGAGAGTACGAGGACCAGCGCGATCAGTTTCGAAAACTTCTTCATTTCATGACGCTCCTTTTATTCTCTTGATAGTGGGGTCTGGGATCATTGCCTGCAAGGGGTATCCCCCGCGCCGGAGAAGCGGGGTCCGATCCTCCGGCGCGGGGTGTGAGAAAGGTGATGACTTACTTAATGAGGTTGGTCGCCTTGATGGTGACGTCCATGTCGGCCAGCAGAGCGTCGACCTTCTTCTTCTCCTCGGGCAGCAGGTCGCCCAGCGGCATACGGGGCAGACCGGCGTCGAAGCCGAAGCACTTGAGGACATACTTGAAGACCTCGTGCCAGTGCGGATCGTTGTTGCTGTAGGTGATGAAGTAGTCGATGAAGTCCTGCATCTTATCCCACAGCTTGCGGGCGGCCGGAGCATCCTGCTGCACGGTGCAGAGGTTGAACAGGTCGACGCAGAACTTCGGGAAGATGCCGGGCAGGCCGGACAGCCAGCCGTCAGCGCCGGCGAAGAAGGCGGGCAGCGGCTCGTAGTCATGGCCATAGAGGGCGGTGATGCCGTCCGGGCAGTAGTGCTTCATGCCCTGGATGTAGCTGGCGCGGCCGTCAGCCAGCTTCACGCCGTTGATGATGCCCTGCTCTGCCAGCTCCTTCAGCTCGATCGGCTCGAACTGATAGCCGCAGAAACGGGGGTTGTTGTAAAGGATGATGTCGAAATCATCGCCGACAGCCTCGCGGAGCTTCTTGAAGTGGTTTACGACAGCTCTCTTGTGCGGGATGAGGTAATACGGCATGATGACCAGCGCGCCCTCGGCGCCGCACTTCTGTGCGAACTTCGTCATCTCGATGGTCTGCGCGGTGCCATACTTGCCGGTGCCGGGATAAACGGGGACCTGATGGTCGACGAACTTCACGAGGCACTCGATGATCTTCTTCTGCTCATCGTCGCTCATGGAGATGTTCTCACCGGTGGAGCCGGTCACGGAGAGGCTGTGTGCGCCGCAGTCCAAAACCCACTGGATATAGCGCTCGGTCTCTTTCTGGTTGAAGCTCTCGTCAGCATTCCAGAAAGTCATCACGGCAGGCATAACGCCGGAACCCTTGGTCTTACGCATGGTGCTCATATTTCTTCCTCCTGATAGACTTGTCGTCTTTTCTGAATTGGTTTTCATCTATCATCAGCGAGGCCTGCCGTGCACAAAACAGGTCTACGTTGACTGCTCATTTTCGCGGATATTGCGGATGATCTGCTCCTCCACATACCGCACATGGGTGGTGATGGCACTGACGAGGGCAGCGCGGTCGAGGCGGCGGAGGGCGTCGCAGATCATCCTGTGGTGATCGACGGCCTCCTGCGAAACGACTGCCACGCCCTTGAGGTTCAGGTAATTCAGCGTGACGCAGTTGTTCTGCACGCGGTTGTACAGCTCCGTCATGTAGGAATTGCGCGCGCAGGCGACGATCATACGGTGCAGCTTCATATCCGCCATACTGGAGCGGTAGCTGTCGCCGCTCTCCTGGGAGCGGCTGCACTCCTCCTCACACTCGGCGATACGGTAATCCATAGCGGGCTCGCCGATGTCGCAGATGAGGTTTGCAGCGCCGACCTCGAAGAACAGGCGCATCTCCATCATATCCCGCACACGCCGTTCGTCCGCGGCGGGGAAAAAGAACTTACCGGTCGGGGAGGTCTCCACGATGCCGTCCGTGGCCAGGCGCTTGAGGGCCTGGATGACCGGCGTGCGGCTGATCTCATACTGTTCGCAAAGACGTTCGATCTGCACCTGCTCGCCGGAATGGAACTTTCCTTCAAAAATGCTGGAGAGGATCTGTTCGTAAACGGCCTCGTCCAAATTGCGCTTCAGGCGAAATGTGTTCATATCATACTTCCTCCAGTTTTATCATCACGAGCGATCTGCTGTTTATGCTGTATAGAAGTATTGTAGCCGCCATTCAATCTCCCGTCAATATTAAATTCATTTTTGTGTTTTTAACAAATTGGTAGTTCGTTTTTCTGGCTTCATTATACACCATGTCTAAAATTTGTCAATCCTGAAATTAAATTAAAAATTCAGTTTTCTGTTTTGCACAATACACGGGCGTATTACTTGTGCATTTTGCATGTTATTCCATCCGGTTACAGAATTCGATCCGTTTTGACCGATTTCCACAGCACAAAAACCGCACGCGCCGGAACAGGCGTGTGCGGGAAATGAGGACGCTGCCGTTCTGCAAGACTGGTCGCTCCGGCCGCAATGCCGCAAAAGCAGGCACAGCATATGAAAAAGCGGACAGGTCAGATTGACCTGTCCGCTTCAGACTGCCAAAAAATCTGCCTAGCCGCAAGTCTCGGAGGGAAGGAAAGTG